>MKRV01000137.1 GCA_001897995.1 Alphaproteobacteria bacterium 65-37 | reverse complement strand
GTCTGGGCGCCCGGCCAGTGGCGCTGGGTCGACAGCCGCTATGTCTGGCATGCCGGCGCCTGGTTCCCCAACCGCCCGGGCTATCGCTACGTGCCGGAGCGATGGGACCGTCGCTACATCGAGGGCCGCGAGCAGTGGCACTATCATGAAAGCCATTGGGACCGTGACCGGTAGCCGAGGCTGACGAACGCATGACCGCTGGGAAAGGCGGGGTCGCCAGGGGCGCCCCGCCTTTCTTAATGCCGAAATCGGAGATGCCGGAAACGAGGCGTTTTCAATCAGTGGAACCGCGCGTGCGGTTCCACTCGGTTGGCAGCCGCACTATCATGTGGCCATGCGCTCCGATCGATTTGGCCTGTCCGTCGCCCTCGCCACGCCTTTTGCCGAGGACCGGTCGATCGACCTGCCGCGGCTCGTCGCCCATGCCCGGCAGTCGCTGGCCGATGGCTGCGACGGCCTCACGGCCTTCGGTACAACAGGCGAGGGGGCCTCTCTCGGCGCAAACGAACGCCAGCGCGCGTTGGGTGCCCTGGTCGGGGCTGGGATCGATCCCCGGACACAGCTGGTCGTCGGGATCGCGGCGAGCTCGGTCGAAGAAGCGATCGCGCAGGGCCGGGCCGGCCTGATGCTGGGCTGCGGCAGCTTCCTCCTGGCGCCGCCTTTCTATTTCAAGGCGCCGGGCGATGAAGGCCTGTTTGACTGGATTGCTGCCGTGCTGGCCGGGCTCGGCCCCAAGGCGAACAACGTCATCCTTTATCATATCCCGCAGGTCACCTCGGTCGGCCTGTCGATGGAACTGATCGCAGCGCTCAAGAAAGCCTTCCCCGCCCAGGTCAAAGGCGTGAAGGATTCTTCGGGGGACTGGGAGAATGCCCAGGCACTCCTGAAGCAGCATGGCGATCTGCATGTCCTGATCGGCGACGAGCGGCTGCTGGCGCAGGCGATGAAGCTCGGCGCATCCGGCGCGATCACCGGGCTTGCCAATATCGCGCCCGACCTGATGCGGCCTCTGCTCGACGGCATCGAGGAGCCGCGCGTCAATGCGATGGTCGAAGCGGTGCTGCCCTATGCCGTGACCGCGGCTGTGAAGGCGCTGGTCGGCCATCGTCGGGGCGATGCCGCCGCTTGGTCGCGCATGCGCGCGCCGCTCCGGTCGCTCGACGAAGCCGAGTGTCGCGCGTTGTTCGCTGCCGTGGACGCGATAAGAAGCAAGCGGGCGGCGTAGCATCCCAATCAGCCAGCGCCCCGGTCGGATAACGAATCGGGCCAGCCAGGAGGAAACGACAATGACGGCACCGCTCACCATCCGGCTGCATCCGGGCGACAACGTCGTCGTAGCCCGTATGGACATCCTGCCCGGCACCAAGATCGAGGGCGAGGTGGCGGCGGCGACGCGCGTGCCACCCGGGCACAAAATCCTGACCCGGGCGGTGAAGAAGGGCGAACCGCTGCGCAAGTACAATCAGATCATCGGCTTTGCGACCGAGGATCTGGCGCCCGGCGCGCATGTCCACACGCACAACTGCGCGATGGGCGATTTCGAACGCGACTACGCATTCTGCGCCGATGCCCATCCGACGGACTATGTGTCGCCGCCGGCCACCTTCATGGGCTATCGCCGCGGCGACGGCCGTGCGGCGACCCGCAACTACCTCGGCATCGTCACCACGGTGAACTGCTCGGCGGCGACCAGCCGGATGATCGCCGCCAAGCTCGCGCCGCTGCTCGACGCGTATCCCAACATCGACGGCGTGGTGCCGCTGACCCATGGCGGCGGCTGCGGCATGGCGGCATCGGGCCTCGAGATGGACGTGCTGCGCCGGACACTCGCAGGCTACGTCCGGCATCCCAACATGGCGGCGGTCGTGGTCCTGGGGCTGGGCTGCGAGACCAACCAGATCTCCGGCCTGATGAATGCGGAAGGACTGAAGGAAGGTCCCAAGCTGATCCCGATGGCGATTCAGGACGAAGGCGGCGTGGCCAAGACCGTCGGACGCGCCGTCGGTTTCCTGAAAGAACTGCTGCCCGAGGCCGATCGGGTGAAGCGCGAGCCGATCCCCGCCAGCGAACTGATCCTGGCGCTGCAATGCGGCGGCTCCGACGGCTATTCGGGGATCTCCGCCAACCCGGCGCTCGGCGCTGCGGTCGACCTGCTGGTTCGCAACGGCGGCACGGCAGTGCTGTCCGAGACGCCCGAAATTTATGGTGCAGAGCATCTGCTAACGCGGCGGGCCGTCAGTCGTGAGGTCGGCGAAAAGATCGTCGAGCGTATCCGCTGGTGGGAAGAGCATTGTGTTCGCACTGGCGGTGAGATGAACAACAATCCGTCACCCGGCAACAAGGCCGGCGGACTGACGACCATTCTCGAAAAGTCGCTGGGTGCAGTTGCGAAGGGCGGTACAACCAATTTGATCGACGTATACAAATATGCAGAGCTGATCACCGCAAAAGGGTTCGTCTATATGGACTCGCCCGGCTACGACCCGGTGTCCGCTACGGGGCAGGTGGCCGGCGGTGCCAATGTTTTGTGCTTCACGACGGGGCGCGGCAGTGTCTTTGGTTGCAAGCCCACACCATCGCTTAAGCTTGCGACGAATAGCTCCCTCTATCGACGCATGACTGACGACATGGACATCAATTGCGGAAGCATCGTCGACGGTGAAGAAACTATTCAGCAGAGCGGCCAGCGCATCTTCGATCTCGTTCTCGCCACGGCCTCCGGGCAGAAAACCAAGTCGGAAGCACTGGGCATCGGCGACGACGAATTTGAGCCTTGGAAGATCGGCGCAACAATGTGAAGGTTCCGTGGGAGCCAACTTGACTTCCCTGCGTTAACCAACCATATGCGGCCCTACGACTTACGAACTTGGCCTTGCCTTGGCGGCCCTGCCCACAGCGGCTACGGATCTCCCACCACGAGCTTTTCCAAATTTCTTCGGTTGTCGCAGACGGTTGCACGAGCGCAACGTCAGCGCGCATTTGTGTGCTCGGTCTAACTGCCTAGGAGTGAGAAATGGCAACAGGCACGGTCAAGTGGTTCAATGCCACCAAGGGTTTCGGTTTCATCCAGCCGGCTGATGGCGGCAAGGACGTGTTCGTTCACATCAGCGCCGTCGAGCGCTCGGGCCTCAACGGCCTCAACGAAGGCCAGAAGATCAGCTACGAGATCGCCACCGAGCGTGGCCGGTCCGCGGCGGTCAACCTGAAGGCCTCCGACTAACGGTGAGAGTCGTCCCACTCGTCGAACGCCCCGATCTGGTCGAGCAGGTCTCGGTCTGGGGCTTCGCCGAGTGGGGGCATCTCAATCCTGGCCAGACGCTCGAGGAGCGGACGGCCAGGATCCGAGGGAAGATGAATGTCGATCGCGTACCGATCGCCTTTGTCGCCCTCGACGAAGAGGGCCGCATCGTCGGCACCGCTTCATTGATCTTCGACGATCTCGAAGGCGATCCGCGCAACCCCTGGCTTGCCAGCGTCTTCGTCCGTCCCGAGCATCGCAAGAAGGGCATCGCGTCGGCGCTCGTACGCACCGTCGAGGACGCCGCTCGCCGGCTCGGGTATTCGCGACTTTATCTTTTTACCTCGTCGGCCCCCGCGCTCTATGCCGGTCTCGGCTGGCAAGCGCTTGAGCAGCGCGTCTATCGCGGCGAACATATCCAGGTGATGGATAAATCGCTGTGAGGGTGTACGCATGCCGGCCGATCTGCATTACCTGTCGCTCGACGAGGTCGCGCGGCGCCTGAAGGCGCGCCAACTGTCGTCTGTCGAGGCGACCCGATCGATGCTCGACCGCATCGCTGAAGTCGACCCTGTCCTCAAGAGCTACGCCACGGTCACTGCCGAGCGCGCGCTGGCCGATGCCGCGCGGCTCGATGCCGAGACGGTGGCCGGCACGTCGCGCGGCCCGTTGCATGGCGTTCCCGTGGCGGTGAAGGACCTGTGCAACACGGCCGGGGTCGCCACGGCAGCCGGCATGGCGATCCATCGCGCCAACCTGCCGGCCAAGGATGCCACGGTCGTCGCCCGCCTCAGGCAGGCGGGCGCCGTCATCCTCGGCAAGCTGCAGATGACGGAGGGCGCCTACGGCGCCCACCATCCAACCATTCCGGCGCCGCTCAATCCCTGGAATGCGAGCTATTGGACGGGCTCGTCCTCGTCGGGGTCGGGAGCGGCGACGGCGGCCGGTCTCTGCTTTGCGTCTCTCGGCTCCGACACCGGCGGGTCGATCCGCTTTCCCTCGACGATGAACGGGCTGAGCGGTCTCAAGCCGACCTGGGGCCGGGTGAGCCGCGCCGGGGTCTTCCCGCTGGGCGAGTCGCTCGACCATATCGGTCCGATGGCGCGCAGCGCCCTCGATGCTGCTCTGGTGCTGGCCGTGATCGCCGGCGCCGATCCCGACGACCCGACCGCGGCGCCTCAGCCGGTGCCCGACTACACTGCTGCGATCTCATCGGGGGTCAAAGGGCGGCGCATCGGCCTGCCGAACAATTGCCGCGGCCTTGATTCCGACTCGGGCCGTGCCCTGGCAGGCGCCGTCGAAGCCTTCAAGAAGGCGGGGGCCGAGATCGTCGACATCGCGTTGCCGGACAGCTTCTTTCAGGCCTCCTACGACTGGGTCCCGCTCTGTTCCGTCGAAGCCGCCGTGGCCCATGCCGAAACCTATCCGGCGCGTGCCGCCGAATACGGCCCGGTGCTGGCGGGTCTACTCGATACCGGCCTGAAGTTGTCGGGCGTGGATCTGCAGAAGCTGCTGCTGCGTCGCGCGGCGGTGAAGGGTGACCTCGACCGGCTCCTGGCGTCGGTCGATCTGCTGCTCCTGCCGGTCATGGAACGGGCGGTCTGGTCGCTCGATGCCCTGGCTGCGGGCGGCCGCGACATCGAGGCTGTAGCCGGCCGGCTTCGCTATACGGCGCCGCTCGACATGAGCGGCCATCCCACCCTCACCCTGCCGGGAGGTATGGCTCGCGACGGCGTACCGACCGGTTTCCAGATCGCCGCTCGTGCCTTCGATGAGACCTCCATCCTGGCCGCCGGTCACGCCTACCAGCAGGCAACCGACTGGCACCTGAAGCGCCCGCCGGTGTAGGGGCCCTCGCGGTCTGGACCCTCATATTCCTCTCCCCCTTTTGGGGGAGAGGCTAGGTGAGGGGGCGGCCTTGCCCATGCGCTCGCGTGATTTGAGCGTCCTTCGTTTCCTCCTCACCCGGCCTCTCCCCCGAAGTGGGGGAGAGGAGAATGAAAGACATGGAAGGTAGTCTCTTGAAAAGACCATGTGGCGTCATTGGACGCCGAATCTCCTTTCAAATATACTGAAAGAATCGCTGGGGGGTGTGCGGATCATTGGGCGGATGAGATTTTTTCACGACACGAATCTGCGCCTGCGTCCCAGCATTCTGACGCTGTTCGTCCTGCTGACCGTACCGGTCTTCATTGCAATCGTCGCAGCGAACTACCTCTCGAACGAGCGCACCGCGCGCGACAATGCCGAGAGCCTGCTGAAGCGCTTCAATGTCGAAGCGGTCGAGAACATCCAGAACGTCTTCGATCCCATCAAGTCGCTGATCCGCAGCGCCGCCGCCATCGGCAGCGAGCAGCCCGACTTTTTCGCCAGCAAGCGCTCGGTTAACTACCTCTTCAGCATTCTCCAGCACAGCGACCGCATCGTCAGCGCCTATGTCGGCCTGAACGACGGCGCCTTCCGCCAGGCCCGCCAGATCGATCCGGCGGTCGAGGTCCAGGGCAGGCTGCCGCCGCCCGGCACGCGCTACGCCGAACGCTGGATCGATCCGTCGCTGAGGTCGGCGCCGATCGACCACTATATCTTCCTCGACGGCGATCGACGGGAACTCGGCAGCTCGGAGCAGACAACCTCCTACGATCCGCGTGCGCGCCTGTGGTACCGCACGGCGCAGCAGTCGGGCGGGCTCTCGGTCAGCGACGTCGACGTCTTCGCGGCCCTCGGGCTCGTCGGCTTCACGGTCGCGGCGCCGTTCTACCAGGACGGCAAGCTGCAGGGCGTCGCGGCCGCCGACATCACGCTGGACGATCTCTCCGGCTATCTCGGCGAGCGCCGGGTGAGCCCGGGCACGCTCTCCTACATTCTCGACCATCAAGGCCGGGTCATCGCCAACTCGGAGGGGGCCAGGACCTATACAAGCCATGCCGGCAAGGTCGAGCTGCAGCACGTCACGTCGCTCGGCAACGACCTGCCGGCCGTTGCCTTCGGCTTGCGTCCGCGCGGCGACGACAACAAGACGTTTTCATTCTTTCATGGCGGCAGGGAGTACGTCGCCAGCCTGACGACCCTGCCCGCTTCGTTCGGCAAGAAATGGCAGCTCTTCGTCATCACGCCGCTCGCCGACTTCACCAGCGTCTTCGAGGCGCACAACAACAAGCTCTTCGCCTTCGGCCTGCTCGCCATCGTCCTGCAGATCCTCATCATCTATTTCCTGTCGAGCGTCATTTCGGCACCCCTGGAGAAGCTCGCCCACAAGGTGACCAGGATCCAGGATCTGTCGAGCGAGCCGACGGCGCCACTGCAGTCGCCGATCCGCGAGGTGGCGCTGCTCTCGCGCGCCATCGATACGCTCGATGCGGCGGTGAAATCCTTCGCTGCTTTCGTGCCCATCGGGCTGGTGCGCGAACTGCTCGAGTCCGACCAGAAACTGGAGCTGGGCGGCCATAGCCGTTTCCTCACGATCTTCTTCTCCGACCTCGAGGGCTTCTCCTCGCTGTCAGAGGAACTGCCCTCGCAGGACCTGCTGATGCGCGTCTCGGCCTACCTCGAGGTCGTGACCAAGGCGGTGAACGAGGAGCACGGCACGATCGACAAGTTCATCGGCGACGGCGTCATGGCCTTTTGGGGGGCCCCGGCGTTGCTCGAGGACCACGCGCTGCGCGCCTGCCAGGCGGCGTTGCGTATCCGCAGTGGCATGGCCGCCCTCAACACGCGCTGGCAGGCCGAAGGCGGCAAGCCGATGCGTATCCGCGTCGGCATCCACAGCGACGCCGTCCTGGTCGGCAATATCGGCTCCAAGGAGCGCATGAGCTACACGGTGATGGGCGATGGCGTGAACGTCGCGGCGCGCCTCGAGGGCATCAACAAGGAGTACGGTACGCGCATCTGCATCAGCCATTCGGTATTCAAGGAAGCGGGCGAGCGGCTTTGCGTGCGGCCGGTCGACGATGTCGTGGTCAAGGGGCGCCGTTCGAAGATTCCCATCTACGAGTTGGTCGGCGCCTACGGCCTCGGCGAGGAATTCGAGCCCGACGAGGCGATGCTGCGACTCTGCCGCATGACGCGGGACGCCTACGATGCGTTGATCGCCGAAAACTTTCCGCTGGCCCTGGAACGCTACCGCGAGATCCTGGCCGAGTACCCCGACGATACGGTGGCTGCCGAGATGGCGCGCCGCCTCGCCGTCATGGAAACCACGCCGCGCGTCCAGCGCCAGTTGTCGCGTTGAGCGACGAATAGATCGCCCCCATGTTCGATATCGGCAAGCCTTCCCCTGCCACGGCGGCCCTGCGGCCCAGCGAGTACACCGCGGCCCTCATCCATGTCCTGCGCCGCGAACCCGAACGCGTCCGCGACCGGCAGGTCCTCGAAATGGGGTGCGGCAGTGGTGTCGTGCTGGCTGCCCTCGCAAGCCTGGGGGCCTCTTCGCTGAGCGGCATCGACATCGAAGGCGAGGCCATCCTCACCGGCCGGACCCTGCTCCGCCAGCTCGGCCACGACGCCGAGCTGCTCCACGGCGACATGTGGAAGCCGGTGGCCGGCCGCCGCTTCGACCTGATCGTCGCCAATCTCCCGCATTTCCCGATGGCGCATGTCGAGCTCGCCGGCCGCCTGCCGAGCTGGAGCTCGGGCGGTGCCGACGGCCGCGAGTTCCTCGATCCCTTCCTCGAAGGCTTGCGGGATCACTTCACTGGAGAGGCGCGGGCGGTCCTCACCCACAACGCCTTCGTCGACATCGAGCGGTCGCGCGCCATAGCCCGGCGTCACGGGCTGCACCTCGCCATCCTCGCCTCGGTGATGGTCCATATCCCCGGCGACAAGCTCGCTTTGATGACGCCGTCGGTGCTGCAGACGGAAGAGGGCAGGACGATCCATCGTTACGGCCCGCACGTCTTCGCTGACCTCCACATCGTCGAGATCGCTCCCGCCGGGACACGTCACTGACATGACCGTTCGGCCCGGCCTGTTCGCGGCGCTGTTCTGGCTCGTTCTGCTCGTGGCGTCGGGGGGGCGCGCCGAGACGCCGGACGCTGCGCTCGAGACGTTGCTCGGCGAGGCCCGGTCGGCGGCAGCGGCCCCCGGCGCCTGCAGTCAGCCCGGTCTCGATCGGCTCGTCCGCCTCTATTGCACCGGCAAGATCCGCATCGGCGTACGCGAATACTACCCGCTGTTCGGCACGCGCGAGGGGCAGGAGCGGCTGGGCTATGACGTCGATGTCGGGCGCGCGATGGCCAAGCGCCTGGACGTCGAGCCCGAGTTCACGCGCGTCAATGCCGCCAGCCGCATTCCGCTGCTCGCCGACGACAAGATCGACCTCACCATCGCCACGATGGGTCACAATGCCCAGCGCGACAGCCAGGTCCGCTTCATTCGTCCGCACTACTATCAGTCCGAGACGACGCTCGTCGGGCCGAAGTCGCTGGACATCAAAGGCTGGTCCGACGTCGCCAACCGCACGATCTGCGTCACCGTGGGCAACGGCTCGAACGCCCAGATCGTGGCGCATAATGCGCGCCTGATGCTGTTCGACGAGGCAGGCGTCCTACCTGACCGGCTGCGCGACGACATCTGCACTCTGGCCGCCCAGGACGACAGTTTCTTCGCCTACTATTTCACCGATCCGCGTTTTGCCGACCGCTTCGACCAGAAGTTCGGCTTCGCCCAGGTGCCCTGGGGCATGGCGGTCGCGCCGTCGGGCAGCGACCGGCTGGCAAGGGCCCTCGATCTGATCAGCCAGATCTTCCTGCGCGATGGCGTCTTTCTGAGGATCGCCCAGGAGAACCGCATCGGCACGGCGTTTCTCGAGCGCCAGCGCGAGGTCTGGAACCGGCCGGACTGCAATACCGCGACCGGCAGCAAGGACCGGGCCTGCGTTCTGCCCGCGCTGACGGCCGAACTGGAGCCCACGCCGTTCGCCGCGCGCGTCGCGGCTTTCGAGGATTGGATCGAAGATCGCCTCGGCATCGATCTGCAATTGCCGATGTTCAAGACCATGCCGGCCTGGCAGCTCTTCAAGGACGGCATCGCCAACTCGCTGATCCTGGTGGCCGGCGCGCTCGCGGCGACCCTGCTGTTCGCGCTGCTGCTGGGTGCGGCGCAGAGCGCGCGCCTCGCAGTCGTTCGATGGCCGGCCCGGACGCTCACCGTGATCCTGCAATCCTCGCCGGTCGTGCTGACCCTGGTCATCTCGGCCGCTGTGGCGCATGCGCTCTTTCCCTATTCGTCCGCGGTGGCGATCGGGGCGGCCATCGTGGCGCTCGGGCTGATGAATGGCAGCAATGCCGGTCAGGCGATCGCCGAGGCCATGCAGTCGCTGCGGACCGAGCAGGGAGGCGGGGCGGCATCGGTCGCGACCGGCCTCTATGGCCGCGCCGTCAGCCGCTCGGCCACGCAGATCGTGTCGTTCCTGATCAACGCCGCCAAGGGCACGCCGATCGCGAGCTTCATCGGTGCGCCGGAGCTGCTGAGTGCGCTCACCGACATCACCTCCTTCGCGAGCGGCCGCGCCAGCACCTATTCGCTGCTCCTGGTGTTCTACATCGCCGTGGTGATCGTGGTGGTCTGGCTGTGCGGCAAGCTGCGTCTCTGGCTCGAGCGCCGGCAGGTGGCGGCATGAGCCGGATTTCCCCCGACTTCCTGCCGCAGCTGCTGGGCGGCATGGTGACCAACTTCGAGATCGCCGCGATCGCCCTGCTGCTGGGCCTCGCCGTGGGCGGCCTGCTCACCTGGGCGAAGCTCGCCGGCGGCGTGCTGGGCGCGATCGCCACGACGCTGATCGGCCTGATGCGGGCGGCGCCCACCTTCGTCGTGATGTTCTTCCTGCTGAACATCATCCCCTCGGATGCGTCTCTTCTCGGCGTCAACGTCGCGCCGTCGGGGCTTATGACGGTGGCGCTGTCGCTGGTGCCCTATGCTGCGGCCTACGTCGCCGACAATGGCGGCGAGGCGCTGAAGCAGTTGCGCGACGGCTCCCCGCTCGGCGCGCTGCTCTTCCTGCCCAATGTCACGCGCGCCTATTTCGTGCTGGTGATGTCGTCCAGCGCCGGCGCCGCGATCGGCGTCAGCGAGGGGATCGCCGTGATCCTGCGCGAGGCCGAACGCATGCCGACCCTCGGCGACAAAATGGTGCTGTTCGGGATCGGCATCGTCTGCTTCGGCATCACCCTGCAGGCAGGCTTCGCCCTGATCCGCCTGCTGCAGCACCGGCTCGGCCGCCTCGCGTTGCGCAGCCGGCAAGGATAGAGCACGTTCCGCTCGACTGGACTCAGTCGCGCGGAAGGTCGTGCTCTAGATTCCATCGATTCTAGAGCAGCTTATGCCTGAGAAGAGGGAACCGCATGCGGTTCCCTCTTCTTGGGCGCTGCTCTAGTCTGCGGCCATGTTCTCCTCTGCCGACCCGAGCTTCGAGTAGCGCCATGCAGTATGCGTCCGTCTTTCGTCCCGGCCTGTTCGCCGGTCGCACCATTCTGGTCACCGGCGGCGGCTCGGGCCTCGGGCGCTGCACCGCACACGAGCTGAAGTCGCTGGGGGCGCGGGTGGCGCTGGCCGGCCGCACCCAGGAGAAGCTCGATCGCGTGAAGGAAGAACTCGGCGATCCCGACACCTTCACCTTCGCGGCCGATCTCCGGCGCGAGGACGAGGTCAAGGCCATGGTCGACGGCGTGCTCGGCTGGAGCGACGGCCGCATCGACGGGCTGGTGAACAATGCCGGCGGACAGTTCCCGGCCCAGCTCAGAGACATATCGCTGAACGGCTGGAACGCCGTGGTGAACAACAACATGACCGCGACCTTCCTGGTGTCGAAGGCGGTCTATCTCGGCTCGATGGACAAGCACGGCGGTGCGATCGTGAATGTCGGCGCCGATTTCGAGCTGGGAAATCCCGGCATGGGCCACAACGGCGCCGCGCGAGCGGGCCAGACCAACTTCACCTACACCGCCTCGGTGGAATGGGCGCATTCGGGCGTCCGGGTGAATTCGGTGTTGCCGGGCTTCATCGCCTCGTCGGGCCTCGATCGCTACCCTGAACGTGCCCACGGCGTGCTGCGCGGCGTCAAAGGTCGCGTGCCGCTGAAGCGCCACGGCACTGAATCGGAGATCGCCGCCGCCATCGTCTATCTGCTGAGCGATGCCGCTGCCTACGTCACCGGCATTGCCTTGCGTGTCGATGGCGGGCTGCACAATGCCGGCAAGTCGAACTTCTACGAAGTGCCGGATCACGACCGTTCGACGCCCTACAACGGCTTTCCGCTCTACCGGCGACCGAAGGTGCTGGAGTAGTCTCTTGCGCCGTCACAGGCCTCGAACCAACCGGAGGATACAATGCGCACTGGGCGAACTGGTCGATTTTTTGCGGCATTCGCTGCGGCTCTCTCCCTGGGCATTGCGGCCTCGTCCGTCGCCGAGGCCCAGACGGCGAAAGCCAGCCTGAAGGACGCCACCGGCAAGGACGTGGGCACCGTCCAGCTGGTCCAGATGCCGCAGGGCGTGCTGCTCAAGCTGGCGCTGAAGGGCGTCGCCCCGGGCGAGCATGCCTTCCATATCCACGCTGTGGGCAAGTGTGAGCCGCCCTTCACCAGCGCCGGCGGACATTTCAATCCGGCCAGCAAGAAGCACGGCATGGGCTCGGCCGAAGGCTCGCACGCCGGCGACATGCCCAATCTCTATGTTCCCGCCAATGGCGAGCTCACGGCCGACATCGCCAACAACATGGTCACCTTGGCCAAGGGCCAGCCCAACTCGGTGTTCGATGCCGACGGCTCGGCAATCGTCATCCATGCCGGTGTCGACGACTACAAGACCGATCCGACCGGCAATGCCGGCGACCGCATCGCCTGCGGCGTCATCACCGAATAGCCTTCCCTCGCTGTAGCCAAGACTGGAGTCGATAGAATGGATCTGGCCCGTTTCCCGCGCCGTCATTACACCCACGCGCCCACGCCGATCGAGGTCCTGCCGCATTTCACCAAGGCGCTGGCGGCGGGCTGTCCGGGCGGCGTCGGGCCGGAGATCTGGATAAAGCGCGACGATCTGCTGGGCCTCTTCCCGGGCGGCAACAAGACCCGCAAGCTCGAGTTCCTGGCCGCCGATGCCCTGGCGCAGGGCGCCGACACGTTGATCACCTGCGGCGCGCCGCAGTCCAACCATTGCCGCATCACCTTGTCGGCGGCGGTCAAGGAAGGACTGAAGTGCCGCTTCGTGATCGAGGAGCGCGTACCCGGCAGCTACAAGAAGGAAGCCGGCGGCAACAACTTCATGTTCGAGCTGATGGGCGTCGAGGCCATCACCGTCGTGCCCGGCGGCTCGGACATGGGGGCGGCGATGTCGAAGGTGGCGCAGGAACTCGCCTCGCTCGGCCGCAAGGGCTACGTCATTCCCGGCGGTGGCTCCAACGCCATCGGCGGCCTGGGCTACGTCGCCTGCGTGCAGGAGATGCAGCAGCAGTGGTACGACATGGGCCTCGCTCTCGACGCCGTTGTGGTGGGCTCCGGCAGCTCCGGCACCCATGGCGGCATGGTCGCGGGCTTTCTCGGCAACAATATCAAGATCCCGCTGATCGGCATCGGCGTCAGCCGCGACCCTGCCGATCAGGAGCCGCTGGTCCACAAGGAGGCGCAGGCGGTCGCCGACCTCCTCGGGCTCGGCAAGGTGCCGCGCGAGGCGGTGAAGAGCTTCGGCGGCTACTGGCAGCCGAAATACTCGGTGCCCAATGCCAAGATGGTCGAAGCCGTGCAGATGCTGGCGCGCACCGAAGGCATCCTGCTCGACCCGGTCTATACCGGGAAGATCATGGCGGGCCTGATCGGTCTGGCCCGCCAGGGTCACTTCAAGCCGAATGCCAAGGTGCTGTTCATGCACACCGGCGGCCTGCCGTCGCTCCACGTCTATGAAGACGTCGTGCTCGGCCGGACAGCACTCGACGCCTGATCGTTATTCCACCTTGGCGCCCGACGCCTTGATGATGGGCGCCAGCTTCTTCTCCTCGCTGGCGCGATAGGCGGCGGTGTCCTGGGGTGTCATCCACATGTTGGTGGCGCCCTGCTGCTCGAACGCCGTCTTCACGGCCTGCGTGTCGAGTGCCTTCTTGGTGAGCGCCGAGAGCTTCTCGACCATCGCCGGCGGCAGGTTGGCCGGCCCGCAGATGCCGCCCCACGAGCTGATCTCGAAGCCGGGCAGGAACTCGGCGATCGCCGGCTTGTCCGGCACGGCGGGATGCCGTGCCTTTGAGGTGACGGCGATGCCCTTCACCTTGCCGCCCTTCATCAGGCCGAGCGGGCCGGGGATGTTGTCGAACATCATGTCGACCTGGCCGGCCAGGATGTCCTGATGCGCCGGCGCGCTGCCCTTATAGGGCACGTGCAGGAGATTGACGCCGGCCATCTGCTTGAACATCTCGCCGGTGAGGTGCGGGCTGGTGCCGGCGCCGGAGGAGGCGAAGGAGTATTTGCCGGGGTTGGCCTTGGCCAGCGCGATCAGCTCGGGAATGGTGCTGGCGGGAAAGTCGAGCCGCGTCATCAGGAAGTTCGGCACCGACCACAGCATGGCGATGCCGGTGAAATCCTTGGCTGCATCGAACGGCAGCTTGCCGTAGAGCGTGGGCGAGATCGCGTGCGCGGCGATCGTGTAGAGGCCGACCGTGTAGCCGTCGGGGGCCGACTTGGCGATGACGTCGGCGCCGATATTGCCGCCCGAGCCCGCGCGATTCTCGATGATGAACTGCTGGCCGGTCAGCTCACTGAGCTGGGCGCAGACGATGCGGGAGAGTGTGTCGGTCGGCCCGCCGGGCGGGAAGACCACGATGTAGCGCACCGGCCGGCTCGGCCAGTCGTCGGCCGCGCGGGCAATGCCCGACGCAACCATGGGGGCGGCGAGCATACCGCCGGAGAGAGCGAGCGCACGCCGGCGCCGCAGGAACAACTCTGCCATCTTGAATGTGCCTTCCCTGCTTTATGATTAAGGCACATCCTAGCCGAATTGCAGTGTGAGGGAAGCTATCGCTGCGAGGGTGTGAAATGCGCCACGAGCTGATGGGCATCGCCGGGATAGACTAGGCGCACATGGGTGATCGGCGTCTTGCCGCGCCAGGTCCGCCGCTCCACGACCAGGCAGGGCGCCCCGGCCGCGGTGTCGAGCCGGGCCGCCTCGGCGCGGCTTGCGCCGGCGGCGCGGATGCGGTGCTCCGCTTCCGTCCAGGGGACGGTATCGAGCAGCCAGCGGCCGGGCGATACGTCTGCGAAGGATTCGGCCTCCGCGCCGGGGACCGCCTTGAGGTTGATCAGCCGCTCCTCCAGGCAGAAGACCTTGCGGCCAGCGAAGTGACGGCAGGTGATCTCTAGAAGTTGCACCGATGTCTTTTGGCCGAGAAACGCCGCATCGCGGCGGTCGCCGCTCCGGACGGTGCGCGCGACGACTTCGAAGCGGTAGGGTTGGCCCTGCGCCAGCACCTCGGCCTTGATGTCATGGATCTCCAGCACGGCTGCCTGCGAGCTCGGCTGGCGCACGAAGGTGCCGGCCTTGCGCCGGCGCTCGATCAGACCGGCATTGGCCAGTTGGGTGAGCACCTTGACGACGGTCATGCGCGAGCAGTCGTAGGAAGCGGCGAGCTCGTGTTCGGTGGCGATGCGCGCGCCGGGCGGCAGCGCGCCGGACAGGATCCGGCCTTCGATGTCGCCCAGGATCTTCGCGTGAAGCGAGGCCGCGCCGCCGGTCCTGTCGCTGGCCATTCGGGTCACGCCTCCTGCAGCACGCGGGCGAGCGTCTGGCGATAGCGACGGCCGATCGCCTCGCGTTCGAGGTGCCGTCCCGCCGCGACGAGCTTGCGGCCGGCACGCCAGACACAATCGACTTGCGCGCGGCCGCCGGCGAAGACCCAGGCGTCGAGCCACTGGTCGTGGCGCCGGCAGACGAGCGTAGTGTCGTCCGCTTTGAGGCTGACCAGATCGGCCGGCGCGCCAACGGCAAGGCCGCCAGCAACGCCGAGCGCCTGGCTGCCCCCGAGCAGGGCACCGTCGAACAGTCGGCGGCCGGTCGAGGGAACGGCCGGGCTCGCCAGCGCATTGCGGGAGCGCAGGACCAGCCGCTGGCCGTATTCGAGGATCCGCAATTCCTCCGCCGCATCGATCAGCACATTGGAATCGGAGCCGACACCGAAGCGGCCGTCGCCGTCGAGGAAGCGGCGGGCCGGGAACAGCCCGTCGCCGAGATTGGCCTCGGTGATCGGGCAGAGCCCGGCGACGGCCCGGCGGGCGACCATGCCGTCGAGTTCGGCCTCGGTGACGTGCGTGGCATGCACCAGGCACCAGCGCCCGTCGACCGGCAGACGATCGAGCAGCAGCTCGACCGGTCGCCGGCCGCTCCAGGCCAGGCAGTCGTCGACTTCCTTGGTCTGCTCGGCGATGTGGATGTGGATCGGCCCACCGGCAGCCAGCGGAAGGATCGTAGTGATTTCCGCCGGTGTGGCGGCGCGCAGGCTGTGCGGGGCAATGCCCAGGACCGCATCGGGAAGCGACGACACGGCGCGCCGGCTGGCCTCGATCAGGCGGCCGTAGCGCTCCACGTCGTTCACGAAGCGGCGCTGGCCGGGCGCTGCCGGTTGCCCGCCGAAGCCGGCATGGGCGTAGAAGACCGGCAGCAGGGTGAGGGCGATGCCCGTCGCGGACGCCGCCGCGGCGATGCGGCCCGCAAGCTCGGCGATATCGTCGTAGGCCGCCCCGGTCGGCGCGTGGTGGAGATAATGGAATTCACCCACCCGCGTGAAGCCGCCTTCCAGCATCTCGAGGAAGGCCTGCGCCGCGATCGCCTCGACATCGTCGGGTTCCATCCGGTCGACGAAGCGATACATCGCCTCGCGCCAGGTCCAGAAGCTGTCTTCGCTGGGGCCGCGCCGCTCGGTGAGGCCCGCCATGCCGCGCTGGAAGGCATGGCTGTGCAGGTTGGGCAGCCCGGGCAGGCCGATCTCGTGCCGTTCGTCCGTGGGCACTGCAGCCGTGCCTTGCGTCACCGAAGCGACACGACCCTCGATCACGGTGAGCCGCACATCGTCCGCCCAGCCCTCGGGCAGGAGCAGGGAAGCGAACCACAGGTCTGTTCTGGACATGTGATTATGTATAGTCATAATAACGACCCCATGCAATGTGACCGACTCTGGAAGAATGCGCGGCTCGCCACCATGGCGGGCGATGGGCTGGGCCTCGTCGAGGACGGCCTGATCGCGGCCCGCGACGGCCGTATCGTCTTTGCCGGCGCGGCCGCCGAGGCGCCGTCCTTTGAGGCGGCCGAGACCGTGGACTGTGCAGGCCGCTGGATCACGCCCGGCCTGGTCGATTGCCACACCCATATCGTCTATGGCGGCAACCGCGCCCATGAGTTCGAGCTGCGCCTGGCAGGGGCGAGCTACGAGGAGATCGCGCGCGCCGGCGGCGGCATCGTCTCGACCATGCGGGCGACGCGGCAGGCGAGCGAGGAAGAGCTGGTGCAGAGTGCGTTGCCGCGCGTCGACGCTCTTCTCAAGGAAGGCGTGACCACGCTCGAGATCAAGTCGGGCTACGGGCTCGATCTCGCGGCCGAGCAGAAGTCGTTGCGGGCGGCCCGTCGCATCGGCGAGCTGCGGCCTGTTGCCGTGACCACGACGTTCCTCGGCGCCCATGCTTTGCCGCCCGAGGCGAACGGCGACAAGGATGCCTATATCGCGCGCGTCTGCAACGAGATGCTGCCGGCTATTGCGCGCGAGGGCCTGGCCGATGCCGTCGACGGCTTCTGCGAGGGCATCGCCTTCACACCGGAACAGATCGGCCGCGTCTTCGAGGCGGCCAAGGCGCATGGCCTGCCGGTAAAGCTGCATGCCGAGCAGCTCTCCAACCTGGGCGGCGCGAAGCTTGGCGCGCACTACGGCGCGCTGTCGGCCGATCATCTCGAGCAGGTCGACGAAGAGGGCGTCGCCGCGCTTGCCGCCGCCGGCACCGTCGCCGTCCTGCTGCCTGGCGCTTTCTATTTCGTGCGCGAGACGCACAAGCCGCCGGTCGAGCTGCTGCGCCGTCACGGCGTGAAGCTCGCCGTGGCGTCGGACAGCAATCCCGGCACGTCGCCGCTCACCTCGCTGCTGCTGGCGGCCAACATGGCGGCGACCCTGTTCCGGCTGACCGTCGACGAGTGCCTGGCCGGCATCACCCGCGAAGCCGCGCGTGCCCTCGGCCGTCTCGACACGGTGGGCACACTCGACGCCGGCAAATGGTGCGATCTTGCGATCTGGGACATCGAACGTCCCGCCGAGCTGGTCTACCGCATGGGCTTCAACCCCTTGCACGCACGGGTCTGGAGGGGCCGATGACCGAGGTTGTCCTGACACCGGGCGAGGTGCCGCTCGCCGCCTGGCGCGACGTCTATCGCGGCGCGGCGCTGTCGCTCGATCCGCGGGCCCTGCCGGCGGTCGCGCGATCGGAACGCACGGTCGCCGCCATTGTCGCCAAGGGCCAGCCCGTCTACGGCATCAACACCGGCTTCGGAAAGCTCGCCAGCGTGCGCATCGAAGCGGCCGACCTCGAAACCCTGCAGCGCAACATCGTGCTCTCGCACGCCGCGGGCGTCGGCGCACCGATGCCGGCGGCGGTCGCGCGGCTGATGATGGCGCTGAAGCTCGCGAGCCTTGCTCAGGGCGCGTCGGGCGTGAAGGCCGCCACAATCACCATGCTGGAGCAGCTCCTGGCCAAGGGGCTCACGCCCGTCGTGCCCTGCCAGGGCTCGGTCGGCGCCTCGGGCGATCTCGCGCCGCTTGCCCATATGAGCGCCGCCATGATCGGCGTCGGCGCCTTCTTCGTGGGCGACAAGGTCGTGCCGGCCGCCGAGGCGCTGGCGGCCGCGGGGCTGGCGCCGCTGCAGCTCGGGCCCAAGGAAGGGCTGGCGCTGCTGAACGGCACGCAGTTCTCGACGGCCTATGCGCTGGCCGGCCTGTTCGAGACCGAGAATCTCTTTGCCGCCGCGCTGATCACCGGCGCGCTGTCGACCGATGCCGCCCGCGGCTCGGATGCGCCGTTCGATCCGCGCATCCATCGCCTGCGCCGTCATCGCGGCCAGATCGAGGCTGCCGAGGCGCTGCGCCGACTGATGGTGGGCTCGGCCATCCGCGCCTCGCATCTGGTGGGCGACGAGCGTATCCAGGATCCTTACTGTTTGCGCTGCCAGCCGCAGGTCATGGGCGCCGTGCTCGACCTGCTCGTCCAAGCGGCGGCGACTTTGGAAACCGAGGCCAACGGCGTCACCGACAATCCGCTGATCTTCTCCGACACCGAGGAGGCGCTGTCCGGCGGCAACTTCCACGCCGAGCCGGTGGCCTTCGCCGCCGACATCATCGCCATGGCGATCTGCGAGATCGGCTCGCTCGCCGAACGCCGCATCGCCATGTTGGTCGACCCGGCCTTGTCGGGGCTGCCGGCCTTTTTGACGCCGCGGCCGGGTCTCAACTCCGGCTTCATGATCCCGCAGGTGACGGCGGCGGCGCTGACCTCGGAGAACAAGCAGCGCGCCCATCCGGCCAGCGTCGATTCCATTCCGACTTCGGCCAACCAGGAAGACCACGTCTCGATGGCCGCGCATGCCGCGCGCCGTCTGCTCGAGATGGCGGAGAACGGTTGCGCCATCGTCGGTATCGAACTGCTGGCGGCCGCGCAGGGCTGCGACTTCCACCGCCCGCTCGCCTCGAGTCCGCCGCTCGAAGCCGTTCGGACCTTGTTGCGCCACGACGTGCCGCATCTCGAGGACGATCGCCACTTCCATCCGGACATGGCCAAGGCCCGGGCGCTGGTCGCCGAGGGGTCGCTGGTCCGCGCTGTCGTTCACACCATGGGCGACGGCCTTCTGCCTGCACTCGATCGAAAGGGAACGGTATGACCCGCCTGGACAATGCCCGCGTCGTTCGCGCGCCGCACGGCACGGAGATCACCGCCAAGAGCTGGCTGACCGAAGCGCCGCTGCGCATGCTGATAAACAACCTCGACCCCGACGTCGCCGAAAAGCCCGGCGAGCTGGTGGTCTATGGCGGCATCGGCCGGGCGGCGCGCGACTGGGAGAGCTTCGACAAGATCGCCGCGACCCTGCGCAACCTCAACCCCGACGAGACCTTGCTGGTGCAGTCGGGCAAGCCGGTCGGCGTCTTCCGCACGCACCCCGATGCGCCGCGCGTGCTGATCGCCAACTCCAACCTGGTGCCGCGCTGGGCGACCTGGGAGCATTTCAACGAGCTCGATCGCAAGGGGCTGATGATGTACGGCCAGATGACGGCCGGCTCCTGGATCTATATCGGCAGCCAGGGCATCGTTCAGGGCACCTACGAAACCTTCGTCGAAATGGCCCGCCAGCATTACGGCGGCAGCCTCGCCGGCCGCTGGATCCTGACCGCGGGTCTGGGCGGCATGGGCGGTGCGCAGACTCTTGCCGCCACCATGGCCGGCGCCTCGTGCCTCGCCATCGAGTGCCGCCCCAGCAGCATCGAGTTCCGCCTGCGCACCGGCTATGTCGACGTGCAGGCCAAGGATCTCGATGACGCGCTGGCGATCATCGCCAAGTCGACGGCCGAGAAAAAGCCGCTCTCGGTGGCGCTGCTCGGCAATGCCGCCGATGTGTTGCCCGAAATGTTGCGCCGCGGCGTGCGGCCGGACTGCCTGACCGACCAGACCTCGGCGCACGATCCGGTCAACGGCTACCTGCCCAAGGGCTGGACCTTGGCCGAATGGGAGGCCAGGCGGGTCAGCGATCCGGCCGGCGTCACCAAGGCCGCCAAGCAGTCGATGGCGGGCCATGTGCGCGCCATGCTCGAGTTCCACAAGCTCGGCGTGCCGACCGTCGACTACGGCAACAACATCCGCCAGATGGCCCTGGAAGAGGGGGTGGCCGATGCCTTCGATTTCCCGGGCTTCGTGCCGGCCTATATTCGCCCGCTGTTCTGTCGCGGCGTCGGTCCGTTCCGCTGGGCCGCGCTGTCGGGTGATCCGGAAGACATCTTCAAGACCGACGCCAAGGTCAAGGAGCTGCTGCCCGACAACAAGCACCTGCACAACTGGCTCGACATGGCGCGGACCCGCATCAAGTTCCAGGGCTTGCCGGCACGCATCTGCTGGGTCGGGCTGGGCGACCGCCATCGTCTGGGGCTCGCCTTCAACGAGATGGTTGCCAGGGGCGAGCTCAAGGCGCCGGTCGTGATCGGCCGCGACCATCTCGATTCAGGGTCTGTCGCCAGCCCCAACCGCGAGACCGAGGGCATGCGCGACGGCACCGATGCGGTGTCGGACTGGCCATTGCTCAACGCGCTGCTCAACTGCGCCTCGGGCGCGACCTGGGTGTCGCTGCATCACGGTGGCGGCGTCGGCATGGGCTTCTCCCAGCACGCCGGCATGGTGATCGTAGCCGACGGCACGCCGGAAGCCGCCAAGCGCCTGGAGCGCGTGCTGTGGAACGATCCGGCCACCGGCGTGATGCGTCACGCCGATGCCGGCTACGAGGAGGCGATCGCCTGCGCCCGCGACAAGGGCCTCAACCTGCCGAGCCTGTAACGGCTCGTCGTTCGTCGAGCGCTGTCTTCAGCGCTCGGCGAAGGCCTTTTCGACGACGAAGTCGCCGGGCTCGCCGTGGTTGCCTTCGACGAAGCCGCCGTCGACCAGCAGCTGCTTGGTGTCGGCCAGCAGCGCCGGGCTGCCGCAGATCATCACGCGGTCATGCGCGGGCTCGAGCGTCGGCAGGGCGATCTCGCTGAACAGCTTGCCTGAGGTGATCAGGTCGGTGATGCGGCCGCGGTTGCGGAAGGGATCGCGCGTCACCGTGGGGAAGTAGATCAGCTGGCTGCTGACCATCTCGCCGATCAGCTCGTCCTGCGGCAGGCGCTCGGTGATCAGCTCGCCATAGGCCAGCTCGGCGACGCGGCGGCAGCCGTGCAGCAGCACGATCTTCTCGAACCGCTCGTAGGTCGCCGGATCCTTGATCACGCTGAGGAACGGCGCCAGGCCGGTGCCGGTGCCGATCAGGTAGAGGTTGCGGCCGTCCTTCAGGTTGTCGATCACCAGGGTGCCGGTGGCCTTGCGGCCGACCATCACGCTGTCGCCGATCTTGAGGTGCTGCAGGCGCGAGGTCAGCGGCCCATCCGGCACCTTGATGGAGAAGAACTCGAGGTTCTCCTCGTAGTTGGCACTGGCGACGCTGTAGGCGCGCAGCAGCGGCTTTTCGGCGCCGGCGAGCCCCATCATGGTGAATTCGCCGTTGCGGAACCGGAAGCCGGGATCGCGGGTGGTCCTGAAGCTGAACAGCGTGTCGGTCCAGTGATGGACGTCGAGCACGCGCTCTTCGGTGAAGTTGGCCATGATCGTTTGTATGCATACGACCGGGCCGGATCAAGGCAACGGCGCAGCATATGCTGTCGGATTTGGCCGGCCGGACGGGAGATACTTTCCAAGCCGAGGCGCCCCGCGCAATCCTTTTGCCTTGGGGTGAAACGGGAGGGCTTTCGGGGGGCGGCGGGCCGTCCTAGCGCAGCTTCTCCAGCAGGGCCTTGAGGGTCTGGCGCTCGGCCGGATCGAGTGGGGCCAGCGTGTCCTCGGTGGCGCGGAAGGCCTTGGCGACGACCTTGGTAACCTTCTGGCGGCCGGCCGGCGTCAGGGTGACCAGCAGCCGCCGTCCGTCGTCGGGGTCGGGGTTCGTCTTGGTCAGGCCGCGGAGGGTGAGGCGGTCGATCACACCCTTGATGGTCGCCACGTCCATGGCCGTCAGCCGGCCGAGCTGGTTCTGCGAACAGCTTCCGACCTCGGCCAGCTTCGACAGCGCCGCCCACTGTGTCGGCGTCAGGTCGCCGCCCATCAGGCCCTCGAAGATCGCGACATGGCGCTGGTTAACCTGACGCAGCACGAAGCCGATCTGGTCGTCCAGGACGTAGGGCGGGCTCGTCTTTCGCGGGCTCATGACATCACGCGATGAAGATGCAGGGTCATCGGAAAATTCTCGCCCGAAGAAGCAGACGGCAATATGACGGCTGGCGGCGACGCTGGGAACGCAAGAAGCCTGCAATGTGGGAATGGCCGCTCATCTTTGTTGCGTGACGGGCGGCACCTGTCACATCGTGGCGACGGTTGATGTGCGAGGTCGCCATGTCGGAGCGAGTGCCGGAGCGGGTTCCTGAGCCAGGACCTTTGTCGTTTCATGTGCCGGCGCCGGCGGTGCGGCCCGGCGGCACCCCAGACTTCAGCGATGTGAAGATCTCACGGGCCGGCGAGGTGCGGCGGCCGGAAGTCGATGTCGCGCCCGAGGAGATCCGCGACCTCGCCTTTGCGATCATCCGCGTGCTCGACCGCAACAGCGAAGCCGTCGGCCCCTGGGCCGGCCTGCTCAGCGACCAGGAGCTGCTCGAGGGCTTGCGCCACATGATGACCTTGCGCGCCTTCGATGCCCGCATGCAGATGGCGCAGCGCCAGGGCAAGACGTCGTTCTACATGCAGCATCTCGGTGAGGAGGCGGTGAGCTGCGCCTTCCGTAAGGCGCTCGAGCCCGGTGACATGAACTTCCCGACCTATCGACAGGCTGGGCTGCTGATCGCCGGCGGCTATCCCATGCTCGACATGATGAACCAGATCTATTCCAACGAGCTCGACCCGATGAAGGGCCGGCAGCTGCCGGTGATGTATTCCTCGCGCGAGCACGGCTTCTTCTCGATCTCGGGCAACCTCGCGACCCAGTACATCCAGGCGGTCGGCTGGGCGATGGCGTCGGCGATGAAGCGCGACACAAGGATCGCCGCCGGCTGGATCGGCGATGGCTCGACCGCGGAGTCGGATTTCCATGCCGCGCTGGTCTTCGCCTCGACCTACAAGGCGCCGGTCGTGCTCAACATCGTCAACAACCAGTGGGCGATCTCGACCTTCCAGGGAATCGCCCGCGGCGGCGCCGGCACCTTTGCGGCACGCGGCCTGGGCTTCGGCATCCCCTCGCTGCGCGTCGACGGCAACGACTATCTCGCCACCCACGCCGTCGCCAAATGGGCCGTCGAACGCGCCCGCCGCAACCTTGGTCCGACCGTGATCGAGTACGTGACCTACCGCGTTGGGGCGCACTCGACCTCCGACGATCCCTCGGCCTATCGGCCCAAGACCGAGTCGGACGCCTGGCCGCTCGGCGATCCGGTGCTGCGCCTGAAGAACCA
>MKRV01000136.1 GCA_001897995.1 Alphaproteobacteria bacterium 65-37 | reverse complement strand
GCCCCACGTCCTGGACAGCCTGACGTCCATGGACAATCCGGCAGGCAACACCCGATCGGCGATCGAATGGGCATTTTCGCCGACCGGCGACGTCGCGCTCGGCATATCGTTGACCCTGGCCGCCGTCCCGCTGTGGATGCACCTTTCGCTCGCCATGGAGGCGCGCCAGCACGTCGAAGGTGCCCTGGCCGCCTTCCAGGCGGGCCTGGCGACGGATCCTCGAACGGAGATGCGCCTGCTCACCGCGCACGGCATACCGCTGATTTCCATGATGACCGCGAACGCCGACGCCCGCCGATCGTTCACGAGGGCGTTGCAGCTCGCGGAAGCGGCCGAGGATCCGGAGTACCAGCTGCGCGCCGTGTGGGGCCTCTGCTACGCCTCGATCAACGATGGTGAATTCCTGCAGGCGCGCGATCTCGCGTTGCGCCTGTACGACCTCGCGGCGAAAGCCACCGACCCCAGCGCCATGAACTCCGCCGATCTGCTGCTCGCCGGCGTCCTGAAGGTGATGGGCGAATACGATGCGGCGCGAAGGTGCGCGGAGCCGATCCTCAATCAGGTCGATCAGCACCTTGACCGGCCTTCGTCGGGCCGCTTCATCTTCAATCGGCGCGCCCTGGCCCTCGGACTCGTCGGCGCCGTCATGTGGCATCAGGGATATGTCGATCAGTCGACGCGACGATTGGAAGAGAGTGTCGAGGAGGCGTCGACCCACGACCATGTCCTCTCCCTGTGCAATACGCTGGGCAACTGGGTGGCCGTGCACATGTTCTTTCGCGGGAACCTCGTCGAAGCCGAACGCTATTGCGCCATGCTCTTCGACAATGCTTCGCGCTACGGCCTGGACTTCTGGGTGCTGTGGGCGCGCTGCTTCAGAGGAGCCCTGATGGTGCGCCGAGGTGACGTGGAGCCCGGCTTGCTGGCGGTGCGCCAGGCCTTTGCCGAGATGGGCGACAACGTCGCCCATCCGCGCTATGCCCGGCTGCACTGGATCTTCGCCGATGCGCTCGTCCGTGCCGGCCAGTTCGAGGAAGCGCTTCGCATTGCCGACAGCACGCTGGAATTGCCCCAGCGGAAGGGCCAATTCTACATCGTTCCCGAACTGCTGCGCCTCAAGGGGGAGATCGCCGGCCGTCAAGGCGGACCGGACGGCCGGGCCAGAGCCGACGCGCTGCTGAGAGCCGCCATCGATATCGCAAAACAGCAGGGTTCGAATTCGGTGCAGCTCGCGGCGGCGATCCAGCTCGTCCACGTCTGGGAGGGGCATGAACAGCGGGCCGAGGCGTTGAGCCTGCTGGCGGAGATCTACGCTCGCTTTAGCGAAGGCTTCGGCACGGCCGACCCTCAGGAAGCACGACGGCTTCTCGCCAGTTAGCTATTTGCCGGCCTCTCTCTGCGCACCATCGTGCGGTCGAAGAACTCGACGTGTGGTTTCGAACGAGGCTCACCTCGGAACTGAATACCCTTGACCATCGAAGCATGTGTCAAGGAGGTCCTGTATGTCCAAGGTTCGTCCTCTCGCCAAGCGCAGCGAAAAGGGATTGCTGACGCCGGACAACTGTGTCGTCGCCATGATCGATCTGCAGCCGCAGATGCTGTTCGGCGTGGCGAATTTCGATCGCCAGACGGTGATCAACAACAACATCGTGCTCGCGAAGGCGACGAAGCTTTTCGGAGTCCCTCTCGTGCTGACGGCAGTCGAGACGAAGAGCTTCAGCGGCAATACCTGGCCGCAGATCCTGTCGCTGTTCCCCGGACAGCAACCCATCGAGCGCACGTCCATGAATTCGTGGGACGACGAAAACTTCGTCGCCGCGATCAAGGCGACGGGACGCAAGAAGATCGTGCTCTCCGGCCTCTGGACCCAGGTCTGTGTCGCGCTGACGACGGTCCAGGCGATACATGACGGCTACGAGGTCCATGTCGTCGAAGATTGCTGCGGTGACGTGAGCCAGCTCAACCACGACAATGCCATGAAGCGTCTGATCCAGGCGGGAGCCAGGCCAGTGACGGCCCTGCAGACCATGCTCGAATGGCAGCGCGACTGGGCGCATAAGGAAACCTACGACGCCGTCACACAGATCGTCCGCACGCATTGCGGCGCGTATGGCGTGGGAATCGAGTACGCCCAGACGATGGTCCATGGCGGGCCGCCGACGACCTACCCCGAATGGGTCCCGCCCGAGCCGAAGGTGCCTGCGTAAAGGCGAAGCCCCCCCTTCGCAGAAGCCTCTCCTGCTCCCGGTCGACGACGTCGTCGGCACACTCAGTGCCCTACGGCGTCGTCGCCAGATGGTGATGCACGAAGCTTATCGCCATGCCGCCTTCGCCGACGGCGGTTGCCAGGCGCTTGACCGAACCGCTACGCACATCGCCGACGGCGAAGGCTCCCGGCACCGACGTCTCGAGGTGAAACGGCGCCCGCTTGAGCGGCCAGCCGATGGGCGGGCGTCCGTTTACCAGGAGGTCGGCGCCGGTCACGAGAAACCCCGACGGGTCCCTGACGATCGGCGTGTCCTTCGCCCAGTCCGTGTTGGGCAATCCGCCAATGCATACGAACAAGTGCGACGCCGGTGTCCAATTGGTCTGGTTCGCCCGGTGATCGTGCAGCGCGATGCGGTCGAGCACGCCTTTGCCGGCCAACTCCGCGACCTCGGTGCTCAAGCGAACGTCGATCCTGTGATGCGATAGTATCCGGTCCGACAGGTAGCGCGACATCGTCCCCTTCAAGTTCGGCGCCCGCACCAGCATCGTCACACGCCCCGCATACTCGGCAAGGTGCATCGCCGCCTGCCCGGCCGAATTGGCCCCGCCCACGATGAACACATGCTCGTCGCGGCAGAAGGGCGCCTCGCTCATGCCGGCACCGTAATACAGCCCGCGGCCGAGGAACTGGTCCTCGTTGGGCAGTCGCAAACGGCGCCATTCGACGCCCGTGGCACAGATGTTGGCGCGCGCGGTCAGCTTCGAACCGTCCGCCAGGTCGACGAAGATCCGGCCGTCGCGAAAGGTCGCCTTCACGCCTTCGCGCATCTGGAGGATTTCGATGCCGAACCGGACCGCCTGCTGGCGGCCCCGCTCCGCCAGTTCCGCCCCCGAAATACCCTGCGGGAAGCCCATGTAGTTCTCGATCAGGGAGGAAGAGCCTGCCTGGCCTCCGACGGCGTGACGCTCGATCAGCACCGCCCGCAGCCCCTCGGACGCAGCATAGACGGCCGCCGAGAGGCCGGCGGGTCCGGCGCCGTAGATCGAGACGTCGTACTCCTTGAAGCGAGGCTCGGTGACCCAGCCCAGGCGATCCGCCAGATCCTTGACCGAGGGTGCTTCGAGCCTCGTGCCGTCCGGCATCACGACAAGGGGAAGCGGCGCGGTCGCCAAGGTCGGATACCCCGCCTGTCTCTGGCAATCCTCGTCGTTCCTGAGCTCGACCCAGTCGTAGGAAACGACGCTGCGTTGCAGAAAGTCCCTGAGCCGATAGGCTTCGGGGGATTGGACGCCACTGATCAGCCTGATGTGCGCAACCTGCGCCATTGCATCGCCTCCAACGACGGGTCCGAGTTGCGTTTGCAAGGCAACCGCTCTCTTGGCCCCCGAAATCTACTCCTGACTTTCGTGGCCGAGCGCATCCGGATCCGCCGCAATGCAGGCCGTACTCACTATTTTCGTGCGAATTGAGAAGTTCCGTTTCGCTTTCAGAAGAGAGCCGACACCTTCATGGAAAGATCACGTGGCTCGAGCCTTCATGATGCGATCGATGAGCTCCCGATTGATCGCCCCCCATTCGCAGAGCCAGGTGATGGCTTCCCTGAGCTTGCGTCCATCATTGGTGAGCCGGTACTCGGTCTTCGGCGGCACCTGGTGATAGACGGTGCGTTCCAGAAGGCCGTCACGTTCAAGCTTGCGCAGCGTCTGGATCAGCATCTTCCTGGAGATATCCGGGATATGCCTCTGCAATTCGTTTAAACGCCGATGCTCGCGAATCGACAGGCAATAGAGGACGATGGTCGTCCATTTGTCTCCGATGATCGCCAGGATGTGCCGCGCCGGCAAGCTGACGTCGGAGATATCGGACGGCGGATCGGTCGGCATCGCGTTGCCTGGGGACAGTTGAGCCACCTCAGCGATACCACCGCGTATGCAGGTGGTCATGCCGTTTTTCCCAGCTGGCCGCGAACGATCAGTCAACGCCGCATACGGCTCACGGCTTCACGCAGCTTGGCTTCCATCAGTTCCGTGCGGATCGCTCCGGAGAAGACGGGAGTGCCGTTCACCAGCACGGTCGGCACACCCGACACGTGAAGGCTGCCGGCCCGCTGCAGCTCGGACCGCACCTCGTCCCGTCCTTCGTCCGACGCGAGCATGGCCAGGATCCTGGCGCGGTCCAGCCCCGCCGCCGCGCCGACGTCAGCAAGGACAGCCGCCTCGCCGACATCGCGCCCTTCGTGGAAGTAGGCGGTGAACAGGCCTTCGACGACGGCATCCTGCCTGCTTTCCTGTCCGGCCAGCCGGATCAGGCGATGCGCATCGAAAGTGTTGGGCGTGCGCTCCATCTTGTCATGGTTGAAGACGAGGCCGTCGGGCCGCCCTGCCGCCGTGACCTGCGCGTCCAGCGCCTGGGAGCGCTGCCAGGATCCGAACTTGGCCGACCGATAGACGCGCCGATCCAATCCGGACTTGGGCATGTCGGGGTTGAGCTCGAAGGGACGCCAGGTGACGGACGCCGCGATTTCCGGCGCGAGTGCCTCGAGGGCGCGCCCCAATCGCCGCTTGGCGACCCAGCACCAGGGGCAGATCGCATCTGAAATGACCTCGATGTCGAGTGTCGTGCTGGCAGCAGCGACAGGCTCAAATGATTGTGTGGCGCCAGGGGCGCACCCATCGATGCCACAGACAGCGCCTTCCAGTTCCTCGTTCATGCCAAGCTCCACTCGGTCTCGCGAATTGCCGGCCTGAGATGTGGCGCCAGTCCTGCCTGGGCAAGTAGACACCTTCGGGTGACCATGCCTACCGGCGACGCCTATACCATTGTCCAAATGGACAGGCCGGCCGAACTCTGCGACGGCAAATCTGCTGGAAACCAGGATCGACGAAGCGGACGGCAGGATCTGGTCCCTCGTCGAGACTGCCCACGCCCAGAGCACCCCAAGGAGCGAGTGACATGAGCGACACGATCACGACCGACGACGGCACCCGCATCTTCTTCAAGGATCTCGGACCGCGCACCGCCACGCCCATCGTCTTCCATCACGGCTGGCCGCTCAGTGCCGACGACTGGGACAATCAGATGATGTTCTTTCTCGGTCAGGGCTATCGCGTGATCGCGCACGACCGGCGCGGCCATGGCCGCTCCACCCAGACCGACGCCGGCAACGAGATGGATACCTACGCCGCCGACGTGAAGAAGCTCGCGGCCGCGCTCGACCTCAAGGGCGCCATCCATGTCGGCCATTCGACCGGCGGCGGCGAGGTGGCGCATTACGTCGCCCGCGCCGAGCCCGGCCGCGTCGCCAAGGCCGTGCTGATCGGCGCCGTGCCGCCGATCATGGTGAAGTCGCCCAACAATCCTGTCGGCCTTCCGGTCGCCGTGTTCGACGGCTTCCGCGCCCAACTCGTCGCCAACCGCGCTCAGTTCTACATCGACGTTCCGGCCGGCCCGTTCTACGGCTTCAACCGCCCGGGCGCGAAAGTCTCCCAGGGGATGATCGACAACTGGTGGCGTCAGGGCATGATGGGCGGCATCAAGGCCCATTACGACTGCATCAAGGCCTTCTCCGAGACCGACTTCACCGACGACTTGAAGAAGATCGACGTGCCGGTCCTGATCATGCATGGCGACGACGACCAGATCGTGCCGATCCAGGGCGCTGCCCTGCTGTCGGCCAAGCTCGTGAAGCAGGGCACGCTCAAGGTCTACAAGGGCCTGCCGCACGGCATGGCGACGACGCATGCCGACACGATCAACGCCGACCTGCTGGCCTTCCTCAAGGCTTGATCCTTCGCAGGATGAACGACGGGAGGAGTTGCTCTCCCCGGCTTTCGGCCATCGCAAGACGCCTCGCGATGGCCGGGCACGTAGCCCGTGCCGCACGGCACCGCCCAAAATGCCGGCCCCTTGCGCTTGACCTGAACAGATGATTTGAAGCGCGCATGGTG
>MKRV01000135.1 GCA_001897995.1 Alphaproteobacteria bacterium 65-37 | reverse complement strand
TAGCCGGAGGGCAGCTCGGCGCGCAATGGCGCCAGCGCCTTGTCGATGCGGGCAGCCACGTCGGGCCCCTGCACGCCGTCGGCGACGCCGGCGCGCACCGTCATCAACAGCTCCTTGTTGCGGCGCCACAGGATCGGCTCCTCGAGCTCGAACTTCAAGGTCGCGAGCTGGGCGAGGGAGACCACGCCGCCATTGGCCGTGCGCAGGTTGATCGCCTCCAGGCCCTCGACGCTCAGCCGCTCCGGCGCCACCGCGCGGGCCACCACGTCGATCGTCTCCGTGCGATCGCGGTACTGCGTCACGGTCACGCCGCTCAACAGGGTCTGCAGGGCATTGCCCAGCACCTGGGAGTCGACGCCCAGCGCACGCGCCTTGGCCTGGTCGACCTCAAGCCGTACCGACTTGGCGAGCTCGTTCCAGTCGAAATTGATGTCGCGGGTCGCCGGATCGGCCTTGAAGACCTGACGGACCTTCTCGGCCACGGCCCGGACCTGCTGCGGGTCGTCGCCCAGCACGCGGAACATCACCGGATAGGCGACCGGCGGGCCGTTCTGCAGGCGCTGCACGCGCGCGCGCACCGCCTCGAAATCGTGGGCGAACAGGCTGTTCAGTTCGGCGACCACGCGTTCGCGCGCTTCGAGATTCTTGGTCATGACGATGACCTGGCCGAAGTTGGCGTTGGCGAGTTCCGGCACGGTCGGCAGGTAGAAGCGCGGGCTGCCGGCGCCGATATAGGCGGTGTAGGCTGCGACGTCGGCGCTCTCGCCCAGCCACTGCTCGAGCTTGCGCACTTCCTTGTCGGTGGCGGCCCAGGACGCGCCCTGCGCCAGCTTCATGTCGACGATCAGCTCGGGCCGATTCGCCGTCGGGAAGAACTGCTTCTGCACCAGGCCGAAAGCCATCATCGACGCCACGAAGGCGAGCGCCGTGACGGCGATCGTGGTCTTGCGCCAGGTGACGCACCACACGACCAGCTTGCGGAACAGGGTATAGAGCCGGCCGCCATAGGGATCGTGGTGATGCACCTTGGGCTGGGGCAGCAGGTGATAGCCCATCCAGGGCGTGAACAGCACGGCCACGAACCACGAAATGATCAGCGACAGGCCGACCACCCAGAAGATCGAGTTGGTGTATTCACCGGCGCCCGAGCGGGCGAAGCCGACGGGGACGAAGCCGACGGCGGTCACCAGGGTGCCGGTCAGCATCGGAAACGCGGTCGAGGTGTAGGCGAACGTCGCCGCCTCGAGGCGGCTCGCCCCCTGTTCCAGCTTCACCATCATCATCTCGACGGCGATGATGGCGTCGTCGACCAGCAGGCCGAGCGCGATGATCAGGGCGCCGAGCGAGATGCGCTGGAAGTCGATCCCGAGCAGCAGCATGCCCACGAAGGTGATGGCCAGCACCAGCGGCACGGAGAAGGCCACGATCACGCCGGTCCGGATGCCGAGGCTGATGAAGGACACGACCAGGACGATGGCGAGCGCTTCCAGCAGCGAGGCGCTGAACTCGTCGAACGACTTCTCGACCACTTCCGGCTGGTTGGCGACCCGGTGCACGGTGATGCCGACCGGCAGGTTGGCCTCGATCTCCTTCATCGTCCGGTCAAGCGTCTTGCCCAGCGTCTGGACGTTGCCGCCCTGCGCCATCACGACACCGAGGCCGATGACTGGCTTGCCCTTGAAGCGCATCTCGATCTGGCGCGGGTCCTGATAGCCGCGCTTGATCTCGGCGACATCGCCCAAGGTCAGGGTCTGGCCGTTAGCGGTGAAGGGCAGCGCCAGGATCTGCTCGGCCGAGGTCGGCGCGCCGTCGACGCGGACGGCCACCTTTTCGCCGCTTGTCTCGACCGTGCCGGTGGCCACGATCGCATTCTGCCGGCGCACGACGTCGAGGATCTGGTCGACCGGGATTCCGAGCATGGCCAGCCGCGAATGGCTGAACTCGATATAGATCTTCTCGTCCTGCAGGCCGATCAGGTCGGCCTTGGTGACGTCGGGAACGCGCAGCAGCCGCTGGCGCACCGCCTTGGCGATCTCCTTCACCTCGGCGGGCGAGAAGCCGTCCGATTCGAAGGCCCAGATCAGGCTGTAGGTATCTCCGTACTCGTCGTTGAAGAACGGACCGATCACGCCCTGCGGCAGCGAGGACCGGATGTCGCCGACCTTCTTGCGGACCTGGTACCAGAGGTCCGGTACCCGGGCGGGCGGCGTGTCGTCGCGCAGCGAGACATAGATCACCGTCTCGCCCGGCTTGGTGTAGCTCGTGACGTTGTAGAAGTAGGGTAGCTCCTGCAGCTTGGTCTCGATCTTCTCGGTGACCTGCTGCTCGACCTCGCGCGAGGTGGCGCCCGGCCAGGCGGCGGACACGACCATCTGCTTGATGGTGAAGGGCGGATCCTCGCCGCGGCCGAGGTTGAAGAAGGCGTAGAAGCCGGCCGCCGTCAGGGCGATCATGAAGAACACGGTCAGCGTGCTGTACTTCAGCGCCAGCGCCGACAGGTTGGTGCGCGTGGTCATGTCCGTCTCTCCGGGGAGCGTCAGGCAGCCGTAGGTTGAGCGCTAGCGGGTGGCTTGCTGCTGCGGCTGCAGCCTGACCTTCTGGCCATGCTCGAGCTTGTGGACGCCCGCCGTCGCCACCAACTCGCCGTCCTTGACGCCCGAGGCGATCGCGGCGGTGTCGTCCTTCCAGCGGGCGATCGTGACGGGGCGAAGGTCGATCAAGCCGGTGGTGCGGTCGACCACCCAGACGGCGGGCTGCGTGCCGCGCTGGAAGATGGCCGACAGCGGCACTTCGGCGACAGCGGCGGCGTCGCGCTTCTCGAAGACGAGCGTGGCCGTCATGCCGAGCCCGATGAATTCCGGCGGCTGCAGGACGCTGAAGCGGGCAGGGTAGGTGCGCGTCACGGGATCGGCGCTGGGCGAGAGCTCGCGCAGCCGGGCCGGATGACGCTTGCCGGGATCGGACCACAGTTCGAAGCTCGCGACGTTGGCTTCGCGGACCGTCTTCAAGCGATGCTCGGGCACACCCACCAGGATCTCGAGCTCGTCGAGGCGGGCGACGCGGACCACGCCCTGGCCCTGTGCCATGACTTGGCCGACTTCGGCCTGCACGGCGGTGACGACGCCGGCGGCATCGGCGCGCAGGACGGTGTAGTCGAGATTGTTCTCCGCCGTGGCGAGCTGGCTGCGGGCCTGATCGACCCGCGCCAGGGCCGTCGAGGCCAGGGACTGGCGCTGATCCAAGGTCTGGGGAACGAACGCCGTGCTGCCCTTCAGCTTGAGGTAGCGCTCGTGGTCGGCCTTGGCGCGCGTGTAGTCGGCCTCGGCGGAGGCCAGGGCGGCGCGGGCATTGTCGACGGCGAGGCGATAATCGGTCGGGTCGAGTTCGGCGATCACGTCGCCCGGCTTCACCGTGGCGCCGACATCGATGGCGCGACGGGTGATCTTGCCCGCGACACGGAAGCCCAAGGTGCTCTCGATGCGCGGCACGACCGTGCCGGCCAGGGTCAAGGTCTGGGCCTGCCGGCGGTAGGCGATCTCGGCGACCCGGGCGGGGCGCACGATGGGCTCGGTCGTCGCGACCTTGGAGGCATTCGCCGTGAAGGAGAAGATGGCGAAGCCGCCGCCCAGCAGGGCCAGCCCTGCAGCGCCGAAAGCCACGGCCTTGAGCGGAAACGTGCGCGGCAGGCGAACGGTCGGGAGACGCATGGCGGGCCTTCCTTCAGGCGTTTACAATGAGGGGCAAAGAAGCTAAACGCCGTTAACTTAACTATGATAAGTTATCTATGTTAAGTTATGTGTCAAGGGCAGGAGAACCCGTTTGAGCGCTTTTTCAACCGCTGCGACCACGGGCCGTAAGAAGCGCGGCGAGGGCCATACCCGCCGTGAAGAGATCCTGCAGGCCGCCAAGGAGCTGTTCCTGGAGCACGGCTACGACTCGGTCACGATTCGCAAGATCGCCGACCGGGTCGGTGTTTCCGCGCCGGCGCTCTATCTCTACTTTCCCGACAAAGAGCAGATGATGCTGGCGCTTTGCGACCAGACCTTCGGGCTTCTGCTGGACAGCCTGGGCGATATCGAGAAGACCGTTACCGATCCGCGCGAGCGCATCCGCCGATTTGGCGAAGCCTATCTGCGCTTCGGCCTGCAGCATCCCGACGAGTATCGGCTGATCTTCCTCGGCAGCAACATCCCCGAGTCGATGCGCAAGATCGGCCATCGCATGCCGACCGACGATCTCAGTCGGCCGGGCGTCGTCGGCGCCGTGGTCTTCCAGCGCCTGGTCACCGTGCTCGTCGAAGCGGAGGCCTCGGGCCTCAAGCTGAACTATCCCGCCGACACCTGTGCCGAGCTGTGCTGGATGGCCATCCACGGCCTCACCTCGGCCTTCATCCTGAAGCCGGAGTTCCCGTGGTCCGACCGCGAGCTGCTGATCGACGGCATGTTCGCCATGATCATGAAGGGCCTGGTCAAGGAGGGCTGAGCCCTCAAGCGCCGACCATTGAAGCCTTTCGAGCGACGCGGCGGCGCGCCAGTGTGATCAGGCCGTAGGCCGCCGCACCGCCTGCGATCACGATGCCGACGGCGAGCAGCGGGCGATACCACAGCCAGCCGAGCGCGATCACCAAGGGCGCCAGCACGGCGGTGCAGATCATCGCCACCAGGCCGGCGCCGGCGCCCACGAGGCTGCCCAAAAACGGGATGAGGTCGGCTGCGACGCTGAGCGGCCGCAGGATCAGCGCGAAGCCGACGAACATCACGAAAGCACCGACGGCGCGCAGGACCCAGGTGAAGGTGACGTTGTCTTCCTGGGCCTCCTTGAACATCTCGGCAGCGGGTACCGCACCGGCCGAGATCAGCTCGACCGTCGTGCCGGTGCGGGTCGGAAAGGGCGCCAGGCTCGAGCCGGCCTGCGCCGCCACGATGCTGGCCGTCTGCAGCGGCACCTCGGCGAAGGAGACCTTGATGTCGCCAATGGCGGGTTGCGCGGGATCGCGGCCGGCATAAAGCACGCCGTCGATCACGCGGACCGGCTTGTCGATGCGGATCTGCAAGGCGTTGGCCTGTGCCTCGGTCGCGGCCAACGGCCTCGGCGTGCCGAAGCCGCGCATCAGGTTGTCGGGGACGGCGAAAGCGCCGAGATGCGTGCCGGGCGCCAGAGCCTCGCGTGACCGATAGGTCATGACCGGGTTGGTGTGGCCGCGGGTTTCACGAAAGCGCGTCGAATCGATCGGCTGGTCGGACCAGGTGCGGACGTAGCTGTAGGTCGTGGTGCGTTCCTCGCCGCCGCCGAGCTTCGTACGAGTCTCGGTCTGGGTCTCTTCCTTCCACTGATACATGTCGACCTGGCGCAACAACCGCAGGCTCTCCGCCTTGAGGGCAAAATCGCCGTCGCTGACTGGGCCGCCGGCGCTCAACATGCCGCTGACATGGATCAGCATCCGGTCATTGCCGGGATCGATCCGGTCGGCGGACACGCTGCGAACGATGCCGGCGCCTTCGGTCAGGCCCTGGGCCGTCTTGATGGCGCGACCTTCGTTCCAGAACAGCAGCACGCCGGATCCGATGACCACGACGATGCCGACCAGCACGCCCACGATCGCCTGGCCGAGGCGCTGCAACCACGACGTGGTCGTGACCTCGGTCACCCGATCGACGCCGCTCTCCTCAGCCATGACCTGCTCCTGGTGTTGCGCCCGGAGATTAGCGTCGCGGCCAGACTCGCGGGAAGAGGTCGCAGGTCATCGGCGCGCCGGCTTGCAGCTCCGGCTTGTGGGGAAACTGAAAGGTGCCGGGGCGCGGATCGTAGCGGGCATCGGCACCGGTGTAGCGCAGCGACAGGCCGCGGCGGCGGGCGCCGGGCGTGTCGTTGCCGGGCGCGCCATGCACGATCATGGCGTGGAAGACCAGGCAGTCGCCAGGCTCCATGGTCCATGACTTGATGTCGTACTTGCCGCGGTCGGCGTCGATATCGGGAAGCGGCGCAAGATCGCTCGAGGTGAACTTCGTCTCGTGGCCCTTGCGGAAGGGTGTCGGCCGGTAGTTGACCCCCCACCGATGCGACCCGGCGATGAATTCGACGGCGCCGTTGCTAAGGTCGATCTCGTCGAGCGCGATCCACACCGAGGCGATTTGCCAACCGATCACCGGCCAATAGGGCTGGTCCTGATGCCAGGGTGTGGGATGGGCCGTGCCCGGCTCCTTCACGAACAGCTGGTCGTAGAAGAAATCAACCGTCGGCGAGCCCATGAGGCGGCTGGCGATCTCGGCGGCAGGCGAGGTGAGGGCGGCCAGCCGGAAGTCGTTGTCCTGCTGCCACATGAACATGTCGCCGAAGAACTTTCCGGTCGTGCTGCCTTCGGCGAAATTGGTGGCGTGCGGGCCAGGCTTGACGAGGTCGCGCTCCACCGCCTCGGCGAGAATTCCCACCCACACGGCGTCGAAGGCGCCGCGCAGGCAGACGACGCCGTCGCGATCGTAGGCGGCGACGTCGGTGTCGGTGACGGAGATCAAGTGGGCGAGAGGACGTGGATGGCGCGGTTCGCGATGTGCTCGCGGGTCTTGGCCGCATAGGCCGCCATGTGCGGCGCCGCGGCATGGGCCTTCAGGGCGTCGGGGCTTTCCCACTTCTCGATCACCACGAAGGTATCGGCACCGAACTTGGCAAAGGGACCGTCGGCATCCACCGCCGCGCCATACTCGATGCAACCCTTCTCGGCCTTCACGGCGGGAACATTGGCTCGGAAATGAGCCAGGACTTCGTCGCGCTTGCCGGGCTTGGTCGTGATGATGGCGAGTACGTGGATCACTTTGTCTTCTCCCCTGGGACTTCAACGACAGCATCGACTTCAACAAGCCGCAAGATGCATCCTGGCTTATCACGGCGGCAGGCGAAAGGCACCATGCTGCACGGCTTTCGCAACCTCTCGGATGGTCAGTGCAGGGATTTCTCGAAAGCGGAGTGACGCACCGTGCTGTGGCGCGACGCCGCCATGACTCTCGCTAAAGTAAAATGGCTCCTGTTCCACCTAATGACTCTGGTTCCACCTATTGCGTGGCCCCGGCCAAGACGATCATCGGCGGCTTTGCCCCAGGCGCGGCTCCGTGCCGGCCAGCAGCCGCTGAATGTTGGCGCGATGGCGCACGATCACGTAGAGGCCGCCGGCAATCACCAGCAGCCGATAGGGCAGCGGTTGCTCCAGGACGCAGACGAGGGCGACGGCCGTCAGCGCGGCCATCATCGATCCCAGGGAAACCATTCGGGAAACGGCCAGCACCGCGCCAAACATCGCTGCCGCCCCGAGGCCGACCGGCCAGGATATCGCCAGCAGGACACCGAGCCCCGTCGCGGCCGATTTGCCGCCGGTGAAGTTCAACCAGATCGACCGGCCATGCCCCAGCAGCACGGCAAGTCCAGCCAGGCCGACAGCCCAAGGCCCCAGGGTCTGCAGATCGAGCCCGGCCGGCGGCGTGACGGAGGGCAACGCGTAAAGCCAAGGATAGAACCAGCGGGCAATGACGATCGCCGCGACCCCCTTCGCGACGTCGACCAGAAGCACCACGGCCGCAGGCCCTTTGCCCAGGGTGCGCAACACGTTGGTGGCTCCCGTGGATCGGGAGCCGTGCTCGCGGATATCGATGCCCTTGAGCAGCTTCCCCGCCAGATACCCCGTGGGTAGGGAACCGAGGAGATAGGCGATCGCCAATCCGACCGCGCAGGCAATCCAGAAAACCATGGGCTTCTCCTGGATGCCTTCGTTCATTGCGGTGCGTCGGCTCGTCCGCCCTCAGGCGGCGCGGCCGTGGCGCAGCAGACGGCCGGGCAGCTTGTCGTTGGCTGCCACCATGTCCTTGTTGTTCTGGCGGACCAGGCGTCCGTTGACGATGACGGCGTCGATGCCGTTGGCATCGGCGACAAGGCGATCGGCGCCGGCCGGCAGATCGTAGACACGCTTCAACGGCCCGGGGCCCACCGTCGCCGGATCGAAGACCACCACATCGGCCGGCCGGCCTTCGGCCAGCACGCCGCGGTCGGTGATGCCGAACATCTCGGCAGGCCGCTGGGTGAGGTTGTGCACGGCCTCTTCGATCGTGAAGGTCTTCTTGTCGCGGACCCAGTGGCCGAGGAGATAGGTCGAATAGCAGGCGTCGCAGAGCTGGTTGGCGTGCGCGCCGGCATCCGACAGGGCGATGATGGTGTGCGGGTCGGTGATCAGCTCGGCCACTTCCTTTTCGTCGAAGTTCATGACGGCGACGCGGAACCGCGCCTGCAGGTCGTTGTCGAGCGACAGGTCGAGGGCGAGGTCGACCGGATCCTTGCCGAGCTTGGCGGCCGCCTCGCTCAGTGGCATCTCCTCCAGTTCGCGGGCCGAGGGCGCCCAGGCGATGGTCGTGCGATCCCACCACTGCCGGAACAGCGGCGTGACCTCGCTGCGCAGCTTCTCGCGCCAGGCCGGATCGGCATAGGCACGGCGGCGGGTGCCGGGCGACTTCGCATCCTCGATGGCCAGCTCGTTCATGAACTTCATGACGTCGAAGATGAACGGCTCGGCGAAGGTGAGCTCGAAATTCAGCGGCCGGCAGCTCACCTGCGGGATCACGATGGCGCCGGACTTGCGCTGCTCGGCGGCAAGGTCGAGCTGCTTGCGATGACCGCCCGGGCCGTAGAGGTAGGAGAGCAGGGCCGTCCAGGTGACGGGGACGTTGTACTTGCGGCTGACCTCGGCCATCGCCTTGGTCGAGAAGTCGCGACCGATGGTGATCTGCATCAGGCCACGCTTCAGCTCGCCCATAACGGAGACCAGCGAGTCCATTTCCTCGACGGTGGCCTGGCGGCTGGGGACTGGCTTGCCGCCGTAGCCGTTGTGGCTGACCGAGACCGAGGTACCGAAGCCGATCGCGCCGGCATCCATTGCTTCGCGCACCAGCTTCTTCATCGCGGCGATCTCGTCGGCCGTGGCGGCCCGCTCGGTCGAGGCCTCGCCCATGACATAGAGGCGCAAGGGGGTGTGGCCGAACAGGGCGGCGACGTTGATCGCCACGCCACGCTTCTCGACGGTATCGAGATACTGCGGGAAGGTCTCGAACGGCCACACGTCGCCGAGGCCTGCCTGCAGCGCGTCGAGGCTCATGCCTTCGACCTTCTCGAGCGTCTGCAGGATGAGCTTGCGGTGGATCGCATGGGTCGGCGCGACGCCGAAGCCGCAATTGCCGATCACCGTGGTGGTGACCCCATGCCACGGCGAAATGGTGAGCATGCGATCCCAGAGGATCTGGGCATCGTAGTGGGTGTGGACGTCGACGAAGCCCGGCGAGACGACCTTG
>MKRV01000134.1 GCA_001897995.1 Alphaproteobacteria bacterium 65-37 | reverse complement strand
GGGCGTAGCGCGGCACTGCCGCTCTCCGGCGCGCGTCTGCCGTCAGCCGAGTCGTTGCCATTTGCGGCCGGCGGCAAAGGAGCGTTCAAGGGCAGCGGCGAGCAGGCAGATCTTGAGCGTCATCGGCACGATGCCGTCCCCCGGATAGCTGGGGGAGCCCAGCAGCAGGCTGATCTGGCCGGCAATGGCTTCCCAGACCGGCAGCGGGTGTGGCCCGATCAGGCGCGCCAGGCCGAGCCAGGCCCAGGCCGAAGCCCAGTCGATCGCGCGATAGAGGACGATCATCGCCAGCAGTGCCAGCAGGCCGGACGCGAAGGTGAGCCGCACGCTGCTGGCCAGCGCCCAGTAGCGTTTGGCGGTTCCCTTGGTGAAATGCTCGAGGAAGTCACGCAGGAACTTGGGCAGGCCACGATAGCGCGCGAGCAGGCGCTCCAGCCGGGGCGATCCAGCCGTCAGCTCGGCGTCGCTCATGCGATGCACATCGTAGCGATAGATCAGCGCGGCGATCGTCAGCCAGACGACCGGCAGCAGGCCATAGAAGAAGACCTCGGTGATCGTCGTGCGCAGGCTGGGGGGTGTCTTTTCGACTGGGACAGGTGCGCCGCCGGCCGCATGGGCAGACCCGATCAGGGTCAGGAAGTCACGCCATCCGTCGACCAAGTAGTCGGCGATGTTGTGGGTCGCGAACCACGCGAACAGCCCTTCTTTCCACTGCGAGATGACATATAGACCGATGAAGGCCCAGCCGGCCTCGCACATCACGATCAGCAGGTTCCATAGGCTGTTCGGGCTCTTCTTGCCGCGTGCCTTGGCAAAGCGGCGCACCAGCCAGAGCAGGGCGACCGACAGGACCAGCCACCAGCCGCCGGACACGTCGAGGGCCATGCCATGGGTACCGAAGGGATCGCGCGAAAGGCTGAGGCGCGAGTAGTCACGGATCGTGTCGCCGAGAAAGCCCCAGGCAGCGTAGTAGGCGAAGAACGGCACGAGGGCGAGCGACAGGATCGTGGCGACGCGAGCCGTCCCGGATGATGGTTTCGAAGGGGACGGCGTCGAGGCGGCAGTGGCCGTCGCCACAACCGGCGGATCATCGCTGGTCGAGGCTTGCTTCATTGCCGGCAGAGCCGATCGCAACACCTCGAACAGCGCCACGACGACGACCAGCTTTACCAGCACCACCACGGTCAACGAGATGAGACCGGCGAGGTGATTGACGAAACCGATCGATACGGCGGCCTCCAGCAACAGCCCACGGGCGATCACGCTCAGCAAGGCGATGGCCATCAGTTGCGGCAGGAAGCGCAGCCAGAGCCGCATCGTATCGGCAACGAGACCAAACGGGCCGTAGCCGCCCCGGACAGTCATTCCGCTTCTTGGGCCGCTCATTTGGTCCTCTCGGGGGCGAAGCGTAGATAGCGCGGTCGGCCTCCCATGGCGCTCATCGTCAGACGCAGTTCGGAAGCGGCGGCCGTCGGCACGAGGAAGTAGGCCTCCACGACCAGCTTGGTGCCTGCCTCGAGCTTGTCGGAGGCGAGGGCGGAGCAGCGCTCGCCTCGCGCTTCCCCTGGCTTGCGGAATTGACGTTCGAGAGCCGACGGCGGAAAGCCGAATTCGCCCCAGCGGCGGCCCTGCGCATCGACCAGGGTCAGGCGACAGGCAAGCCAGTCCTTGCCGGGAGCGAGCGCCTCGACGTCGAGGCGCGTACGCACGAACGTGCGGTCGGATGGAATGCCGGCCATCGGCGGCAGCACGTCGAAGGACGTGAGCGCCAGACGCGCGCCGATATGGTCGACAGGCTGGTCTGCGGGCACTTCGATGGCGACGACCTCGAGTCGGCGCTGCAACTCAGTGGCATCGCGCCAGCCGACAACGGCCATCGCCGTCGGTATGAGCAGAAGAAGCGAAAGCAATGCGATGCGGCGGCCGCGGCGCTCCCCTGGGGTGGGCTGATCGGCCTGCGGGTCTGCAACAGACGATACGGTCTCAGCGTCCGGCATGGAGGCCATCCAGGTCGAGATCCGTCGTCGGCACCGACACCGGCCCTCCGCGATAGGGCAGACGAAGTTCCGCCGCCAGGCGCGGAAAGGCCTGCTCGGAAAGCAACAGCACGCCGTCATGTGCTGCGTCCTCGGGGAGCTCGAATACGAGAAGATTGCGACGCGGGAGCCCGGGTTGAATGCTCTTCCCGGCCAGGTTGCCGGTGGCGTCTTCGACGCGCTGGCTGGCGGCGTAGCGTCGACCGTCCAGGGCCTGCCAGACGGCTCCGCGCACCTGCGTACTCTCGCGCATCGCCTGAACCTCGACGGGAATGATCAGCCAGACGCCATCGGTCGTACGCTCGTATGCCCGGCCGAAGGCCTTGTAGCGAACCGCCTTGGAGAGCAGGGGCTTGCCGAGCTCGATCCGGAGATTGTCGGTTGCCGCCGCGGCCTGCGGTGTGGCCGTGAAAGGCAGGGGGCCGGTCAGTTCATCGTAGCTCGGCAGGCTTGTCCGCATCAGCCATAGGAGAAAGAAGGCCGAGACGATGGCGACAACCTTGCCCAGGATTGAAATCATTGGACAACCTGCGAGGCCGGCGTGACGCCGGCGATCAGCGGCAGCTCGATTTCGCCCACCACCGACGGATTGAACCATCCGGACGCGGCATAGAGGTTGTCACGCGCCTTGAATTTGCGGGAGACGAGATTGAATTGCAGCTTGGGCGGCAAGGTCGAAGCCAGTGGATAGGTCCAGACATAGGCAACGCGCTCGGTGAGCAGCGGTTGAAGCTGGCGCAGATAACTCTTGTCCCGCAGGAGATAGGTGGTCGGCCGGTCGTCGATGCCCTGAACCGCCGTCTCGAGCTTGATTGCTTGGGCGTAGTCGCTGCTGGAAGCACCGGTGCGATTGGTGAGCTTGGCAGTAAGGATCACCGCACCGCGTCCGGCAGCGGCGCGGCGTCCGTCGGGCAGGGATGTACCGGCCTCGACGCCGCTGATCTCGATCGTCCACTGGCCGGCCTCGACGGGCTGGCCTGTCACAACCTGCGGCGGGGGCTTGGTCCGTGCATCGTAGACCGTCATGCCGAGACTGAGCGCCACCGCGGCAAATCCCCCGATGCCGGCGACGATTCGCGTGACGAGCTTTGTGCGGAGACGAGAAAGACGGTCGCGTGCTTCAGTCATCGTCCAAGGTTCTTGCTGGTGCGGCCTGCGCGTCAGCCGCAATAGCCGCTGCGTACGCGCTCGCGGTTATCGTATCCTTCACTCGAACACCAGCTGCGCGAGCGATTGCTGGTGTGGTCGACGATGATTGCATTGCAGTCGCCCGCCTGAAACGCATCGAGCTTTGGTACGTCTTCTGACACAACGAATGCCGCCCTGGTCCCGGCCCTATCATCCGCCGCACGCATATGGGGTGGGGTGGCCAGACGCGCCAGTCGTTTGTCGAGGGTGGGGATAAACTGCAGAACTCTTCCACCGCCCTTTGTCCCCTCTGCAATCGCTCGGACTTCAGGCCGTTGCGAGTGGGGGTATACATCGCTAGAGACTCGATGCCGATATCCTTGTGATGTCGTTCTGGAAGGATATCGATCCCATGTTGAGCTGTCCGAGGTCCTCGAAGTGAAGTCGAGTCGTCTGCCGGTGCGTTCCGAGTTGATTTGGCCCAAGCAGAAAGCCGGCTGATGGCGCCGGTCACAGTCGATCCTGCCAAGGTTCGAAGCTTCAAGGATGCGGGGGCCTTCCACGATTGGCTCGGCAAGCATCACCGAAAGGCCGACGAGATCTGGATCAAGATCCACAAGCTGGGCTCGGGTCTGAAGTCGATCACCCCGAAAGAGGCGATCGACGTCGTGCTGTGCTGGGGCTGGATCGACGGCATCCGCAAGGGGTTCGACGATCGAAGCTTCCTGCAGCGCTATACGCCGCGCCGCAGCCGGGGAACCTGGAGTCAGATCAATGTCGACAATGTCGCTCGACTGATCGCGGAAGGTCGCATGACCGAGCATGGGCTGCGCGAGGTCGAAGCGGCCAAGGCCGATGGCCGCTGGGCGCGCGCCTACAAGAGCGGCAAGGACATGAAGATCCCCGACGATCTGCAGGCCGCCATCGAGGCCGACCCCAAAGCCAAGGCCATGTTGGCGACACTCAATGCGCAGAACCGCTTTGCGTTGGCGTTCCGTACCCACAACATGAAGACCGAAGCCGGCCGGAAAAAGAAGATCCAGGCCTTCGTGGACATGCTGCGCCGCGGGGAGACGATCCATCCGCAGCGCCGGAAGTGATGCGCCGACGGTGCATCATGTCTCGAAGATCAGGCAGGTCGTGGAGCCGTAGGCAAGCAGGCGGTCGTTGCTGTCGGTGATGCGGCCTTCCGCGGTGCCGACACGGCGTCCGCGGTTCATCACGACTCCTTCAGCCCGGATCAGGCCAGTATCGGGCGTGATGGGGCGGACCAGCGAAATCTTAAATTCCAGGGTCGTCTGGGCGACGCCTTTGGCCAAGGTCGTCCAGAGGGCAAGTCCCATGCAGCTGTCGAGCAAGGTCGCTGCGAAGCCGCCGTGCACGGTACCCGATGGATTGAGATGACCGTCATTGGGAGTGGCCGTGACGACGACCCGACCCTCGGCCGCTTCTGCCACATCGTAACCAAGCGTGCGGGCGATCGTGTTGAGGGGCAGGGTTCCGTCGACCAGGCCATTCACGAACTCGCGACCGCTCATCTCCTTGCGCTTGTCGGGTGGCACCGTTCCATAGGTCTTGAGCGCAGCGGCATCGGACATCTTCTTCTCCTGATGAGCCATCATCGTACGATAGCTGCACCGTAGAGATCACGAGGCTGCGCTGCTGGCCGGATTCGGACCCGGTCTTGGTGCGATGCGTGAGGTCTGCTGGGCGCGCTGGCTCAGCCAGACGCTGCCCAGCACGATGATCATGCCGCAGATCTGCGCCGAGCCCAGCGACTGGCCGAGGATCGACCATCCGAGGATGACGGCCATCATGGGGCTGAGGAAACCCAGAGGCGCGACCACCGAGGGCTCGAGGCGCGAGAGGCCGCGAAACCAGAGAATGTAGGTGAGCGCGGCGCCGATCAGTCCCAGCCAGGCGAAGCCCAGCAGGTTGGCGGCGGTGGGCGCGGGGAGCGCCGGTTCCAGGGTCAGGGCGACCGGCAGCAGCAAGAGGCCGCCGGCGGTGAGCTGCCAAGCCGTAAAGGTGAGGGGAGAGACGGGCGGCTGCCAGCGCCGGGTCAGGACGGTGCCGGCCGCCATCGAGACGGCGCCACCCAGGCCGGCGACAACGCCGATCGGATCGAGGGCTGCCTTGGGTGTCAGGATCAGAAGCGCCACGCCAGCCATGCCGGCGATCGCGGCGACGACGGCCAGCGGGCGAATGGCGGTGCCCAGCAGCAGCCGTGCCAGCAGGATCACGATCAGGGGTTGGATGGCGCCGACGGTGGCGGCCACGCCCCCGGGGAGCCGATAGGCGGCGACGAACAGCAACCACCAGAAGATCGTGAAGTTGAGGGCGCCCAGAATCAGGACCCGGAACCACCAGGTGCCCTGGGGCAGCTGCCGCACGACGAGGAGCAAGAGGAGGCCGGCGGGCAGGGCGCGCAGCAGGGCCACGGTCCAGGGATAGCCCTGGGGCAGGAGCTCGGTGGTCACCAGGTAGGTGCTGCCCCAGATCGCCGGCGCAATGGCGGTGAACAGCAGATCGGTGTTGCGGCTCATGCCGGAAGGTCCTTCAATTATCTTGAGGTCAAGATAATTTGCAATATCTTGACGTCAAGATATTAGAGGCGATAAATCGACCGGCATGGACGGCGTCGACAAGATCCTGGCGCAGTGGAACCGCGAGCGGCCGGACCTCGATGTCGGCCCGATGGGCCTGATCGGCCGGCTGCGGCGCATCTCTCGGTATCTGACGCGCGAGATGGAGAAGACATTCGCCGCGCACGGGCTGAACGATGCCAGCTTCGACGTGTTGGCAACCTTGCGGCGGTCCGGCTCACCCTATGGCCTGTCTCCGGGCGACCTTCAGGCGACAATGATGATCACCTCGGGGACCATGACCAACCGGATCGACCAGCTCGAAAAGGCGGGCCTGGTCACGCGTACCGTAAACCCGGACGATGGCCGTGGCTTCCTCGTCTCACTGACCAAGAAGGGCTTTGCGGTCATCGACGCGGCGGTGACGGATCATGTCGCGACCCAGAAACGCCTGACGGCAAGCCTGTCGGCAAAGGACAAGGCCGCGCTCAACAGGCTGCTGCGGAACTACCTGACGACCCTAAGCGCGCCTTGAAGAACGACAAGATCTCGTCGCGAGCAGCAATCGTCGGCTGGCCGGCTTCGTCGATCAGATGAACCGTCACGACGCTGTGCGGCGTGGTGACGTGGCGGGCAAAGAAGGGAGGGACCTCGCTGTTTGCCGCCACGTCGGGCAGGACGCGGCCGACGAAGCGATCGCCCAGGGCCTTGGCATAGGCCGCGAAGCGTTCGGCGCGGCAGAAGCGATCGCCTTCGAAGCGGTATGCCAGGACGGTGAGATCCTCCCGCCGCATCCGCTCGGCAACGATCTGCAGTTCCTGGGGAGCGATCTCCAGCCCGCCCGGATCGTTCAGGGGCAATGACGGTTGAGACAGAACCGGCGCCAGGACAGCCTGCTCGAGCATCATGGAAAGCGCGAAGTTGCCGGTGAAGCACATGCCGATGGCGCCGACGCCAGGGCCACCGCACTCGCGGTGCGCCAGCCTCGCCAAGGCGCGCAGCCATTGCGTCACCGGGCTCGACTCGTTGGCGGCAAAGGCGCGGAACTCGGCACTCATGCAGGCGCGCTGGAAGATGGCGGCCCCCTCGTCGGCGTCGGGCAGCGCGCCGTCGCGCCCGAACAGCGAGGGCATGTAGACCGTGAAGCCGGCATCGCGAACCCAACGGGCAAACCGGGCGACGTGCGGGCTGATGCCGGGCATTTCGGCCATGACGATGACGGCCGGTCCCGTACCTGCCACAAGCACGGTTTTTACCACTTCCAGCAAGGTGATGTCGCGCCGCGCGAAATCGGCAAGGGCGTCGTCCGTCGTCAAGGCATCCGCTGGCATCAAGACCTCCTGTCGTACGGCTCAGCATTGAGCGCGGAGGGTTTCGGCGCTAGTGTCGAAATTGACATCTTTCAGGGATATTTCGCCATTACGCGGATTGTCGTTCTCGCCATACCCGGTGGGCTGGCCTCGAGCCTCGCCATCACGCTGGATGTCCTGCAGACGGCCAATGGATTTTGCCGCCAGCGCGGCCGCGACGACGCGTTCGAGGTTCGCAAGCTCGACGTCGCAGCCCGGACGACCTGCCGCTTCCATCCCGCCGATATCGTGATCGTCCCCGGTTTGGGGAGCGCCACGGCAGCCGAACTCCTGGCGCTTCTCGAAAGTTCGACCGGCCAGCAGGCGGTCCGGCTCGTTCGTCGGGCTCGCAAGGCCGGTGCCGTCGTGGCGGCATCCTGTGCCAGCACTTTCCTGCTGGCCGAGGCAGGTCTGCTCGAGGGCCGGCGCGCGACGACGACCTGGTGGCTGGCGCCGCTCTTTCGCCAGCGCTATCCCGCGGTCGAGCTGGTTGCCGAGCAGCTCGTCGTCGCTGATTGGCCAATCGCGACAGCCGGGGCCGCGATGGCGCAGATGGATCTCATGATGGCGATCGTTGCGAAGTTCGGGAGTAGCAACCTGGCGCAGAGTTGCGCACGCTACCTTCTGCTCGACCGCAGAGCCTCGCAGCTTCCTTACATGGCGGTGACGTATCTGGCAGGCCAGGACAGCCGGATCGCCCGCGCCGAGAGCTGGCTGCGGCGCAACATCGATCGCAAGGTGACGATGGAAGATCTAGCTGCCGCTGCCGGCCTGTCACCGCGCACCTTCGCCCGCAGACTCAAGGCTGTGTGCGACATGTCGCCGGTGCGCTTTGCCCAGAGGATCCGCGCGGAGGTCGCTCTCACCTTGCGTCGGACCACCCAGCTGCCGGTCGACGAAATCGCGCGCCGTGTCGGCTATGCCGAACCCTCCACTCTACGACGCCTATTGCGCCGCGATCAGCGCGTACTGCCGCAATGACCAGGCGGCCTCAGGCCACGGCCACGATAACATGGGCTTGAATTTTGGCGGCAACCTCGCCTGTGCCGTGCTTCTGTGCGAGCACGGAGGCGGCGTGGTCGGTCGCCGCTTCCAGCTTTCCTGGCTCTCGGGCCTCGATTTCATTGCGAAGAACAGTTCCCTGGCAAAAGGCGACGGCCGGAAGGCGCGGCGAGGATGCGCGGCTCTGGGCAGCTTTCGTCTCGATGGCCACGAGTGAGAAACCTGCGCGTTCCAAGTCCCTGCGGATCAGCGCCGTGTCGTGGTAGCCGTGCGGCGTGCGCGCCAGAAAGCGTGGCGGATCGTTGGGAAATAGCTGTGCGAGAGCGTTCGTCACGTCGTCCGCAAATACATTCTCCTCGATGCGATCCCACACGTTGAACAGAAAATGTCCTCCGGGCTTCAGGACGCGCTTTGTTTCGCGGTAGGCGGCTGAGCGGTCGGGAAAGAACATCGCACCGAACTGACAACAAACGACGTCGAAAGTCGCACTGTCGAACGGTAACGCCAGAGCATCCGCCTGGCGCCACGTGATGCGACCGTCGTGAGCCTGTCGCGAAGCGGCGTAGTCGAGCATCGGCTGGTTGAGGTCGGTTACGACATAGCTGGCGGCGGGCGACAATTTTGGTGCCAATGCCCGGGCGATCACCCCGGTGCCTGCGGCGATCTCCAGAACGGCGCTTGGCGACAAGGCGGCTGCTCGTTGTGCGAGATCTGCAGCGAACGGCTCGAAAATCAACGGCACCATGTACCGGTCGTAGTTTTCCGGGATCGAGCCGGCGAATAACTTGTCGGATTCCAGCATTGCTATCACCCGTTGTCCGTTCGATAGCATTGGAGACTAACAGACAATTGGCCACTTCCGGGCCGCCTTCGCCCCAAAGTGCTTTCAACGTTACGTGCAGCGATATCTGCCTCGGCTCAGTGAAAGTGAATCTTGGGTGGTGCCGCTTGTCATCGTGGACGGGTCGCGTCGGACACGAAGTCCTGCAGCAGCCTGTTGAATCCGTCGGTGTCCTCCCATTGGGGCATATGGCCGGCCTCGGGGAAGGTCTGGACCGCACCCCGCCAGAGGGTCGGCATGGCAAGACCGTCGAAGTAGGCGCCATTGACCAACTGTTCCTGGGCGCCATGCAGGACCGCGAGCGGTCGATCGAGGCGGGCGACGACCTCGATCTCGTCACGATAACCGTCGGGAGCGATGCTGGCGGCGAGTTGTGCGCGTGCACGGCCGTCGGTGCGCACGATGTCCTCGACGAACACGGGCGGCACTTCTGTTCGGCCGGGTCGAAAGGCGGCCTCGGCGTACTGTTCCGCCTGCTCGCGCGTGATCTCGCTGGCGAAGCCGATATTCATCGCCGGATTGGGCAGGAAGGCGCGGTCCATGGCGGGCGGGAAGCCGAGTGGCGGCGTGCCGAAGATCATGAAGCCCCGGGCCTGCGCCAGATCGGGGGCGGCTTCGAGCACGATATGGCCGCCGAGGCTCCAGCCGACGAAGACGGCTTCCGTGATCCCAAGGCCACGGGCGAAAGCGACGAGCGTTCGAGCATAGCCCTGCAGGCCATAGGCCGAGAGATCCGTTGCATCGGCCGAGCGGCCATGACCTGGCAGATCGAGGGCAATCAGGCGCAGGGTGCGACCAAGCGGGGCTGTCAACTGTCGCTCGAAAGCGTGCGAGGAGGCCGAGTTGCCGTGTACCAGCACTACAGGGTGCCCCGTGCCGGTCGATTCGCGGTAGGCCACAGCGCCGTAGGGACCGTCGAAACTCGCCGTCTTCATCGCCTGCCTCCAAACGCGGTTGCGCCGTCACCTTGCCACAGATTGCGGTGTAGGGTCCGCGCCGAGTTGCGAACCGAACGGGATGGCCATGCAGGGCAGGAGATTGCGTTACGGACTGATCGCGGCCGCGGCGCTGGTCTCGTTTGTGTTCTTGAACAACACCAATCTCTTCGTTTCGCCGTCGACGCAGAAATCGACACTGCTGGCTCATCGGGGCGTCGCGCAGCGCTTCGACACAACGAGGCTTGCGGCAGAGACCTGTACAGCGGCGCGCATGATCCCGTCGGACCATCGCTTCATCGAGAATACGATCCCCTCGATGCGTGCGGCCTTCGACGCCGGCGCAGACATCGTCGAACTCGATGTCCAACCGACGACCGACGGACAGTTCGCCGTCTTTCACGACTGGACCCTCGATTGCCGCACCGACGGAAAGGGCCGGACCCGAGACCACGATATGGAAGCGCTGCGCAAGCTCGATGTCGGGTACGGCTACACCGCCGACGGCGGCAAGACCTTTCCGTTGCGCAGTGCCGGTGTCGGCTTGATGCCCAGCCTTGGTGAAGTGCTGCAGGCCTTTCCCGACAAGCGTTTTCTCATCCATGTGAAAGGCAGCGACGTCGATGAAGGCGTGCAGCTTGCGGCCTTTCTGGCGGCTGTTCCGGCCCGCGAGCGTGCGCGGCTTGCGGTTTACGGGGGCGGCCTGTGGCGGGGAAACGACGCCGTCGAGACCGTGAAGCGCCTGATGCCGGACGTACGTGTCATGCCGGGGGCTATCCTGCGGCGCTGCCTCACGGAATACATCGCCTATGGCTGGACAGGACTGATGCCGGAGGCCTGTCACGGCACTCTGATCCTGGTTCCGATCAATACCGCGCCCTGGCTGTGGGGATGGCCGGACCGCCTGCTCGAGCGCTTCGCAAGCGTGGGCACGCAGGTTTTCGTGGTCGGGCCGTTCGGCGGCGAAGGGTTCTCGACGGGCGTCAACACGCCGGAGGAGCTGGCCAGGCTGCCGCAAGCCTATCGCGGCGGAGTGTGGACCGACGAGATCGGCCTCGTCGCGCGCACGCTTCGAGGCCGATCGGCCCAATAGGGGCGGCGGCGGGTCAGGCCGGCGCGTGGCTCTTGAGCTCCTTCTCGAGGGCCTCCAGCAGCTCGCGCGTGCCCTGTTCGCGTCCTGCTACATCATCGAAGCCGTCGACGTAGGCGCCTTGTTCCGTGAAGACGAGGCGGGTGCCTTTGCCGGCCTGCTCGAACTGAACAGTCACGAGGGAGGATGACATCGTGGCACCGTCGATCGTCATCGTATAGGCGAAGACAAGCCGCTGCTCCGGCAGGATTTCCAAGTAGACCGTATCGTTGGCGATCAGGGGCCCGCCCTGGAAACGGAAGCGGCTGCGTTCGAAGGCCCTGGCGGCGAATGCCGGCTCATAAGCTTCGACCTGCCATCCTTCGCCGCCGATCAACCAACGGCGCTTGGCCTCGGGGTTGGCGAAGCCGGAGAAGACGCGGGCCGGCGGCATGTCGTAGGTGCGTTCGATCGTGAAGGACGCGTGCGTGACGGATCGCTTGGTCATGACTGGTTTCCTGATTGAGAAGGATCGGGAAGGTCGGCGAGCACATCGCCGAGCCGATCGAGACGTCGCTCCCACAAGGCCCGCCGGCTGGTGATCCATCGCTCTGCCAGGCCGAGCGCCCGGGGTTCGAGACGGCAGGTGCGGACGCGGCCCACTTTTTCCGAACGGACGAGACCGCTTTCCTCCAGCACTTGCAGATGCTGCATCACCGAGGGCAGGGCCATGGTGAGCGGCGCGGCAAGCTCGCTGACAGAAGCGGGTCCACGGCAGAGCTGGGCAATCATGCCCCGCCGCGTCGGGTCGGCGAGGGCATGAAAGGTCCGATCGAGGGCCAGTTCTTGGTTAGTCATATGCCTAAGTATCGGGAGGGACGTAGGGCGTCAACGTTTAGTTTGGTAAATGCCTAAGTATTGCCGACGCCCCTGCTGTCGACCGATGTCATTATCGACCAGCCTGCCCGTGATGAAGGCGCTGGTAGATCAAGGTGCAGGCAGGTTTTGAGCCGGCTCTGCTGCGGCTGCGGCTGCGGCTGCGGCTGCGGTCGCCGACGCGATCAATCCGTCGCGCTGGCCGCAGGTCCGGCCCTGAGGGCGAACGCCTCGACGAAGCCGGCCAGTTTCTGGAGGGCTCCGCCTCTGTCCGTTGTCGGCAGGAGCATGCCGATCGGATCGAAGGACAGGGGCTGAGCGAGCGCGAGCTCGAACACCTGCCCGGCATCGGAGAGTTGCCGCACGAAGCTCGCCGGAAGGACACACAGCAGGCGCTCGCTCGTCAGCATGGACCAGAAGAGCGCCGGCACATTCGTGATGATGGAACTGGTGCTCGGTGCATTGTCCTCTGCGGCAAACAGCCGATCGAATGCCTGCCGCGCCGCTGTCGGTACGGGAGCGACCAGCCATTTGGCCTTGCGCAAGTCTTCCTTGCCGACCTTGCTGCGTTTCAGGAGCGGATGGCCAGGCCCGGCGACCACGGCGAAACGATCTTCGATCAAGGGGGTGAAGCACCAGCCTTGAGGTGTCACCTCGGGTGCCCGGCAGAGTGCCATGTCGACGTCGCGGCGCTCGACCAGTGATGCCAGCCTTATTGCATCGGCTTCCTGGGCTTGGACCAGGACGTCGGGGTGCCGTCGGCTGAAGATCGGCAGGGCTTGCGCGAGGATGCCTGATATGCCGGCGGAGATGGACGCTATGCGGACAGTGCCCGAGGCGCGCCCCGTCATGCCCACGACTTGTTCGGCACTGTCCCCGACAGTCGCAAGAATGCGGCGGGCCGGTATCAGGAGTGCTGCGCCGATCGGTGTCGGCCGCATGCCTCGAGCATGCCGCAGGAACAGCGCGCACTCGAGGAGTGCCTCGAGGTCGGACAGGACGTGCGTGACCGCCGGCTGGGTGAGGCCGATTACCTCGGCCGCATGCTTGACGCTGCCGAGCTCGGCGACGCGAACCAGCACTTCCAGATGCCGGATTCGAGCCCGTGCGATCAGCCGATTGCGAAGAACGGAAGCATTGGCGGACATGGTATCAGGATAATTTATTGCTCAGTGAGATATTTGATTAGTTACTTATTCCGTTTCGCTGGAAATTTGAACTGCCGAAGGAGAATACAACCGATTGCTTCGGTCAGAGGTGGGATCAGCCATGCCGAACCGTTCCCCGCGCTTCTCGCGCCGCAAATTACTCCTTTCAACGGTGGTGGCGGGTCTCGTGCCGTCGATGGCGTCGGCGCAGCCCTATCCGGACAGGCCCATAACCTTGGTGGTGCCTTTTCCGCCAGGTGCCGTGACGGACCGAGCAGGGCGGGCGCTCGCGGCGGAACTCGGCAAGCGGCTGGGGCAACAGGTCATCGTCGACAATGTCGGCGGTGCCTCCGGAACGCTGGCCGGACAAAAGGTGCTGCGAGCCCGGCCCGACGGCTACACGCTGCTGGTCGGGACAGTGAACGACATGGTGATGGCCCCGATCGCGCTGAAGCAGGCGGGCTACGCGCCGACCGACTTCACTGCGATCGCCAGGATCTTCCAGGTTCCGACGATTCTGGTGGCCAACCCTTCATTGCCTGCCGATACGATCGACGAGTTCGTCACCTACGCGCGCAAGCAAGGCGCAGTTCCGCTGGGGGCGACGGGCTTGGCGACCCTGCAGACCATCGGCGGCGTGATGCTTGCCGAGGCTGCGGGCTTCAGGTTCGAGATCGTGCCCTACAAAGGAGGCGGGCCGTTGCTGACCGATTTGGTCGGCGGGCAGGTTCAGGTGGCAACGATGGCTTTGGGCTCCGCGCTCAGCCTGCTTCGTCAAGGCAAGCTCAAGTCGCTCGGCCTGATCTCGTTGCGACGCGATCCTACAGCGCCGGATTTGCCGACGGTGAATGAAGGCCGCTTCGTCAAAGGTATGGAGGCCGATCTCTGGGGCGGCCTGGCGGGGCCGCCAAATCTGCCTGCGGCGGTGATTACACGCCTGTCGGTCGCTCTACGCGAGATCCTCACGGATCCACCCTTTCGCGAAGCCGAGGCGCGCGCCGGCAACGTGGTCGCGGAGTACACGGACGCGGCGGCCTTCACGGCATTCGTCGCCAAGGAGGAAACGCGCCTCCGCACCGTCGCCGCCAAAGTCCAGCTCGACTAAACGCGTAATCGGCGCCGACCGTTTTGTTGACATGTTGGGGTGTCCGTTATATTCATTATTGGCTATATAGAGAAATGGCGATATAAAATGCAGATAGCCGGCCAACAGCTCGATCTCGTTTTCTCCGCTCTCGCCGACCCGACGCGGCGCGCCATCCTGGCGCGACTCGCGACGGGCGAGGCGACAGTCAACGAGCTCGTGGAGCCGTTCGAACTCAGCCAGCCCACCATCTCGAAGCACCTGAAGGTGCTGGAGGGGGCAGGGCTGGTGACACGCGGTCGCGACGCGCAGTTCCGACCCGTGCGTCTCAATGCGCTTCCCCTGAAGTCGGCGGCGCAGTGGATCGGCGACTATCGCCGCTTCTGGGAAGAGAGCTTCGACCGACTGGACGTCTATGTGAGCGAACTACATCGAAAGGAGCAGCAACATGGCCGCAAGCGCCGCCGTAAATGAGTCGATTGCCGACCGTACTTTCGTCATCACGCGCGAGCTGAGCGCGCCTGTCCATATCGTGTTCGAGGCAATGAGTAAGCCGGAGCACGTGATCAAGTGGTTCGGCCCGGTGGGCTGGCCGCTCACCCTGTGCGACATGGACTTCCGTGTCGGCGGCAAGTTCCGGTTCGCCATGACCGGCCCGAATGGTGTGCAGAATACGCCGTTCGGCGGCACATATCGCGAGATCGAGCGCAATCGCCGCATCGTCTACGACAACGGCTTCTTGCTCGAAGGCGCAGGCCGCATGATCCACACGATCACATTGGAGCCGAGGGGCGACAAGACCTTGCTCACGTTCAGCACGCTGTTCGACACGATCGCGATGCGCAACGAGCACATCGGCATGGGCTTCGAGGAAGGCGTCAATTCCGGCTTCGACCAGCTCGACGATCTTGTCGTAACGATGGCAAAACCCGCCGGTTGAACGGCTGCGATCAGGACCTACATCGGAGCGACGCCGAACGAGGCAATGGGGTCTCGCGGTCTTTACCGACAGAGGCACCATGTTCGACCAGCTTCCCGGGGAACGCGGCTTCGACTTCGTTCCCGTGACGACGAGCCTGCACTTCACTGTGGCCTCCGGCGTGGCGCTCGCCAGCATTCACGGGCTCCCGGCACTGCCCTACGACACGGTGGATGTAGCGATGAAGGCGGCATCCACGATCGAGGCGCCGGCTGTCGCGGGCGCCGAAGGTCTGCTGGCCCTCCAGGAAAAGCTCGGCACTGCGCTCAGGGCAGCCGGGCTGGGGGTCGATCTCACGCCGCGGACGGCCTTGCTCGACAGGGCGCGACCCGGCGATCGCGCAATCGGCGAGTTCGCCTTGGTCCAGAGCTTGCCCGGGCACGATCGGTATGTTCCGCTCGGCCGGTGGTCGCTCGGCGATCTTCGGTAGGAGTAGACGGCAAGTGCAGATTTCACGACGGCCTGTTCTGGGCGCGATTGCTGCGGGCTTCGTCATGTCCACGGTGCCGGTCCGGGCCGAAGCGCGGACGCTGAAGGGCCAGGTCGTCTATCGCGAACGTATGCTGTTGCCGCCGGGCGCCGTCGTCGAGGTGAAGCTGCTCGACGTGTCGCTGGCCGATGCGCCGGCGCGCACGCTCGCCGAAGCACGGATCACCGACGCCCGGACGAGCCCGATCGCTTACACGCTGCGCTACGATTCTTCCCAGATCGAACCGCGCCGAACCTACGCCTTGCAGGCCCGTATCGTGGAAGGCGACCGGTTGTTGTTCATCAACACCACGCGCCACACGGTATTCGGCGGGGGTCAGGACGGGGGCAAGGAAGGCGGCGAAATCCAGGTCGAGAAGGTAGGAGGAGATCAGGCGGAAGTACCGCCGTCGGCGTCGCCGGTCGGGCGATGGCTGGCAGAGGACATTCGCGGCGGTGGCGTGATCGACAATCTGCAGTCGGTGGTGGAAATCGCGACAGACGGAGCGGTGACCGGCAGTGGCGGCTGCAACCGCATGCGCGGGCAGGCGACGATTTCGGGCACCAGCATCGCCATCACGCCTTTGGCGAGCACGATGATGGCGTGCCCGCCGGCCATCATGGACCAGGAAGGAAAGTTCATGGCGGCCCTCGAGGCCGCCCGAAGCTTCCGGATCGACCCACAGCAGCGCAAACTTTTCCTGTTCGATGGGGCAGGGCAAACGGTACTGCGGTTGTCCGCAATGTGAAGGTCTGCCCATGTCTCTCGTCATCTATGGCATCAAGAACTGCGACACGATGAAGAAGGCGCGAGCCTGGCTGGACAAGAAGGGCACCGCCTACGAATTCCACGACTACAAGACGGCCGGTATCGAGCGGGCGCGCCTCGAAGCCTGGGCTGGCAAGGTCGGATGGGAAACCTTGCTCAACCGGGCGGGCACCACGTTCCGCAAGCTGCCGAACAAGGACAAGGAAGGCCTCACGGAGACGAAGGCCATCGCGCTGATGCTGGCCAGCCCATCGATGATCAAACGCCCCGTCCTGGAAACTGGCGGCAAGCTGCTGGTCGGTTTCAAGCCGGAGGCATATGAGGCGGCGCTGGCCCCCAAGTGACGTGCGGTGAGCCAGAATAACCTATATATTACAATGTATTATACGGGAATGTTGACACATAAAGTAAGATGGCTGATGATCGGGGGATAAAGCCTTAAAAAGCCGCGTTAATTCATTTTGGCTCTCGCAGCCGGCCCCTCTCATTCATCGAGGTCCTCCATGCGTACCCGAGTCCTTGCGCTTTGCGTCGTTCCTCTTGCGCTCACCC
>MKRV01000133.1:17568-18424 GCA_001897995.1 Alphaproteobacteria bacterium 65-37 | reverse complement strand
CCTCTACCTGTTCAAGGTGAAGAAGCCGTCGGAGTCCAAGCGCGACTGGGACTACTACACCTTGGTGCGCAAGATCCCGGCCGACCAGGCCTTCCGCCCGATCGACCAGGGCGGCTGCAGCCTGGTGAAGCAATGACCGGTGAAGCAATGACGGTGGCGATTCCCGGCGCCGGCCTGCTGGCTGGCAAGCGCGCCGTCGTGACCGGCGGCGCCAACCCGCGCGGCATCGGCGCGGCGATCGTCGAGCTTTTCCGGGCGCAAGGCGCCCGGGTGGCGGTGTTGGACAGCGCCTATCCCCGGGACAGCGGCCCGGCCAAAGCCGACGCCGATCGCATCGACCTCCATTGCAACGTCGCCAGTGCGGCGTCGTGCACCCAGGCGATCGAAGCGGCGGTCGCCGCGCTGGGCGGCCTCGACGTGCTGGTCAACAATGCCGGCATCGTGGCGGCGACGCGCGTCTGGGATCTGCCGGAAGAGGAGTTCCGGCGCATGATCGAGGTCAACCTCACCGGCACCTACAACGTCACCCATGCCGCCCTGCCGGCCCTGATGGCGAGCGAGCGCCGGCCGGCCATCGTCAACCTGGGGTCGACCGCGGCGCTGCGCGGCGGCGGCCTGCTGGGCGGCTCGCACTACGCGGCCTCCAAGGGCGGCGTCATCAGCTTCACAAAGGCGCTGGCCCGCGAGCTGGGGCCGCGCGGCGTGCGCGCCAACTGCGTGGCGCCAGGCATCATCGCGACCGACATGACGCTCGGCAAATTCGGCGAGGACTGGGAACGCGACCTGAAGAAGACCATTCCGCTCGGCCGCTTCGGCGCGCCGGCCGAAGTGGCGCAGGCCATCCTGTTCCTCGCCC
>MKRV01000133.1:0-17550 GCA_001897995.1 Alphaproteobacteria bacterium 65-37 | reverse complement strand
TTCAGTCCATGAGTACCCCGGATCGCATGCTGTCCATCCTGGACCTCTTCCGCGACGACACGATCGCCGTGTTCCAGGAGGACGTCATGGAGCATCTGGAGTGCTCGCGCGCCACTGCCTACCGCTACCTGAAGTCGCTGACCGAGAGCGGGCTGCTGGCCTCGACCGCCGGCGGCGCCTACGTGCTGGGCTCGCGGATCATCGAGCTCGACCGGCATCTGCGCCAGCACGATCCGCTGCTGCGCGCCGCGCGCGAGGTGATGCGCACCACCGGCGACGAGCTGCACGCCAACCTGATGCTCTGCAGCTACTACGGCGACAAGGTGATGTGCGTGGACCGCTACTGGCCCGACACGTCGATCGAATCGAGCTATGCCCGCGGCCGCCCTTTCCCGATGTTCCTCGGCGCCACGGCCAAGCCGATCCTGGCCAATCTTTCCCCCTATCAACTGCGCAACCTGATGCTGTGGCATGCCGACGAGATCCGCGCCGCCGGCCTGGGCGACAACTGGGACGAGTTCCGCACCAACCTGAAGCGGCTGCGGACCGCCGGCGTCTACGTCTCGCACGGCGAGGTCGATCGCGGGCTGATGGGCATTGGCGCCGCCATCTTCAGCCCCGAGCAGAAGGTCGTGGGCAGTCTCGTTTTTATCTCGCCCGAGCGGCGCACGCCGGCCGAACGTCTCGCTGTCCTGCAGGCGCGCATCCAGGTCGCCGCCAAACAAGTCACGCAGAATCTCGACGGTCCGCACGCCAAGGCGGGCAACATCTCGCCCTCGCGGCCCCGGCGGGCCCGTAAAGCGTAGGAGCCCCTTCGGCATAGGGGTAGCCGCGCCGTCGGGCGCGTGCTTTACCCTCGCGGCATGAGCATAGTTCGCAAAGCCGGTTTCGTCGTTCCCGCGGGCCAGCGCGCCCAATGGGAAACGCTTCTCGAGGAGCGGCTGAGCGAGGATGGCTTCATCGTCGCAAGCTGCGAGGTCTCGCGCGACGGGCCGTGGCGCATCGAGATCTTCGGCGAAGGTGATGCCGCCGCGGTCGAGGCGGCAATCCTGGCCGGCGCCGAGGCATTGGGCGCTGGGCGGCCGGACTGGCGATGGGAGGAACTGCCCGACATCGACTGGGTGGCGGAGAACCAGCGGTCCTTCCGGCCCTTCGCCGTCGGCCCTTTCTGGGTCCATCCCTCGCATGATGGCGCGGGCCGGCCGGCCGGCCTGGTGCCGCTCCGGATCGATGCCGGGCTCGCCTTCGGCACCGGCACGCATGCCACGACCCGCGGCTGCCTCGAGATGCTGGCGACGCTCGATCGCCGCGAGACGGCGAACGCCGTCGATGTCGGTTGCGGCAGCGGCATCCTCGCCATCGCCATGGCCAAGCTCTGGCAGCGGCCGGTACTGGGCGGCGACAACGACCCCGAGGCGGTAACGGTGGCCTGCGAGAATGCCGGGCTGAACGACGTGGCGGACCTCTGCCGCTTCGTCGTCTCGGACGGCGTCGCGGGGCGCGAACTGCAGGCGGCTGCCCCTTACGATCTCGTGGTCGCCAACATCCTGGCGGGCCCGCTGGTCGAGCTTGCCCCATCCTTCGCCGCATCGGTCAAGCCGGGCGGCCGGGTGCTGCTGAGCGGCCTGCTGGTCGAGCAGGCCGCGCAGATCCTCGCCGCCTATGGCCGCTGCGGCTTCGCCTTCGAGCGCCGCATCGACCTCGAGACCGGTGGCGCCTGGTGGCGCACCCTGGTGCTGCGGCGGAGCTGAGCGGGTCCTGAATCGATAAAGGGCCGGCTTTCGCCGGCCCTTTTACGCTTACGCTTACGCTACGCTACTCTCGTTCGTCGTTACACTACGCGACGTTCGTCGTGACGCTACGCGACTAATCGTTACGCTGCGCGACGCAGGTTCTGGTTGGCCGCAATCACGTGGCCGGTGACGCCGTCGATCTGCGGCACCACGCCCTCGGCCGCCTCGCGGACGGCGAAGGCGATATCCGCACGGCACAGGCCGAGATCGGCCAGCTCACGGTCGGTCATGCCGCGGAGCTGCGCCTCGGCGGCGCGCACCCGCATGTCGGCTTTGATGCCTGCGACGAGCCGGTTGTATTGGCGGCCGATCCACAGGATCGCGTCCCCCACACCGTTGGCCAGCACCTCGGCGCGCGCATAGCGGGCCTTGAGCTCGAGGAGGCGGCGGTCGTCGAAGGTGAAGCCGATCTTGGTCATCTCGTTTCCCCCCGCCGGCGTAGTTTCGCTGCTCAGATCTTCAAAGGTCCGAATCGGCTGGGTCATCATAGTAGTCTCCTTCTTGTGCGGCGCGTCATTCAATGCTGCACCGCACCCGCTCAATATAGGGCATTGAATTACAAGGATTACTGCTGGCTCAGAGGGAGTGATATGCGCAGGATGCATGGCTAGGCAAAAGTTGGCATCTCGCGCCTGCGAAAGGACAAAATTTGGCCAATTTGCCTCGCCTGAATGCCCCGCGTAGGGTCCCTTCCATCATGAGTTCTGCGCCCGACGACGTCCTTCACCTCCTCCGCCAGCGCGGCGGCACCCCCGACCCGGCCGCCCTCGAATCCCTGATGCGCGGCGTGGCGGCCGCGCCCGAGGGCCTGGCCGGCCCCGAATGGGTGGAGCTGGTGGCGCCGGGGGCCGATGCCGAGTTGACCGGGGCGCTGGCCCGCTGGCGGGCGGCGCTGACCGCCGCCGGCGACGGCCTCGACGCCTCGCCCGCCCCGGCACGGCGCCTGGCCGACCTGCGCGCCGAACTGGCGCGCCGCGGGCTCGACGGCTTCATCGTGCCGCGGGCCGACGAGCATCAGGGCGAGTATGTGCCGCGCGGCTCGCAGCGGCTGGGCTGGCTGACCGGCTTCTCGGGCTCGGCCGGGCTGGCGATCGTGCTGGCCGACCGGGCCGCCATTTTCATCGACGGCCGCTATACGCTCGCCGTGCGCGCCCAGGTCGATGTCGAGGCCTTCGTGCCGCACCAGATCCCCGAACAGTCGCCCGAGCAGTGGATCGCCGACAATCTGCCCAAGGGCGGCAAGCTCGGTTTCGACCCCTGGTTGCAGACGGTCGACGGCCACGACCGCTTCGCCCGCGCCTGTTTGCGCGCAGGCGGTACTTTTGTCTCGGTCGAGAGCAATCCCGTCGACGCCGTCTGGCACGACCGCGCCCCCGCCCCGCTGGCGCCGGTGCTGCCGCAGCCCGTCGAGTTCGCCGGCGAAGCCAGCGACACCAAGCGCGCCCGCGTCGCCCAGACGCTCGCCGCCAAAGGCGCCGACGCCGCCCTGATCACCGCGCCGGATTCCATCGCCTGGCTGCTCAACGTGCGCGGCGGCGACGTCCCCCGCACCCCGTTTCCGCTGGGTTTCGCCCTGCTGCACGCCGACGGCCACGTCGATCTCTACATGGATCGCCGCAAGCTGCCGGACCGTACGGTGGCCTGGCTCGGCAACGCCGTCACCCTCGCCCCGCCCGACGAGCTGGGCAGCGCCCTCGACACTTTGGGGCGGATGGGTCGGCGCGTCCTGATCGAAACCTCGACGGCGCCCTACTGGGCGGCGACGCGTTTGCAGGCCGCCGGTGTCACCCTCGTGCGCGACGCCGATCCGGTCTCGCTGCCCAAGGCCTGCAAGAACGACGTCGAACTCGCGGGCATCCGCCGCGCCCATCGCCGCGACGGCGTGGCCGTGAGCCGCTTCCTGGGCTGGCTCGCCCGCGAATCGCGGAGCGGCAAGTTGCGCGAGATCGAAGTCTCCGACCGCCTGCAGGCGCTGCGGCAGGAGACCGGCAAGTTGCGTGATCTCAGCTTCGACACGATCTCGGGCGCCGGCGCCAACGGCGCCATCGTCCACTACCACGCGACCGATGCCACCGAACGGACGCTGGAGCCCGGCAGCCTCTACCTGGTGGATTCAGGGGCGCAGTATCGCGACGGCACCACCGACATCACCCGCACCGTCGCGATCGGCACGCCGTCGCCGGAGATGCGCGACCGTTTCACCCGTGTCCTCAAGGGCCACATCGCTCTGGCGACGGTACGCTTCCCGGCCGGCACAACCGGCTCGCAGCTCGATGCTCTGGCGCGCTGCGCCCTCTGGCAGGTCGGCCTCGACTACGACCACGGCACCGGTCACGGTGTCGGCGCCTATCTCTCGGTCCACGAGGGGCCGCATCGCATCTCCAAGATGCCTAATTCGGTGGCCCTGCGCCCGGGCATGATCGTCAGCAACGAGCCCGGCTACTACAAGGCCGGCGCCTACGGCATCCGCATCGAAAACCTGATCGCCGTCAAGGAAGCCGAGATCGAAGGCGCCGACCGCCGCTATCTCGAATTCGAAACACTGACCCTCGCGCCGATCGACCTGGCCTGCGTCGAGCCTGGCCTGCTGACCGCAGCCGAGCGGCAATGGCTCAATGAATACCACCGGGGCGTGCGGCAAACGGTCGAACCGGAAGCCGACGAGGCGACGCGGGCCTGGCTCGCCGAGGCAACGCGGCCGATCTGACGGTCGGCGCGATGGCCGCCGTCAGCTCTCGGCGAGCTTTATCCACTCCTCCTCAGTCATCGTCTGGATGCCGAGCTCGGCCGCCTTGCGGGCCTTCGAGCCGGCGTTTTCACCAACCACGACCAGACTGGTTTTCTTGGAGACCGAGTCCGTGACCTTGGCGCCCAGCTCCTCGGCCCGCGCCTTGGCAGCGTCGCGGGTCATCGAGGTAAGCTCTCCGGTGAAGACCACGACCTTGTCGCGCAGCTTGGCATCGGCGGCCACGACCCGGCGCTCGACCGGTTGAACCGTGAGCTGCCCCAGAAGATCGCGGATGATGTCGACGGTATGGCCTTCGCCGAAGAAGGTGCACATGGCGTCCGCCGTCGTCACTCCGATCTGCTCGATATTGCACAGTCGACCGTAGCTGCGGCCGACGATTTCCATCGCCTTCTCTTTCTTTACATCATCAGGATTTTGCTTTCGCTCTTTGGTGGCCTCCAGCATCTCGGACAGCCACGTATCGGCGTCGCCATACTCCTGAGCGAGAATCTTGGCCGTGGCCTCGCCGATCAGCGGAATTCCAATGGCATTGATCAGCCGATCGAGCGGAATAGTACGACGCGCCTCGATCGCCGCGACGAGGTTGCGAACGGATAGATCGCCCCATCCTTCACGCTTCTTGATATCGTCAACATGCGCCGTCAACCGGAAAATGTCGCCGGGGATCTTGAGAAGCCCGTCGTTGAAGAAGTTTTCGATGTGGGTTCCGCCCAGCCCCTCGATGTCGAAGCAATTGCGCGACACGAAGTGGCGCAGCCGCTCGACCTGCTGGAAAGGACATTCAAGGCCTCCCGAGCAACGCCGGACCACCCCGCCTTCTTCGCTCGCCACTTTTGTCTCGAGCGGACAGGGGCAGTGCGTGGGGAAATGGAACTTTTCCGTCTTCTTGGGTCGCTCCTCGGCCACGTAACCCAGGACTTGCGGGATGACATCTCCCGCCCGTTGGACGATCACCATGTCACCCACACGAACGTCCAGCCGCTCGATCTCGTCGGCATTATGCAAGGTGGCACGCGCCACCATGACGCCGCCAACATTGACCGGCTCCAGGTCGGCGACAGGCGTCAGCGCCCCAGTACGGCCGACCTGAATCACGATGCCGTTCAGTCGGGTTCGCGCCTGCTCGGCGGGAAACTTGTGTGCGATAGCCCAGCGCGGAGCCCGGCTCACGAAACCCAGCCGTTCCTGCCAGTCGATGCGGTCGACCTTGTAGACGACGCCATCGATGTCGTAGGGCAGCGACGGCCGCTCGATGCCCATCTTGCGATAGTAGTCCAGAACCTGTTCTGGGGTACGGCACAATTTGGAAAGCGGATTGACTCTGAAGCCCCAGTCCTTGAGCAGCTTCAGATAGTCGGTGTGCGTCTTCCAGCTCCTGGGCTCAGCCTCGCCCCAGGCGTAGGCGAAGAAGCGCAGCGGCCGGGTCGCCGTGATCGAGGCGTCGAGTTGGCGCAGCGATCCGGCGGCAGCGTTGCGCGGATTGGCGAAGACCTTCTCACCGGCTTCCTCTTGACGGCGATTCATCTCCTGGAACGCTTTGCGCTCCATGTAGATCTCGCCGCGCACATCGAGTGCCTGAGGTGCCTTGCCCTTGAGCTTGTGCGGGATATCCTTGACCGTCCGCAGGTTGGCCGTCACATCCTCGCCGGTCGTGCCGTCGCCGCGCGTCGCACCGATGGTGAGTTCACCGTCCTCGTAGCGCAGGCTGATCGACAGCCCGTCGATCTTGGGCTCGCAGGCCAGCGCGATCTCAGCGTCCTTGGCTAGGTCGATGTCGCGTTCCAGCGCACGATGCACGCGCTCCAGGAAAGCCTGCAGGTCCTCCTCAGCGAAAGCATTGTCGAGCGAGAGCATAGGACGCGCATGACGAACCTTGGCAAAGGCCGTGGTCGGCGTTGGCGCCACGCGTTGCGTGGGGCTGAACATGTCCACAAGCTGCGGAAAACGCGTCTCGATCGCCTTCAGGCGCTGCCTGAGTTTGTCGTACTCGGCGTCGGAGATCTCCGGATCGTCCCTTTCGTGATAGAGCTTGTCGTGGTGGGCGATTTCCTCCACCAACCGCTTATGCTCGGCGCGGGCCTGGCGCTCGGTCATCTCCTCGACGGCCAGAGCTGCCTTGAATTTCGCTGCGCGCGACATTTCTGCTCCTAGCCGGCAGCCGCCAGCAGTTTGTCCGCCGCCGCCCGCGCCTCGGCCGTGACCTCGGCCCCCGACAACATGCGCGCGATCTCCTCACGGCGCCCCTTGGAGTCGAGCGGCAGCACATCGGTGCTGGCCGCGTTGCGGGTGGTCGTCTTACGAATCAGCCAATGACGATCGGCGATCGCCGCGACCTGGGGCGAATGCGTCACCACCAGCACCTGGACGTCCTTCGCCAGGCGCTTCAGCCGTTCGCCCACGGCCGCTGCGGTGGCGCCGCCGATACCGGAATCGACTTCGTCGAAGACAATGGTCGGCGCATCCCCCGCCTTGGCGAGGCACACCTTGAGCGCCAGCAGAAAGCGCGACAGCTCGCCGCCGGAGGCGATCTTGGCGATCGGCGCCGGCGGAGCGCCGGGATTGGTGGCGACCGTGAACTGAACGCGATCAGTGCCGGCGGCCGACCAGTCCTCCTCGAGGAGCGCCACTACCTCGGTCACGAACTTCGCCCGCTCGAGCTTGAGCGGCCCGAGTTCTGCCGCGACCGACCGATCAAGCTTGGAAGCCCCCTTGCGTCGTGCCGCGGCGAGGGTTTCGGCGGCGACCAAGTAGGCGGATCGAGCGGCCTTTACCGTGGCCACGAGCTTCTTCAGACCAGCCTCGCCGTCATCGAGCGCGGCCAGCTGGGCTTTGAATTTTTCCCCGAGGGCGGCTAGGTCGGGCACGGCGACATTATGTTTTCGTGCCGCGGCGCGCAGAGCGAACAGCCGTTCCTCGATCTTCTCGAGTCGTGATGGATCGAACTCGAGGGCGTCGCGCGCCGTCTCGAGCTGGGCCTGGGCCTCAGTCGTCTCGCTCAGCGCCCGATCAAGAGCCGCCAAGGCAACATCGAGGCGACCAGCCGCCCTCTCGGCGTTGCGCTCGATATGCCGATGAGCAGAACGGAGGGCGGCAACGGCGCCGCGTCCATCTTCAAGCTCACCAAGGGCCTGCGCCACTGCTTCACCCAAGGCGCTGCCTGCGCGCATCAACTGACGTTCGGCCGACAGCCTTTCCTCGTCCTCGGCCCGGGGTGCCAGCGCTTCCAATTCCTTTACAGCATGGCGCAGAAAATCCTCGTCACGCCGCGCGGCCTCGGTCGCGGCCAACGCATCCGAATAGGCCCGGTCCGCAGCGCGCCAGGCCGCCCAGGCCGCCGCCACCGCAGTCACCATCTTCTCGAGGCTGGCAAAGGCGTCGAGCGATCGGCGATGAGTGGCCACGTCGAGCAGGCCGTGCTGCTCCATCTGCCCCTGGATCTCGACCAAAGTCTCGCCCAGCCGGCGCAGCAAGGAGACCGAGGCCGGCTGATCGTTGACGAAGGCACGACCGCGCCCATCGGCGCCGATCATGCGTCGCAAGGTGAGCACGTCTTCGACCTCGAAGCCCTGCTCATCCAGCACGATATGCGCCGGATGGTCCGTGGGCAGATCGAAAGACGCCGACACCGATGCCTGGGCCGCCCCCCGGCGCACGGCACCCGATTCGGCACGAGCTCCGAGCGCCAGACTCAGGGCATCGATGAGAATGGATTTACCGGCGCCGGTCTCACCAGTCAGCGCTCCGAGACCGCCGCCAGTGCGTAAGAAATCGAGATCGAGCTTTTCGATCAGGACGAAGTCGCGGATCGAAAGCGAGGCAAGCATGTAATCAGAAGAGACCGAAGAACCAGCCGCCTTGTTCGTCCGGCGGCCGCGTGCCCTCACCGGTCATCAGGAAGTAGCTGTCCTGATACCATTCGCTGCCGGGGTAGTTGTAACCCAATACCGCCGCAGCTTCCTTGGCTTCATTCTTCACGCCGAGCGATAGGTAGGTTTCGACCAGACGATGCAGCGCCTCGGGAACATGTGTGGTCGTCTGGTAGCGCTCGATCACGACGCGGTAACGGTTGATGGCCCCGATCCACTGCTGGTTCTTCTGATAGTAGCGACCGATCGCCATTTCCTTGCCGGCGAGATGGTCGATGCAGAGCTCAACCTTGAGGCGCGCGTCGCGCGCATAGGGTGAGTCGGGGAAACGCCGCACGACTTCCGCCAGGGCGTCGAGCGCCTGCTGCGTAACGCGCTGGTCGCGGCCGACGTCGGAGATCTGCTCGTAATAGCAGAGCGCCTTCAGATAATAGGCGTAAGGCAGATCGCGATGGCCCGGATGGAGCTGGATGAAGCGGTCCAGTGCAATGATCGCCTCGTCGTACTTGTTGGACTGATAGTAGGCGAAGGCCGCCATGATCTGCGCCTTGGTCGCCCACACCGAATAGGGGTGCTGACGGTCGACTTCCTCGAAGTTCTTCGCCGCACTCTTGTATTCCTGGGCGCCGAGATCATCGAGGCCGCGGTTATAGAGCTGCTCGACCGGCTGTTCGACATAGTTCGCATTGTCGTCGGAGCCGCCGCAGCCGGCGAGGCCAAAGCCCGCGATGGCCAGAGCCAGCCCTGCACCGATCTTGAGAGTCCTGCGTGCGACCGCTTTCGACATGTCCCATCCGTCAGATTTACGCCGGCCGGGTTTATATCATGTACCGGCTAAAAAAAGAGGGGCCAGGGGCCCCTCCAGGAAATGCGTAGAGATTTGAGGTGACCTGCGTCAGTTAGCTTGCCGCCGCAGGAATGCCGGAATTTGCAGGTCGTCGTCATCTCGCGCAGGCTTGGCCCGCTCGGTGACGTCGAGGCTGATTGACGTCTGCACTGGCGCCGGACGCGCCGCCGGCTGCTTGGGAGCAACTGCAACAACATTTTCCGCAGCCGGCCGGCTGATGGACGGCTCGACCGGAGCGGCAGGCGATGGTGCCGGAGCCGGCGCAACTTTCGAGGTCGAGAAGGCACCGGTGATCCGCTGGAACAGGTTCGGAGCTCGGCTTTCCGTTGCCGGCCGCGCGGCCATCGGTCGCGCGACAGGCTCGGCTCGCGCCGGCGCCTTGGCTGTGGGGCGGCTCACCCGCCAGTCGTTCTCGTCGACCAGCGGCCGCTGGGCGGCAGCGGGTGTCGGCGCAGGCGCAGGCGCCACCGCGACGGGTGCAGGAATCGGCGCGGGCGCCGGTGCGGCCAGCGCTTCGACCGGGATGGCCGCTGCGACAAATGCGGACATCGGCGCCGTCTCAGCGAGCATGGCTGGTGCAGAAACCGGTACTGGCGGCGGCGCAACAGCGACGACCGGAGCGGGTTCGACGATCGGGGCGGGCGGCGGCGGAGCCACGATGGTGACCGGCGGCGCGACGGGTGCGGCGACAGGTGCAGCCGGCATCATCGGCACGGGCATTGCTGACGCTGCTGGCATGGCAACCCGTCCAACCGGCGGTGCAACCGGTCGGCTGAGCGCCGGCTGGCCGGTCTGCACGGGGCGATTCATGTCGAGCGACAGATAGTTCGGCGCCGGCTGCTGAGAGGCCATCGCCGCGATGCCGGTAGCGACGACCGAGACGCGCATACGCCCCTGCATCGTGGCGTCGAAAGTCGAGCCGAAGATGATGTTGGCGTCACCGTCGACTTCCTCACGGATGCGATTGGCCGCTTCGTCGACTTCGTGCAGCGTCATGTCGAGGCCACCGGTGATGTTGATGAGCACGCCCTTGGCGCCCTTCATCGAATGATCTTCCAGCAGCGGATTGGAAATCGCCGACTCGGCGGCGACACGGCTGCGGTCCGGGCCTTCGGCTTCGCCCGTGCCCATCATCGCCTTGCCCATCTCGCCCATCACGGTGCGAATATCGGCAAAGTCGAGGTTGATGAGGCCCGGCATGACCATAAGATCGGTAACGCCACGCACGCCCATGTGCAGAACGTCGTCCGCCATCTTGAAGGCGTCGGCGAACGTCGTCTTCTCGTTCGCGATCTTGAACAGGTTCTGGTTGGGAATGACGATCAGGGTGTCGACGACCTTCTCCAGCTCGGTGATACCTTGCTCGGCCGACTGCATGCGACGGCGGCCCTCGAAGTGGAAGGGCTTGGTGACGACGCCAATGGTAAGAATGCCCTGCTCGCGCGCGGCTGCGGCAATGACGGGCGCCGCACCGGTGCCGGTGCCACCACCCATGCCGGCCGTGACAAACACCATGTTTGCGCCATCGAGGAGTTGGAGGATCTCGGGCAGCGCCTCTTCGGCGGCCTGGCGGCCAACCTCGGGACGGGCGCCCGCGCCCAGACCCTGTGTAATCGTGATACCGAGCTGAACGCGCCGGTCGGCCAGCGACTGGCCAAGCGCCTGAGCATCGGTGTTGGCAACAATGAATTCGACGCCTTCCAGTGCGGCGCTGATCATGTTGTTGACGGCGTTTCCGCCTGCGCCGCCGACACCAATTACGGTGATACGCGGCTTAATCTCCGACTCCTTCTGAGGGAGACTGAGGTTGATCGTCATTCGGCTTTCTCCACGCAAACGAGGGGTTATCTGCTCGGAGCGACGGCGTGGATCCCCTTTTTTGGGTGGAGACCCTTCACCGCCACCGGCTTTTTATTCTTTACTGTCTACAGCCTGTTGGGGATTGCCATTCCCCATACAACATATTGCCTAAAAGTTTTCCCGTATCCAACTGCCAATCCGACCAATGCGTGTAGCTGGAGCTTCCAAAGCCGCCGGCTGGCTTTGCGCGACAGCCTGATTGTGAAGCGCGAAGGTCAACAGACCCGCAGCCGCTGAAAATGCCGGCCCGCCTGTAGAATCCGCGAGTCCCGCAAGCCGAAGCGGTGCGCCGGTGCGCACCTTCTTGTTGAGAATAGCGGCCGCGACTTCCGGCACACCGTCGAGTTGGCAGCCGCCACCGACCAGAACAGCACGTCCACCTGCCAACTTATCCACACCGCTTGCTTCGAGGCGACTCCGCACCAGCTCGAACGTCTCTTCGATCCGCGGTCGAATGATGCCGACCAGAATCGACCGAGGGATGTGGTTTGGACGGGTGCGATCCTCCTCGCCGATCAGAGGCACGTCGATGATGTCGTATTCGTCGTTAGGCTTGGCAACGGCGCGCCCGATCTGTGTCTTCATCCGCTCAGCGTGCGCAAGCGGCGTCGACAGGCCGCGGGCGATATCTCGCGTCACATGCTCGCCGCCGACTGGGATCGAATCGACATGCACGAGATGGCCCTCGTAGAAGACGGCAATCGAGGTCGTACCCGCGCCCATATCGATCAGAGTCACGCCGAGGTCGCGCTCGTCCGACACCAGCGAACTGAGGCCGGCCGCATGGGACGCCACGACCCGGTCGGCAATCTCGAGATGGGCGCGGCGTACGCAGACCTGGAGGTTGCGCATGGAGCTGCTCGCTGCGGTCACCAGATGGACGTCGACGCCCAGCCGCTCGCCGAACATGCCACGGGCATCCCGCACCGGAGTGCCGTCGACCGAGTAGCCGATGGCTGCAGAGTGGATGATGTCGCGGTCAGCCGTCTCGGCGGGAAGCTGAATGTGCTGCTGGACGCGTCGGACATCGCGTTCACCGATCTCGTGGTGGCCGATTGCGACCTCGAGGCTCTGGTTGTGCGAGGCCGCCGAGCCGCCGCTGACGCCGACTATGACGTCGCGGACGTGCTCGCCGCACATCTCCTCGGCCGTCGAAACCGCCGACGAGATCGCGCGGGTCGCGGCTTCCATGTCGACGATGTTGCCGCACCGCATACCCAACGCCGGCTGGTGTCCAATGCCCACGACCCGCAGCCCCTGTCCGTCGACGCGTGCGACGAAACAGACGACCTTGTTGGTTCCTATGTCGAGCGCTGCAACGACGCCGTTTCTCGTCTTCGCCACGATGTCCCCCGTCTCTACGCGTACACGTCCAGTATCACATCAATATCACGCCGGCCCAGGCGTAGGCTCGCCCATGTTGCGTTTTCTGAGATAAAGCTTGTCCGGCAACCTAAGATCGACCACGCCGAACTCGCGTGACAGCAACTTGTGCTGGCCATCGAGCTTGGCAAGCTGCTGCAGAGCCGCAACCGCATCCTCTTCCGGCAGCCAGATCTCGACACCGTTGTTCAGCACCAGGTTCCAGCGGCGCTGGCCGACCCAGACGGCGGCGCGCAGCTGCCGAGAAACCGCCGGCTCGTAAGTGAGCAGCAGCAGCAGGTCGCCGACATGCTCCGGCGCGCCCGGCCCGCCGAGCAACAACAGGCTCTCGGCGCCCGGTGGCATGCGGCTGGCGCGCACGGTGCGGCCGTTCTTGTCGATCAGCGTATACTCGTTGCCGTTCTGCCAGATCGCGACGGCACGCCGTTCCTTCAGCGTGACATAGAGCGTGTCGGGCAACCGACGCTCGACCGTGGCCCATTCGACCCAATCGATGGCCTCGAGCCGGCGACGCGAGGCCTGCAGATCGATACCCAGGAGCGAGTCGCCTCGGCTCACGTTCAGGGCCGCCAGAATGTCGCTACGCTCGACATAGTCGCGGCCCTCGACCGTGACGTCGGCCAGCTTGAAGGGTGTGATAGCGCCAACGACCGCACGCGAAGCCGCGTCGATACGGTTCTGCGCTTCGGTCAGCCAACCCTCATGCCAAGCCCACCAGCCGCCCCCGCCGCCGCAGCCCAACAGCAGGACGATGGCCCCCAAAATCAGCGGCTGACGCCAGAACGGCCGGCCGGCTTTGCGGATCGGCGCGCGTTTCTTGCGGCGATCATAGTCGCGCCGGGCCGAGCCGGCATTGGGGGTGGTCTTCTTGGCGGCTGTGCTCACGCGGGGCACCTCGCATGGTCGATCATCCAGGTCATGAGCTGCGGCCAGGAGATGCCGGCCCACTTCGCCTGCTCCGGTGCCAGAGATAGCGGGGTCATGCCGGGCTGGGTATTGATTTCGAGAATAACTAGGCCAGATGTGCCGAACTCGGCGTCGTTCCAGCGGAAGTCGGCGCGGGCGAGGCCCTCGCAGCCCAGCGCCTGGAACGCCGTAAGCGCCCATTGCTTTGCAAGCTCGTAGACTTCGGCCGGAATCGGTGCCGGAATCAGATGCTCGGTGATGCCATCGGTATATTTGGCTTCGTAGTCGTAAAAGCGGGTCTTTGGCCGCAGTTCGGTGACAGCGACCGCCTTGTCGTGCATCACGGCGACGGTTAGTTCCCGGCCGGGCACGAACTTCTCGATCAGGACGCGCTCACCGAACGCGGCCTCGGCCGCTTCGACGGCAGCGAGATTGTCGCCTTCGCGTACGATATGCACTCCGACGCTGGACCCCTGGTCGATCGGCTTCACCACATACGGCCGCGGCAGAGGATCGCCTGAAGCGAGCGAGCGACGCTCTATCACCTTGCCTTCGGCCACCCGCAGGCCGAGGGAGGTGAAGACGTGGCGCGCCATCGGCTTGTCCATGGCGATGGCTGAGGCAAGCAAGCCGGAATGAGTATACGGCACGCGCATGATTTCCAGCACACCCTGGATGCAGCCATCCTCACCGTAGCGGCCATGCAAGGCATTGAAAACCACGTCGGGGCCGCCTCCGCCGGCCGGACGCAGGAAGTCGACGAGCGCGCGCAGGTCGCGTTTCACGTCGTATTCGATCACGTCGTGGCCTCCCTCACGCAAGCCCTCAGCGCAGGCCTTGCCGCTTACCAGCGAAACCTCACGCTCGGGCGACCAGCCGCCCATCAGGACTGCGACGCGACGCGTCATGCGGACACTCCAATACGACGTATTTCCCACTCGAGGCGAACGCCACTCTGCTCGACGACGCGGCGGCGGACCTCCTCGCCCAGGGCCTCGATATCGGCAGCGGTCGCCGCCCCGAGGTTGATCAGGAAGTTGCAGTGCTTCTCCGAGACCTGCGCTTCGCCGATTCGCAGCCCACGGCAACCGGCTCGATCGATCAGCTCCCAAGCCTTATGCCCAGGCGGATTGACGAAGGTCGACCCGCCGGTCCGGCTGCGCGGCTGCGATTCCAAGCGAGCGGCGTCGATGTCCGCAATACGGCGGGCGATGGCCAGCTGATCGCCCGGTGCCGCTCGCAGGCGAACTGACGTGAAGACCCAGTCAGCCGGCGCCTGGCTGTGCCGATAGCTGAACCCCATCCTGGCGGCATCGACCCTGTGGACATCACCGGCCCGGTCGACGGCCTCGGCCGAGATCAGCACTTGCGAGAGATCGCCCTGGTAGGCACCGGCGTTCATGGCGACCGCACCGCCGATCGTTCCGGGAATGCCGCTCAGGAATTCGAGACCAGCCAGGGCGTGGTCACGCGCCGTGAGCGCCACGTTGAGATCGAGCGCCCCGGCTCCCGCCATGACTTCGTGGCCTTCGACCTCTATCCCGGTGAAGCCGCGCATCAAGCGGATCACAACACCCTTCACGCCGCCGTCCCGCACAAGCAGGTTTGACCCGACGCCCAGCACCATCACCGGTACATCGGACGGAAGGACTGCCAGGAAGGTAGACAAATCCTCGACGTCGGCCGGACGGAATAGCACCTCGGCAGGACCGCCGGCGCGAAACCAGGTCTGCGGGCCAAGCGGCGCATCGGCGACAAGCCGGCCGCGCGGCTTGGGCAGCCGGTCAATCAGATGCGGCTTGGGCGTCGTGAGCGCCATCATGCGACCGATCCGCTGCTGGAAGGCCCGTGATCGTTGGCGATCGAGCGTGGGCCGGCATGTTCGGCCGCGAGTTGCTGGAGCTGGCCCGGCAGGGCATGCGCCCAAGCGGTGATGTTGCCGGCGCCGAGGCAGACCACGACGTCGCCCGGACGCGCCATCTGCCAGATCATCGCCGGCAGGTCGCCCGGTCCGCCGAGCGGCGTCACGTCGCGATGGCCGGCGCGCTGGACCAGGCCGACCAACATGTCACGATTGACGCCTTCGATCGGCGTCTCGCCGGCAGCATAGACGTCGGCGATGACGACGGCATCGGCGTCCGTGAAGCAGGTCGCGAATTCGTGGCGCAGCGCGCCCAGCCGCGAGTAACGGTGAGGCTGCATGACGGCGATGACGCGGCCCGAGCCGCCATAGGCCTGACGCGCGGCGCGGAGAACGGCGGCGATCTCCACCGGATGGTGGCCGTAGTCGTCGATGACGGTGATGCCGTGCGCTTCGCCGGTCTTGGTGAAGCGCCGCTTCACGCCAGCGAAGGAGCCGAGCGCACGGCGGATGGTCTCGTCCGGCAGGCCCATCTCTTGCGCCACGGCGATCGCCGCCAGGGCGTTCTGGACGTTGTGCTGGCCGAACATCGGCAGGCGCAGGCCCGAGATGATCCGCGACTCGTTGCTGGCGCGGTGTTCGATCATGACGTCGAAATCGGCGCCGCTGCGGTCGAGTTTGAGGTTGATCGCCCGCACGTCGGCGTTGGCGCCGATACCGTAGGTGATGATGCGGCGATCGGCGACGCGCGGCAGCAGCGCCTGGACCTCGGGATGGTCGAAGCACAGCACGGCGAAGCCGTAGAACGGGATGTTCTCGACGAAGCGCACGAAAGCGTCGCGCAGCGCGTCGAAGGTGCCGTAGTGGTCGAGATGCTCGGGATCGACGTTGGTCACGACGGCGATGGTCGCGGGCAGGCGCAGGAAGGAGCCGTCGGATTCGTCAGATTCGACGACCATCCAGTCGCCGGCGCCGAGGCGAGCATTGGTGCCGTAGGCGTTGATGATGCCGCCGTTGATCACCGTGGGGTCGAGGCCGCCGGCATCGAGCATCGAGGCGACCATCGAGGTGGTGGTGGTCTTGCCGTGGGTGCCGCCGACGGCGATCGACCATTTGAGGCGCATCAGCTCGCCCAGCATCTCGGCGCGGCGGACCACCGGCACCAACCGGGCACGGGCGGCCAGGACCTCGGGATTGTCCTTCTTGACGGCGCTCGAGACGACCACGACCTGGGCGGTGGCGATGTTGTCGGCGCGGTGGCCGATGGCGACTTTGATACCTAGTTCGGCAAGGCGGCGGGTGTTGGCGCCCTCGGCCACGTCGCTGCCCTGGACCTTGTACCCCAGGTTGTGCAGCACCTCGGCGATGCCGGACATGCCGATGCCGCCGATGCCGACGAAATGGATCAGTCCGAGGTCGAGCGGCAGCGCCCTCATGCGGGAACTCCTGAAGGCTGAAGAGAAAGACCAGTGAGCTCGCCGACCGCGTCGGCCAGGCGGGCAGCGGCGTCGGGCCGGGCCGCCCCGTGGGCGGCGGCGGCCATCGCGGCCAGCCGCTCCGGCGCCTCGAACAGGCCGGCCAGATGCCCCGCCAAGGTCGCGGCGTCGAACGCCCCATGCGGGATCACCAGGCACGCCCCCGCCGCCTCGAAGGCGCGGGCATTGGCGGTCTGATGGTCGTCGGCGGCGTAAGGATACGGCACCAGGATCGAGGGCCGCCCGACCGTCGCCAGCTCGGCCACGGTCGAGGCGCCGGAGCGGCCGATCACCAGATGGGCGGCGGCGATGCGCTGCGGCAGGTCGGAGAAGAACGGCGCCAGCTCGGCCACCACGCCGTGCTTGGCATAGACCCGCCGGACACTGTCAAGATCCTCGGCCCGGCACTGCTGCACCACGCGCAGCCGCGGCCGCAGGGCCGGCGGCAAGGCGAGCAGCGCCTGCGGCACGACCTGGCTGAACGAGGCCGCGCCCTGGCTGCCGCCGAACACCAGCACATCGATGATGCGGCCGTCGCTCGGCGGCCGGTAGCCCAAGGTGCGCAGCGCCCGCACCGGCTCGCGCACCGGATTGCCGACCAGCCGCACCCGACTATCGGCCTCGGCCAGAAAGCGCGTGCGGGCAAACGAGGTGGCGATCAGCCCGGCCCCGCCCTGGACGGTGCGGTTGGCCTTGCCCAGCACGGCGTTCTGCTCGTGCAGCATCGCCGGCAGCCGGCGCAGGCGGGCCGCCACCATGGTCGGCACCGAGGCGTAGCCGCCGAACCCGACCACCGCGGACGGCCCGATC
>MKRV01000132.1 GCA_001897995.1 Alphaproteobacteria bacterium 65-37 | reverse complement strand
GCAACGTGCCGCCCGACACCGTCGTGCCGCCGGTGTAGCTGTTGGCGCCGGTCAGGATCAGCGTGCCGCTGCCCTGCTTGATCAAGGCGCCGCCGCTGCCGCCGTCTATGCCACCGTCGGCGATCACGCCGGCGAAGGTCGTCGTGTTGGCCGTGTCGACCGTCAGGCTCTTGCTGCCCAGTAGGACGGAAGTGTCGGCGACACCGATGAGGTCCTGGATCGTGCGGCCGCTATTGGCGCCAGAGATGTCGAAGCTCGCCCCTGCACCGGCGAGCGCGACGCCACTCGACGCGGCAAGGCTGCCGTTGTTGTAGAGCACAAGAGTCGCCCCGGCGCCAACCGTCGTCGCCCCGGTATAGCTATTGACCCCGGCCAGCCCTTGCACCGCATTGGCCCCCAGGGTCAACCCGCCGTTGCCCGAGATGATGCCCGTGAAGCCGCCCTGGGTGTTGGTGACGGTGAGGGTCTGGTTGCCCAGCACGACACGGCCGACGCCGCTGGCGTCGCGCAGGCCGCCGACCGTGGCGCCACCCGTGGTTCCCGAGATATCGAAGGTCGCCTCGCCGCCGCTGCTGCTCGACGAGAAGGCCACATAGAGCGTGTCGGCGATCGAGCCCGTTCCCGTCAGCGCCAGGGTCACGCCCTGATAGATCTGCGTGACGCCGCCATAGGTCGAGGTGCCCGACAGCGTCATACTGCCCTCGATGATTGTCAGCGCACCGCGTGTCGCGCTGCCGCCGGGGCCGGCGCCTGCATCGACGATCGCCCCGGAGAACACACCTGTGGTATGGCCCAGCACCAGTTGGTTGCCACCGAGCTCCACCGTGCCGTCGCCTGTCAGCGCCGCGATCAGGTTTTCCAAATTGACGCTGCCGCTGATATCGAAGGTGGCGCCGTTCGCCACTGTGACGCTCGAAAAGGCGATGTTGCCTGTCCCGACGATCGCCAGGGTGCCCGCGGCAATCGTCGTCGCCCCGCCATAGCCGCTCTGGCCGGAGAGCGTCAGCCTGCCGCCGCCCTGCTTGGTGATCCCGCCGGCGCCGGAAATGACGCCCGCGAACGTCGTGTTGTTGGCCGTGCCGACGGTCAGGCTGTTGGCGCCCAGCACGATCGATGCGTCGGCCACGCCGGAGAGATCCTGGATCGTGCGGCCGCCGGCGGCGCCAGAGATGTCGAGCTTCGTGCCGCTCGCCTGCAGCGCGACCCCGCTCGATGCCGCGAGGCTGCCGGCGCCCAGCAGCACCAAGGTCCCGTCGGAGACCGTCGTCGCGCCGCTGTAGGTATTGACGCGGGCAAGCTCCAGCGTGCCCGCGCCTTGCTTGGTCAGCCCACCTGCCCCGAAGATCGCGCCCTGCAAGGTGAGCGTGTTGCCGTTGGTGTCGAAGACACCACCGCCGGCCAGCAGCTCGACCGGCCGATTGCCGGTGAAGGTGGCCAGCGCCTGCACCGTCGCGCCGTTGCCGACCGCCAACGCGGCGCCTGTCGTACCGAAAGCGGCATCGCTGCCCACGGAAACGACGCCGCCGGTCACGACCGTGCCGCCGTGGCTGTTGGCGCCGCCCAGCACCAGGGTGCCGCCGCCGGTCTTGATCAGCTTGCCCGTGCCGAGAATGTCCTGCCCGATCGTCGTGTCGAAGCCATTGGTGTCGATCGCGCCGCCGCCGGCGTCGAGAACGATCGCCCGCGCGTTCGACAGGTTGAAGCCCGCATCGAAGCGCAATCCGCCGCCGTCGAACGTCAGCCCGCCGGCATCGTCGCCGAGATTGGCATTCGACGAGACCGCGATCGTACCGCCCCTGACGGTCGTGCCGCCGGCATAGGTGTTGACCCCGCTCAAGGTCAGGACACCGGCACCGCTCTTCACGATCCTGCCGCTGCCTGACATCGTGCCGATGTAGACCCCGTCGTCGGCTTGATCGAACACCACTGTCGCGTTGTTGACGACCGTGCCCCGTAGGCTGGTCGTGGTGCCCATCAAGGTGCCACCGCTGACCGTCGTGCCGCCGGTGTAAGTACTGGTGCCCGTGAGCGTGAGGTTACCCGAGCCGGATTTCACCAGCGCGCCGATGCCCGACATCGCGCCGGCATAGGTGCCGTCGGTCGCCTGATCGAACTCCACCTGCGCGTTGTTGATGATCGGGCCGCGCAGGCTAACGCTATTGCCCTTCACGACGCCGGCTTGAACCGTCGTGCCGCCCCCGTAGTCGTTCGCGCCGGTCAGGATCAGCGTGCCGCCCCCGATCTTGGTCAGCGCGCCGTCGCCGGTGATAGCGCCCTGCAAGGTGAGGATATTGCCGTTGGTGTCGAACTTGCCGCCAACGCCCAGCAGCTCGATCGGCCGGTCGCTGGTGAAGCTTGCCAGCGCCAGCACCGTGGCCCCGCCGGTCACCGTCAAGGTCGCGCCAGGCGCGCCGAAGGCCGCATCGGAGCTTGCCTCGACGGTGCCGCCGCCGATCACCGTCCCGCCGGTGAACGTGTTCGCGCCGGTCAAGGTCACCTTGCCCGGGCCCATCAGCATCAACCGGCCGTCGCCGCTGATGTTGCCGCCGAACGTCACGTCGTCGGTGCGATTGAACGCCAGCATGGCGTTGTTGCTCATCGCGACATTGCCGGCGATCCAGCCGGTCGTGCCGCTGTTGCCGAGCTGCAGCACGCCGCCGCTCAGGATCGTACCGCCGCCATAGGTGTTGTCGCCCACCAGGATCACCACGCCGCTACCGGTCTTGGTGAGTGTGCCCGTCCCCGACATCACGCCTGCATAGGTGCCGGTGGTCGCCTGGTCGAACACGACGGCGGCATTGTTCGTGATGGCGCCCTGCAGGCTCTCCGTCGTGCCGGTCAAGGTGCCGGCCGACACCGTCGTGCCGCCGCTGTAGGTATTGGTGCCCGAGAGGGTGAGGATGCCGCCGCCCGTCTTGGTCAGCGTCCCGCTGCCCGACATGTTGCCGGCATAGGTGCCGCTTGCGCCCTGGCTGAACGCCACGGCGGCGTCATTGACGATATTTCCCCGCAGGCTCGTCGTATTGCCCTGCAAGGTGCCGCTGTTCACGGTCGTGCCGCCGCTGTAGGTGTTCGCCCCCGAAAGCACGAGCGTGCCGGTGCCGGTCTTGATGAGGCCGCCTGTGCCCGCGATGTCGCCGGCGAAGCTCGTGTTGTTGGCCGCCCCGACCGTCAGGCGGTTGTTGCCCAGCGTTACGGACGTGCCGGTGACGCCGGCGAAATCCTGGATCCTGCGGTTGCCGCTGGCGCCGGAGATATCGAGCTTCGTGCCCGCCCCCGCGAGGGTCACACCCGTCGACGCCGCGATATCGCCGCCCGCCGACAGTGCCAGCGTGCCGGCGTCGACCGTGGTCGCGCCTGCATAGCTGTTGGCGCGGCTGAGGGTCAGCGTCCCGGCACCGGCCTTGGTCAACCCGCCCGCGCCGGTGATCCCGCGGTCGATCAGGGTGTTGAAGCCGTTGGTATCGATGGTGCCGCCACCGGCGCCGAGGGCGATCGTGCGCGTGCCCGATACGTCGAAGCTCTGCAGGAAGCGCAGAGTGCCGCCGTCGAAGGCAAGACCGCCGAACATCAAGCCGAGATTGAGGTCGCGCGAGACGGCGATCACGCCGCCCCGCAAGGTCGTGCCGTTATAACTATTGTCGCCGCTCAAGGTCAGGACGCCGGCGCCGATCTTGGTCAGGGTGACGGCGCCGGTGATCGACTGGGCGATCGTCGTGTCGAAGCCGTTGGTGTCGATCGTGCCGCCGGAACCGCCCAACGAGACCTGGCGCGCCGCGTCGAGATCGAAGCTCGCCAGGAACCGGAGTGTACTGTCGTAGAGATAGAGGCCGCCCGACGTCGCACCGAAACTGGCGTCGCTGGCGATCGCGACGGTGCCGCCCTGAATAAACGTGTCGCCGACGTAGGTGTTGGCGCCGGCCAGGGTCAGGGTGCCCGCGCCGACTTTGGCGAGCTGGCCCGACCCGCTGATCGTCTGCGACATGACGGAGTCGAAGCCGTTGGTGTCGATCGTGCCGACGACGTCGAGCGTGACCGCGCGGGTCGCCGCGAGATTGAAGCTGGCTCCCAGCCGCAGCGTGCCGCCCTTGAGGGCGATGCTGCCCGAGGCATCGCCGAGGTTGGCGTCGCTCGACACCACCAGCGCGCCCGAGTTGATCGTTGTGCCGCCGCGATAGGTGCTGGCGCCGGTGAGGGTCAGGTTCGCTCCGCCGTCCTTGATCAGCCCGCCATCGCCCACGATGCCGCCGGCAAACGTCGTATCACTGAACGAGATCACCGAAAGACTGTTGGCGCCCAGCACGACCCTCGAGCCGGCAAACGCGCTCTGCAGGTCCCTGACAATCTGCGGTCCGGAGACGATGCTGCCGGAGACGTCGAGCGTGGCGCCGGTGCCGGCGAGGTTCACCCCGCTCGATACCGTGATGTAGCTGGTGCCCTTGAGAAAGAGCGTTGCGCCAGCCTCGATCGTCGTGCCGCCGCCATAGGTGGCGCCACCGTTCAACCTCTGCTGGGCACCGGTCGCGAGCCGCAGACCGCCGCTGCCCTGGATAATGCCGCCGAAAGAGCCGCCGCTGCCGGTGATCGTGAGGTCGCGGCCGCCGAGCGACACCAACCCGCCGCCGTCCAGCCCGCCGACGGTCGCCCCCGCTGTCGTCTGCGAGATGTCGAAGGTTCCTGCCGCGTCGAGAACGACCCTGCCCGTGGAGGCGATCGAGCCGCCGTCCTTCAGCACCAAGGTTGACAAGAATCCGACGGAGGTATTGCCCGTGTAAGTCGAGGCGCCTGTCAGAGTCAGTGTGCCGCCCAGAACGGAGAGTGCGGTGCCGCTGCCGCTGCCGGCGATCGAGCCGGCAAACTCGCCGGCCGCCTGGGTGATCTGCAGTTCCTTGGTTCCCAGGACGACCGTGCCCTCGCCTACCAGGTTCCTGATCGCCGTGGCGCTCGTAACGCCGCTCACGTCGAAGGTGGCGCCGCTGGCGATCGAGACTCCGTTCGACTCCGAGACACTGCCGCCACCCGCCAACGCCAGCGTGCCGGCAGCGATCGTGGTCGTTCCGGTGTGGACGCTGGCTCCTTCAAAAATGAGCCGGCCCGTACCCTGCTTGGTGAAGCCGCCATCACCCGAGATGATGCCGCTGAAGGTCGTATCGTTCGAGGTACCGGCGGTGAGCGTCCTGTTGCCGAGCACGATCCTGCCGTCAATACCGCCGCTCAGATCGCGAATGGTCTGGTCGCTCGTGCTGGCGGAAATGTCGAAGGTACCGGTGCCGTCGAGGCGAACGGCGCTCGACTGCGCAACGCTGCCCGCGCCCGACAGCGCCAGCGTGCCACCGAGGATCTGGGTCGCCCCGCCATAGGTGTGACTGCCCCCCGTGAGGGTCAGCGTGCCCGTACCCTGCTTCACGAGGCCCGCCGAAGCGAGGCCGTCAAGCGTGCCGCCGAAGGTGGTCGAGCGCGTCGTGTCAACGGTGAGCGTCTTGCCGTCGAGCACGACGGTGGTGCCGGTGACACCGTCGAGCCCGCCAATCGTGCGGTTGCCGGCTGCGCCGGTCAGATCGAACCGCGCGCCTGCGACGGCGAGATCGACGCCGCTGGAGCTTGCGATGTCACCCGCACCGACCAGCGCCAGGGTGCCGCCCTCGATCCTGGTCTGGCCCGTATACTCGTTGACGGCATGGAAGGTCTGGGTCCCCGAGCCCGCCTTGGTGACGCCGCCACTGCCCTTGATGATGCCGCCGAAGATGGCCGAAGCCGCGGGATCGACGATGAGCGTGTTCGATCCGAGTTGAACGACCGTTCCTGTGCCGCCTTCGAGAGTCTTGATCGCGACAGTGCCGGTGGCGCCGGAGATGTCGAACACCGCTGTTCCGAACAGGGTGAGCCCGCTCGACGCGGCAATGCCGCCGCCGCCTCCGATCGCCAGCGTGCCTTCCTCGACCGTCGTTGCGCCGGTGTAAGTGTTGACGCCCTCCAAAGTGAGCTTGCCCACCGTGTCCTTCAGGATAAGGCCGCCGCTGCCTTCGATGATGCCGCTGAAGGTCTTCTGGCCGTTGAGCGTGCCGGTCTTGAGGGTGTTGGCCCCGAGAACGACCCGGGAATTGGCGACGCCCGAGAAGGCCTTGATCCAGCGCTGGCCATCGGCCGCGGAGATATCGAAGACGGCAGTCCCGCCCGTGAGGTCGACGCCGTCCGACAAGCCGATATGGCCGACGCCACTGAGCGCCAGGGTGCCGCCGCTGATCGTGGTCAAGCCGTTGTATGCGTTGACGTTTACCAGGGTGAGCGTGCCGCTACCTGCCTTGGTCAGGCCGCCGACGCCGCCGATCGACTGTGTGATCGTCGTGTCGAAGCCGTTGGTGTCGATCGTGCCGCCACCGGCCACCATGGTGATGGTGCGTGTACCGTCCAGGTTGAACAGCCCCAGGAACTGCAGGGCGCCACCGGTGAAGGTGAGGCCGCCGCTGGTGGCCCCGAGATTTGCGTCGTTGAAGACGGCGAGCGTCCCCTCCTTGAACGTCGTGCCGCCGGTGTAGGTGTTGGCGCCGCTCAAGGTCAGCGTGCCGCTGCCCTGTTTGATCAGGCCGCCATTGCCGCCGAACTCATCGATCACGCCGGCGAAGGTCGTCGAGTTGGCTGTGCCCACCGTCAGGCTGTTGACGCCGAGGCGGACGACCGAACCGGTGACACCCTGCAGGTCCTTGATCGTCTGCGGATTCGTGCAACCGCAGGAGATGTCGAAGACGGCACCCGCTCCGGTCAAGTCGACGAGGCTGGACTGCGAGATCGTGCCGAAATTGTCCAGCTCCAGAACGGCATTGATACCGATCGTCGTGATGCCGGTGTAGCTGTTGGTGCCGCTGAGGCCCAGGCTGGCGCCATTGGCGAGGGCAAGCCCACCCGTACCCTGGATGACACCGCTGAAGTCCCCTCCATTGGTGACGGTCAGGGTCTTCGCACCCAGATTGACGATGGCGGTATCGAAAGTGCCGTTGAGCGAGACGACAGAAGCACCGGCCGCTGTCTGCGCGATATCGAAGACCGCACCTGCGCCATCCAGGGTAGCGCCGCTCGACTGCGCGATGCTGCCGCCCCCCGACAGCGCCAAGGTGCCGGCCGTGATGACGGTCGCACCGGTGTAGGTGTTGACGCCGGTAAGGGTCAGCGTGCCGCTACCTTGCTTGCTCAACGCACCGCCGGTGCCGCCACCGATTCCGCCGTCCGCGATGATGCCGTCGAAGGTCCCCGAACCGACGGTCAGGGTCTTGCTGCCGAGCTTCACCGTCGAGCCTGCCGCACCGGTGATCGCCGCGATGGTCGTGCTAGTGCCGACCTGCGAGATGTCGAAGCTGGTGCCGGTCGCCGTGAGCTCGACGCCGCGCGACGCCGCGACGCTGCCGCCACCGGCGAGCGCCAGCGTGCCCTCCGTGATCTTCGTCGCCCCGGTATAGGTGTTGACACCAGCCAAGGTCAGGGCGCCTGTCCCCTGCTTGATCAGGTTGCCGGTCCATTCGGCGGCGCCGTCACCGTCGATGATGCCGCTGAACGTCGTGTTGTTCAACGTACCGACCGTGAGGGTGCTGAACCCCATGTTGACCCGGGAACCGGCAACACCGGAGAGATCCTTGATCGTGCGAGGATTGCCGCCGACGGTAGTAATATCGAACACCGCGTTGGCGGCCGTGAGGCGAATGCCGCTCGACTGGTCGAGGCCGGCATTGCCTGTCAGCGCCAGGGTGCCGCCGTCGATCACCGTCTCTCCGGTGTAGGTTTGGTCACCGGCAAAGGTGACCGTCCCTGTCCCGCGCTTGATGACCATGCCGTTGCCGGAGACATTCCCCATCAGGAACCCGTCGAACGTCTGATCGAAGACCAGGGTGGCGTCGTTGACGATGTTGCGCCAAAGGCTGGTCGTGGTGCCGATCAGCGTGCCGCCTGAAATCGTCGTCCCGCCCCGATAGTCGTTGTTGCCCGTGAGCGTGACAGCGCCCGTTCCGGTCTTGATCAGCCGACCGTTGCCCGTCATGACGCCGGCGTAGACACCGTCGTTGGCCTGGTCGAAGGTCACTACCGAATCGTTTGTGATGTTGCCCTGGAGGCTGATCGTCGTGCCGACGAGCGTGCCGGCCGAGACCGTCGTGCCGCCCGAGTAGGTGTTGGTTCCCGAGAGCGTCAACGTGCCGGCTCCGGCCTTGGTCAAGCTGCCGGTGCCCGACATGTCGCCGGCATAGGTGCCATTGCTCGCCTGATCGAACGTCACCGCCGCGTTGTTCAGGATGTTGCCCTGCAGGCTGGTCGAGGTGCCGACAAGCGTGCCGGCCGAAACCGTCGTGCCACCCGTATAGGTATTGGTGCCGGTGAGGGTCAGCGTCCCCGTCCCTTGCTTGACGAGGGAGCCATTCGTACCGGCGATGACGCCGTCAAAGATCGTCGACGTGTTGGAACCGAGGGTCAGCTGCTTGTCGCCCAACAGCACGGTCGTGCCGTTCACGCCCGAGAGGGCCTGGATCGTCGTGCCGCTGCTACCGATGCCCGAGATATCGAAGGACGCGCCGGACAGGGCGAGGTTGAGGCTGGACGACTGGCCGATGCTGCCCGCACCCGACAGCGCAAGCGTACCGGCGATGATTGCCGTCGCGCCCGTGTAGGCGTTGGCGCCGCCGAGGGTGAGCGTGCCGGTTCCGGTCTTGGCCAGTGACCCCGTGCCGGTGATGCCCTGGCTGATCGTCGTGTTGAAGGTTCCGGTGTCGATGGTACCGCCGCCATTGTCGAGCTTGATCGCCCGCGAGGTGACGAGGTCGAACGCCCCCAGGAACTGCAGCGTGCCACCGTCGAAGGTCACGCCGCTGCTGGCGTTGCCGAGACTGGCATCGTGGGTGATTGCCAGCACACCCTGCCTGATGACTGTCTCGGCGGTGTAGTTGTTGGTGCCAGACAGGACCAGCGTACCGGCGCCGGTCTTGATGAATTGAACGTCAATGAAACTGACAATGGAACCGCTCAGCGTGAGCGTGGTTCCCGCCGCTGTCTCGATCGTGTCCCCTGCGGTGCCGCCCAGCGTGAACCCGCGTCCCGAGCTGAAAGTCGCTGTTGTCTGCAAAGTGGCACTAGCAATGGTAATCCTGCCGGAGCCACCGAGATTGGCATCGCTCGAGACCGAGAGTGTGCCACCACCGATCATGGTGCCACCCGTATAGGTATTGGTGCCGGTCAAGATCAGCGTGCCGGTGCCGATCTTGCCCAGTATCAGCCAGCCAGGGCCATCTTCCAGCGTGCCGCTGAAGGTCGTGGAGCTGTTGTTGGCGCCGATGTTCAGAATATCGACCGTGCTCGAAGTCGTCGCCCTGACGGTGCCTGACCCGGCCAGCGAACCGATGGCCATTATGTCGGTGACGGCAAGGACGCCCCCGGCCTCGATGGTATAGGCGCTGGCAGCCGAGAGTTGGCCACCCAGAGCGCCCTGCCGGACGACAGTCGCGCCGCTGTAGTTAACTCCGGGTGGCGTGACCGTCCCATCAAGGATGAGCGTGCCGGTGCCAGTCTTGATCAGGCCACCCGTGCCATGGACACCATTGTTAAGCGTGAACGTCGTGCCGGTGGCCGTCTCTATGGTGCCGCCGCCGGCACTGAGTGTGACCGCACGTCCCGCGGTGATGCTCGCGGTGGTCTGCAAGGTGCCACCGTCGAACGAAAGTCCGGTGCCCGCCTTGCCGAGATTGGCATCGGCCGACACCGAGAGCGTGCCGTCGCTGATCTGGGTGCCCCCGGAGTAGTTGTTCGTGCCGCTGAGAACCAATGTCCCGGCGCCATTCTTCACGAGTTGATAGCTGCCGCTGCCACCCGAACCGCCCTGGTCGGCGATGGCATCGGACACCGTCTGCGTCTCGCCGCTGCCGGGCGCGAAGGTGAGAGTCCCGCCGCCTTGCAGGAACAGGGCTCCACCGAAGGCAGAGCCGGCGCCGGCCCCGTTGCCGCCGCCGGCACCGCCCGTGACGGTGTTGCCGTTGATCAGCAGGGCCCCGGCGAAATTGATGGTACCGCCCTGCTGGACGAAGATCGCGCCGCCCAGGCCCGTACCGCCACCGCCCGCGGCATTGCCCGTGGTGTTGCCGGTGCCAGCGCCGAACCCGCCGGCCGCGCCTGTGCCACCGGTGCGGCCACCGCCGCCGCCGCCGAAGCCACCGGCACCGCCCGCCGTCCCGGTGCTGCCGCCGCCACCGCCGCCGAAACCGCCGGTACCGCCAGCGCCGGTCGAACCGCCGCCACCACCGCCACCGAAGCCGCCGGCGCCGCCGTCGGTGTTCGTGCCGTTGCCGCCGGCGATGCCGCCGCCGCCGCCGCCTGCGCCGGTGCCGCCACCACCGCCACCGCCGCCGCCTACGGCACCAACCCCGCCTAAGGTACTGCCATTGCCACCGCTACCGCCCGGCAAGGCACTCGATATCGTTCCGGTCGAGCCGTTCTGCCCGCCGTTGCCGCCATTGGCGCCGGTGCCCCAGCCGCCGCCGCCGCCCTGTCCACCGGCGGCTGTGCTGCCGCCGTTGCCGCCCAAGCCGCCACCGCCGCCGGCATCCGAGCCGCTCGACAGCCCACCGTTGCCGCCGGCCGCCGCGTTGTTGACCAGGTTGACGTTGCGGACGGTCAGGTTGGCTTGGTCGGCCACGAACAACGCACCACCCAGGCCGGCACCGCCGCCGCCACCTTGCGCTCCGGCGCCGCCCTGGGCTCTGGCGTTCGCGATGGTCAGATTCTCGATCGTGACGTCGACTGCCACCGGCGTCGTGGCGTAGAAGGCGGCGACGGTCAGGCCGCGATACTGGTTGCTGCCCGAGATCGTGGCGCCGTTGCCGGAGATGGTGACGTTGGACGCGACTTGCGGCAGGTCGCTGGCGAGCGCGATGGTGCCGATGCCGGAGTTGATCGTGATGGTGTTGGGGCCGAGGGAGGAGTTGGAATTGATGATAGCCTGACGCAGGGAGCCGGCGCCGCTGTCATTATTGTTGGTGACGACGTAGTCCGCGGCGCTGGCCGTGCCGGCCGCCAGGACCAGGGCGCCCAATGCACTACTGGCGAGCAGGCCCGTCCGCAATGAGCGCCGAGCAGGCCGTTGCCTCGGCGGCATCGGCGCCTCAGGCAAATGAAATGGCAGCATCCCCCTGCGGAGCGCTCCGCTCCGCTTGCCGCGTCGTTCCATTACCCCACCCCGGCCTCCAACTTTCTCGTCGGACTCTGACGAAGGGAAACCGAACCCGAGGCAATATTCACATCAAGATTGCATCAAGATCCTCGATGGGCATGTCAAAGAGACCACGGACGAGCGCCATGCGAAAAGCACCCACAAATAGTCGCGCAACACTCAGAGCTTCGGCGGCGGGTAATAGGGTCGGTCTCCCAAAGCCTGCACACGCTTCCAGAAGTCCAGGCCGGACGCCTTGCCGACTTCCTCGAGGTCGCGCGCCTGCCGCCACATGCTCCAGGAGTCGGGATGCAGCCGGCTTGCCTCCGCCATCTGCCGATCGCCTTCGTCAGCGCGATCATGGGCGCGTAGCCAGACCCCCAACCTGAATCGTGTCCGCGCCTCGGCGATTTCGGGGGTCACTCTGGGCAGATTGGCACGCACCGAATCCGTGGGCAGCGCATGCGCGCCGGTCGTGACCCAGGCGCGGATCGCATCGAGATAGGCCTGCCGCGCCGCCAGACGCTCGGCCTGATCCTGCGGGCTGAGCGTGCGCGTCGCGAGGTCCATGCGGCGGAAGTGGTCGGTCGAGCCGGCCGTCTCGGGCGGCCGCACGATCCGGCCCTGCTCGTCGATCCAGATCGCCTGCGGCACGTTCACGAGATTGTAGAGATCGCTCAGCCGATGCTCGGTGTCGATCAGTTGCCAGTAGGCGGACTTCGCCTGCTCGATGAAAGGCCGCGCATGCTCGGCGCCGCGGCTTTCCTCGGCCACGGCGACCACCATGAAGCCCTTGTCTTTCAGTTCATCGAAAAGAGCCTGCCACACGGGCAAGTCGAACCGGCAGCCTCACCAACTGGCCCAGGTGGCGAGGAAGACCTTGCGGCCGCGCAATTGCGACAGCGTGCGCGGCACGCCGTCGATATCGGGCAAGGTGAAGTCAGGCGCCTCGAGGCCTTCGAGCTGGGCGTTGCGCTCCCCGGCCGGGGCGCCCAGCGCCCAGACATCGTGCCGGTCACTGGCGATCACCGGCCCGCCGAGCTTCGTCCAAAAAGCGGCGAGGTCGACCTCGTTGGGCCGCAGCGCCGAGGCCGGCAGCGGCACGCAGAGGGCGGCGCGACACATGCCTTCGGGCTTAAGCGTCCAGCCGGTCACGCGCTCGGCATCGACAGGGCTCATCCAGAGCCCGTCGTGAACCGCGACCTGGTGCTCGGCGGCTGGCGTGAGAACAATTGTCATGCGGGGAGCCTAGCCGGGCTCCCCTGCGGGTGTCATTCCACGTTTCCGTGTCATCCCTCGCCTTCGGCCCGGGATGACGCGGAAACTCGAGATAACGCCTACTTCGGTACCGAGATCGTCACTTCCTTGGAGGTGATGAACTCCAGCAGGACCGGCACGCCCTTCCTGGTCTGCTCGATGCCGCGCTTGATGGCCGGCACGATGTCCTCGACCTTGGTAACGCGCTCGCCATAGCCGCCGAAGGCACGGGCCATGGCGGCGTAGTCGCCGGAGATGTCGGTCGAGCGGTACTTCTCGGTCGAGACCTTCATGATGTGAAGCTCGATCGCCATCGAGAAGTTGTTGAGCAGGATCGACATGATCGGAATGCGCTCGCGCACCGCCGTCTCGAAATCCATGCCGGTGAAGCCGATGGCGGCGTCGCCCCAGACATTGATGCAGAGCTTGTCCGGGCAGGCGAGCTTGGCGCCCATGGCGAGACCCAGGCCGTACCCCAACTGCGTGGTCTTGCCCCAGCCGATGTAGGTATGCGGCGCCGTCGTCTTCCAGAAGGGCGAAAGCTGGTCGCGCGGGCTGCCGGCGTCGTGGGTGATGATGGTGTTGGCGACATCGACCGTGTGCTGCAGGTCCCACAGCACGCGATAGGGGTTGAGCGGCGCCTCGTTGTTGGTCAGCTTCGGCATCCACTCCTTCAGCCACTCGTCGGCGATCGGCTTGATCTCGGCCACCACCGGGCCGGCATCGCGCTTCTTGCCACCCACGAGCTTGCTGCATTCGTCGACCATGGCGCGCAACGCGAGCTTGGCGTCGCCGACCAGGCCGTACGTGCAGCGCACGTCCTTGTTCAGGTGATTGGGATCGAGCGTCGTATGGATCACCACCTTCCCCTTGGGCATCGAGATGCCGAAGTTGGTTTCGGTGAAGGAGCAGCCGATACCGAACAGCACGTCACAATTGTCGAGGAAGTAACGCACCGCCTTGGGATAGGCGCGACCGCCCGAGCCGAGCGACAGTGGATGGGTCTCGTCGAAGCTGCTCTTGCCTTGGAGAGAAGTGCAGACCGGAATCGCCAGCAGCTCGGCCAGTTCCTTCAACTCGTCATAGGCCTCGGCCCAATGCACGCCATGGCCGGCATAGATGACCGGTCGCTTGGCCTCGACCAGCGCTTTGGCGGCTTCCTTCACCGCGGCGGGATCGGGACCGTATTTGGTGGCGACGACGGGCTGGTAGGTCAGCGGATCGGGCGCATCCTCACCGTTGGCCTCGGCGGGGAACTCGATGATGACCGGCGCGCCGCGGCCGTTGCGCAGCAGGCTGAAGGCCCGGCGCATGATGTTCTCGATGTCGGCGCCCGAGCTAATCGGCTCGGCATGCTTGGCGACGTGGGCCATGGTGATCGTCGAATTGAAATTCGGCGGCACATGCGCGATGCGGCGCGAATAGCCCGCAGGGATGACCAGCAGCGGCACCGATTCGCCGAACGCCTGGGCGACGCCGCCATAGGCGTTCTCCGAGCCCGGCCCGCTCTGCATGCAGAACACGCCCATCTTGCGGCCCTTGGTCAGCCGCGACATTGCGTCGGCCATGTGCAGGCCGATGCGCTCCTGGCGCACGATGATCGGGCGGATGTCGATCGCCGCGCAATGCTCGATCAAGTGGTTGACGGGGTAAGCGAAAAGATACTCGACGCCCTCGCGCTTCAGGATTTCGGCGACGGCCGGCCCGGTCTTCATCGACATTCCCCCTTTTGCGAAAAGATCCCTCGCGCCGCTCGGGATGACGTGCCTAACGGCACGTCACTTGTTCAGTTCCTTCATTGCGCTGTCGAGGCCGCCCAGAGTGAGCGGGAACATGCGATTGCTCGAGAGCTGCTGCAGGAGCTGGATCGACGGCGTGTAGCTCCAGTGCCGCTCCGGCACCGGGTTCAGCCACACCATGCTGCGGTAGGTGTCGGCCATGCGCTGGATCCAGACCTGACCCGCCTCCTCGTTCCAGTGCTCCACCGAGCCGCCGGGATAGGCGATCTCGTAGGGGCTCATCGAGGCGTCACCTACGAAGATCACTTTGTAGTCGGGCGGATAGGTGTGCAGGAGCTGCGCCGTCGAGAAAGTATCGACGTGGCGGCGGCGATTGTCCTTCCACAGCTTCTCGTAGAGACAGTTGTGGAAGTAGAAGAATTCGAGGTGCTTGAACTCGGTGCGCGCCGCCGAGAACAGCTCCTCGCAGACGCGGATATGGGCATCCATCGAGCCGCCGATATCGAACAGCAGCAGCAGCTTCACCTTGTTTCGCCGCTCCGGCACCATCTTGATGTCGAGATAGCCGGCATTGCGCGCCGTCGAGCGGATCGTATCGGGCATGTCGAGCTCGATCTCGGCGCCCTCACGCGCGAACTTGCGCAGCCGACGCAGCGCGATCTTGATGTTGCGCGTGCCGATCTCGACGGTGTCGTCGAGGTTCTTGTACTCGCGCTTGTCCCACACCTTGACGGCGCGGCCCTCGCGGTTCTTGTCCTGGCCGATGCGCACGCCTTCGGGATTGAAGCCGTAGGCGCCGAATGGCGAGGTGCCGGCCGTGCCGATCCACTTACTGCCGCCCTGATGGCGCTTCTGCTGCTCCTCCAGACGCTTTTTCAGCGTCTCCATGAGCTTTTCCCAGCCGCCCATCGCCTCGATCTGCTTCTTTTCCTCTTCGGTCAAAAGCTTCTCGGCGAGCTTGCGCAGCCACTCCTCGGGGATCTCGGCGGTGATGCCTTCGGCGGGCAGCGCCTCCAGTCCCTTGAAGACATTGCCGAACACGCGGTCGAACTTGTCGAGGTTGCGTTCGTCCTTCACCAGTGCGGCGCGCGACAGATAGTAGAAGTCGTCGACGCTGTATTCGGCGACGCCCTTGTCCATCGCGTCCATCAGGGAGAGGTACTCCTTGATGGAAACCGGCAGCTTGGCCTGACGGAGCTCGAGAAAGAAGTTCACGAACATGGCGTGACTCCTATGGAGTTATTGACGCTGCTCCCGGCGCGCCATGAAGGCCAGACGCTCGAACAGGTGAACGTCCTGTTCGTTCTTGAGCAGAGCGCCGTGCAGCGGCGGGATGAGCTGCTTGGAATCCTTGGAGCGCAGCGACTCGGGCGACATGTCCTCGACCATGAGGAGCTTCAGCCAGTCGAGCAGTTCTGAAGTCGAGGGCTTCTTCTTGAGGCCGGGCACTTCGCGGATGTCGTAGAAGACATTCAACGCCTCGCGCAGCAGGTTGCGCTGCAGGTCGGGGAAGTGGACATCGACGATCTGCGTCATCGTCTCGCGGTCGGGGAAGCGGATGTAATGGAAGAAGCAGCGGCGCAGGAAGGCGTCGGGCAGCTCCTTCTCGTTGTTCGAGGTGATCATCACGATCGGGCGCTGCTCCGCCTTGATCGTCTGCTGAGTCTCGTAGACGTAGAACTGCATGCGATCGAGCTCGAGCAGCAGATCGTTCGGGAACTCGATGTCGGCCTTGTCGATCTCGTCGATCAGCAGGATCGGCCGGGTCTCGGCGGTGAAAGCCTCCCACATCTTGCCGCGCTTGATGTAGTTCGAGATGTCCTTGACGCGCTCGTCGCCCAACTGGCTGTCGCGCAGGCGCGATACGGCATCGTATTCGTAGAGGCCCTGCTGCGCCTTGGTGGTCGACTTGATGTGCCATTCGATGATCGGCGCGTTCAACGCCTTGGCGACTTCGTGCGCCAGCACGGTCTTGCCGGTGCCCGGCTCACCCTTGATGAGCAGCGGACGCTGCAGCGCGATGGACGCGTTTACCGCCACGCGCAGGTCGTCGCTGGCAACGTAGGAGTCGGTACCGGTAAATTTCATGGTGCAAAATCCAGATTTCACGAGATCAGTGAAGTCCACCCTAGAGGCGGGATATGGGGCCAGCAAGGCCGCGGGCGCAGATCAGCCGCCCGTCCTCACGGATCGGCCCGCACCGCAGATCAACCACCGGCGCGAACGATAAAATAGACCAACGCTGCCGAGACCAGAAGCAGCGATATCGCGAGGCGGTTCGACACGAAGGCGAGCCTGGGCGGAGCCGCGCCGGGCTCGACCACATCGTCGGCCGGCTTGCGGCCGGTGAACATGGCGCCGATCAGATTCTGCCGCTTCCAGGCGAGATAGAAGAGAACTGCCAGTACATGCAGGCCGGCCAGGATGATCAACACATTGATCCAGAAGGAGTGGAAGGCGGTCGCGCGTTCGACCCATTTGTCGGCGACCTTGAGCGCCAAGGGGCCGTTGACCGTGCCCATATCGGTGTCGGCCGAGAAGAGCCCGGTTACAGCTTGCGCCAGCACCGCGAGGATCAGCACCACCACCATTGCGCCGCCCATCGGGTTGTGGCCGGCATCGCGCGGCCGGCCGCGGCCCAGGAGATCCGCGAGGTGATGAAAGGCGGCCGACGGTCCCTTGAGAAAGTTCGAGAAGCGCGCCGTGGTGCTGCCGAAGAAGCCCCAGGCGATTCGAAAGAACAGCAAGGTGAGGATCGCGTAACCCGACCAGAAATGCAGCTTCATCCAGTCGCCGCCGGCGCGCGCCGTGAAGTAGGAGACCAGCAGCAGAAGCACGAGCGTCCAATGAAAAAAACGGACAGGAATGTCCCAGACGAGAATGCGCGTCGAAGTCTTGTCGGCCATGCTTCCCTCATCTCCCTTTCCTGAAAGCGCGATGCAAACTGCGGTCATTCTCGGACGGACGTCCTCGTCGGCAAGTCCCAACACACGCAGTCGTGATGGTACGTTCCGTAAAAGCCCTGTTCGCTTCCGCTTCAACCTCTGCAACAAATACCTGATCGACGAGGGATAAATTGCCCGTCGACCCGTTGAATTGATAGGGGATGGCCAATGAGGAAGACTCTGGTTGTGGCACTGATCGGCGCGCTGGCTGCCGGTACGATGGTGGGCGGCGCGACAATCGCCATGGCCCAGGGCGACGTGATCGCCGAGCGCCGCGAGAATCGCAAGCAGACGGCGGCGGCGATGCGGGCCATCAAGGGCATCATCGACGCCAAGGGGCCGACCAGCGGCGCCGTCGAACAGGCCGCCAAGCTCAAGACCCTCGAGGCCGCCTTCGAGAAGATGTTCCCGGCAGGTTCCGACAAGGGTGATACCAAGGCCCTGCCGGCGATCTGGACCGACATGGCGGGCTTCCGGGCCGCCAGCAAGGCGTCCGATGCGGCCTACGACAAGCTCGCCGTGGCCGCGGGCTCGGGCAATCTTGAAGCGCTGACCGCGGCCTTCGCCGAGACCGGCAAGACCTGCGGCGCCTGCCACGACAAGTTCCGCGCCAAGGCGAACTGAGCAAGGCCTTCTTTCCGACGACGAAGGCGACGGCAATGCCGTCGCCTTTTTCTTTGCAGGAACACAAGCGGGCCGGAATGGAAGAGGCCGGCCGCTTGGGGAACGACCGGCCTCCTCGATGGCCCGTGACTGGTGTGGGAGGTTTGAGGCGAGGTCTTTGGGGTGTGGAGGAACCTCGCCCCGGTGGCTGACTAGGCCACCGCCACGGGCTGATTGGGCGATGTGAGTGCTCGCAGGACGATCGCCTGCGCAGTGAAACGCCAGGTTCGCGAGGCATGCATCGGCGATAGCCGCAGCTGCTCGCGCATGTTCATCCAGCTGTCGAGGCCGAACGCCAGGTCGAGCGAATCGAGAACGAGATCGTGCGAGCCGGGATCGAGGTTGCTGAGTTCGGCCTCGAACCAAGCCGCCAGACGCTCACGCAAGGCCCGGCGAAGCTGGGCCACGCCCGAACCGACGGCGGGTGCCACGCTGCGCACGCGCTCGGCGAAGTGCCATACCGGCAGCCACTCCTCGAAGAGTTGCGCGCGGTCCGCCACCAGCAGTTCAATGCGGTTCGAGAGCGGTGCTGCCGCGTCGACCGGTCGGTTCCGATCGAAGGCGCGACTGACGGCAAGATCGAACGCGGCCGCGTAGAGGTCGGCCAGACCGGTGAAGTGCTGAAAGAGGGCACGACTGGAAACACCGGCGATCGTCGCAATGGCAGCCGATGTCGGTTCGACATCGCCGGCCTGAATGAGGTCCAGGGTTGCCTGGATCAGCGCCTGGCGGGTCTTGAGGCCGCGGATGATACGGCCGTCCTGCAAGCGCGATACGTCGAGCGGGAATCCGACAATTTTCATGACGAAACCAATAGAATAAAAATGGCCTCAATGACTAGACCTTAACACGGCCTTGTTACCTCATAATCTGCAAAAATGCATATCTAAGAGAAGTTGATGCCTGATTTTACTATGTTTTTTATTTTAGATAGGCATTTTTGGGTGATCTAACTCCGCATTTGACACGCAAGATTCACCACTGCCACCACCTGCAAGGGTGTCGATCTGCCAGTTTTGAGGGTATTTGGGGGCCCAGAAATACGAAAGGCCGGCCGCTTGGGGAACGACCGGCCTTCCTTAGAAACCCGCCTGGGTGTGGGGTTGTCGAAGCCTTGGGGTGTGTGGGAAGGGGGCTTCAACGAGCGGCTTGGGAGGCCGCCGGCGGGTATGTCAATCTCGGTGGTGTGGCGCGCTGCATCGAGAGCGCAGCCTGCTGTAGTTCTGAATTCCTTTCAGACGTAACTTGTGGGCAACGAACTCACGTCTCTATGGGGACAACCTAACAAACCCACCCCCCTGTCCGTTAGTTGCAAAATTGCATATCTGAATTTGGAAGGATCGCCTAAACCCTAAGAATTCTTGCATATTTCGCGAAACAGATACTCAAAAAAGGGAGGGCAGAAACAGCCGACTCGACCAAATTGGAAATAAATTCCGTTCGATTCCAGGGCGTTAAATAGTCACTTGCCGCGCGAATCAGGCAAACGCACTGCAAATTTCGTCCTGCCGCCGGTCTGAACGCTGCTTCTGGGGCGCGAAATAATACACGAGACGTGTTTGTGGATGGGAATTGCCTGATTCCCCTGCAGGCTCGAAGCCCCCGCTAGAAGTGCCGCCGGGCTTCGTGTTTCAGCCCCAATTCCGTGCTAACGATGCCGCGCCATCGACATCGGGAGCTTCTTTCGTGCGCTTTGTCCGTTCCAGCCGAGCCCTTTTGGCCGGCGCCGCCCTGTTCGTGGGCGTCATGGGTGCGCTTGCCCAACCCGCCTCCGCCAACATGGAAGAAGCCGTGAAGGCCCTGCAAGCCGGCGACGTCGTCGCCGCTGAGAAGGACCTGCAGGTGCTCGCCAAGGAGCGTGACCCGCGCGCCCAGTTCCTGCTGGGGCTGTATGTCTACGGCAACGCCGAATCCAAGCTTTTCGACCTCAACAAGGCCGCACCGCTGCTGCTCGACGCTTCCGAGCGCGGATACCTTCCGGCGATGATCCCGCTTGCCGGCGCCTATGCCGAAGGCAAGGGCGTCCCGAAGAGCCTGATCGAAGCCTACAAGTGGTGCGCCATTGCCGAGAAGTGGAACGTGCCCAACGCCCAGCTGGCGCTCGACCAGGCGAGTCGCGAACTGAAGCCTGACGAGCTCGAGAAGGCCAAAGCCGCCGCCGCGGCCTATCAATTCAAGACGAAATGATCACCGCACGGGTGGCGCTGGTTGCGGCGCTGCTCGTCGGGCTTCAGCTCGCGGGCACCGCAGCCGAAGCTCAGTACGCCGATGCATCGGACGTCGCGCCGGCGTTGCGCCCCGCTGTGACGGCCTACCGTCAGGGAGACATGGCGGCAGCCGAACAGGCCCTGCGCGCACAGCGTTCGCCCGACGCCGAAGCCTGGCTCGGAGCGATCCTGATCGAGCGCGGTGCAGCAGCGGAAGGATTGCGGCTGGTCCAGCATGCGGCCGATTCAGGATCGAGCGAAGGCCTGCATCGCCTGGCCTTGGTCTACGCTCAGGGTGAAGCCGGCCAGCCGCGCAACGACCAGCGCGCCGTCGAGCTCTTCACGAAGGCCGCCGAACTCGGCAATCGTCGGGCACAAACCAATCTCGGCCTGCTCTATCTCCGCGGCCAGGGCGTGCCGCGCGATCTCGTACAGGCACGTGCCTGGCTCGAGAAGGCCGCCGCCGGCGACGACCCTTATGCCCTCTATGCGCTCGGGCGCGCGATGGAGGAAAGTGCCCCACCGGCGATGGCCGATGCGACACGCGCCGTCGACCTGTTCCGCCGCGCCGCCGAAAAAGGCCATCCCCTGGCCGCCGTGCGCTACGGCATGGCGCTCGCCGAAGGCGTTGGGGTCAGGAAGGATCCGCCCGCAGGACATCGCTGGCTGGTACGGGCGCAGGAGAGTGGCGTGCCGGAAGCAGCCCTTGCGCTCGGTGACATCGCCGTACGGATGCCGGCACAGCGCGACAAGGCGGCCAACGAGAAGGCGCTGAAGCTCGCCCTTGCCTGGTACGAGGTCGCGGCGAAAGGCGGCGTACCGTCGGCGCAGTTCAAGCTCGCCAACGCCTATCTCGGCGGTGTCGGGGTCCCGCGCGACGCCGCACAGGCACAGCAGTGGTACAACCGCGCCGCGCAGCAGGGGCTGGACGACGCCCAGCAGGCGCTGGGGGTGATGCTGGTGAACGGCATGGCCGGCACGACCGACCCGGTCGAAGGCTACAAGTGGTTGCTGCTTGCCGAACGTGGCGGCCGCCCCGAAGCCACGTCGGCGCGCGAGAAGCTCACCGACAAGGTCTCCGACCGCGATCGCCGCCGCGCCGAGGCGCTTGCCCAGGCGTTCCAGCCGATTCCGGAACAGCGCAACGAGAGCCAGCCGGGTCTCATGGCGCCACGCCGCTAGGTGGAAGCGCCTTCCGTCGCCGCGCGCTCGACGCGCCCCGAGACCACCTTGGCCGTCTGCCGCGGCACCTGCCGCTTGTTGCGCCAGGCCGGCCTATCGGTGCTTCTCGAACTCAGCCTGCCCGATGGCCGTCGTGCCGACATCATGGCGATCAGCGCCAGCGGCGAGCTGACGATCGTCGAGGTGAAATCCTCGATCGAGGATTGGCGGGTCGACCAGAAGTGGCCCGACTATCTCGCCTGGTGCGACCGGCTTTTCTTCGCCGTGCCGGTCGACTTCCCACAGGAGCTGATCGCTCCGGAAGTCGGCCTGATCGTGGCCGACGCCTATGGTGGCGAGATGCTGCGCCAGCCGCAGCGGCATCCGCTGGCCGCCGCCCGTCGCAAGGCCCTGCTGATCGACTGCGCGCGACTCGCGTCGGAGCGACTTGCCCGCCACGACGATCCGGATTTCACCAACCTCATCTAACGCCGAGGCTGCGGCCGCGGCTCGCCTCGGCCATGCGGATGCGCGCATAGGCCATGACCTCGGTCGGCGGCCCGACGCGTTCGATACGGCCGTCCATGACCAGCGCCACCCTGTCGGCAATGGCGAGCGGTGCCAGCCGATGGGTCACCATGATCACCGTGCGGCCGCGCGTATTGGCCTTGAGCTGACGCAGCAATTGCTCCTCGGTGGCGGGATCGAGCGCGCTCGTCGCCTCGTCGAGGATCAGGATCCGCGGATTGCGGATCAACGCGCGGGCAATGCAGATGAGCTGGCGCTGGCCGGTCGAAAGCCCCTGCCCCCGCTCACCCAGCACGGTATTGTATCCCTGCGGCAGGCGCTGGACGAAATCGTGGGCACCGACGAACTTGGCGACCGCCACGACCCGACTGGGATCCTTGTCGGACACGCCCATCGCGATGTTCTCGCGCACCGAGCCGGTGAAGAGCTGCACATCCTGCGGCACTGCCCCGATCTGCGCCCGAAGTTGCGCCGGCGAGAGATGGGCGATGTTCGTGCCATCGACCAGCACGCGGCCGTCGGTCGGCTGCACCAGGCCCTGGATCAGATTGGCGATGGTGCTCTTGCCCGACCCCGAGGGACCGACGATGCCCAGGATCTCGCCGGCGGCGATCTCGAGGTCTGCGTCGCGCAGGACCAGGGCGCCGCGCTCGTCAGTGCGGTACGTCACCTTCTCGAGGGCGATCTCGCCGCTCAGCGCCGGCATGGGGGCAAACTCGCCGGGCGGGCTCTCGACCGCTTCGTTCATCAGCTCGTCGATGCGCTTGAAGGCAGCGCCGACCGCCTGCAGTTGATGCCAGGCGCCGACGAGCTGCCGCATCGGCTGCAGGGCGCGCGTCGCCAGCATGTTGGCCGCGATCAGGCCGCCCACGGTCAGGCGGTGGTCGACGACCTCGCCGACGCCGATCATGACGATGGCGAGCGACGCCACGAGCTGCAGCGTGCCTGACGCGCTGGCCGCGATATTGGCGAGGTTGTTGGCGCGCAGGCTGGTCTGCGCCGACTGTTCCACACGCACCTGCCAGCGCTTCTCCACCTCCGTCTCAAGTCCCAGCGCCTTGATGGTGGCGGCATTGGCCACCGTCTCGGTGAGCGTCGAGCTCTTGGCCGCCAGCGCCTGGAAGCTTTCGTCCGCCAGCCGGCGCTGCGCACGGTGCAACGCGAGCGATACACCGATCAGCACCGGAACGGCGAGCGTCGCGACGAGGCCCAGGATCGTGCTGAGAGCAAAGGTGGCGACCAGGAACAGCAGGACGAACAGAAGATCGATCGCCAGCACCGGCATCTGGCCGGTGAGGAAGGAGCGCAGCACGTCGAGCTGGCGCAGCCGCTCGGCGATGACTCCCGACGGCGTGCGTTCGAAATGCCGGTACGGCAGCGCCACCAGGTGATGGAGCACTTCGGCGCTCATCAACGCATCGAGGCGTGCGCCGGTCTGGGCCGACAGCCGGCCGCGCGACACGCGCAGGCCGAAATCCGCCGCGTAGGCGACCAGCATGCCGACACAAAGCACGGCCATCACCGATGACAGGCTGCCGAGCTGCTGGTGACCGATCAGTGTGTTGACGACCAGCATGACGAAGAGTGGCGTCAGCAGGCCCAGTACGTTGATCAGGAAGGAGGCCGCCGCGAGCTTCAGCACGACCGGCCGTACCCGCTTCCACAGCGGCATGTACCATT
>MKRV01000131.1 GCA_001897995.1 Alphaproteobacteria bacterium 65-37 | reverse complement strand
ACTTGCTCGTGCCGGTGAGGGTGAGCTTGCCCGCGCCGTTCTTGACCACGGCGCCACTGCCGTTGGTGGTGCCGACGCCCGCGATATTGCCCGCAAATGTACCGTCGGTCGCCTGATCGAACACCATCGTCTTGGAAAGCGGCGATTCGTCGAAGGCGATGTCGCCGCGCACGGTGGTCGTGTTGCCCTGCAGGATACCCTGGAAGACCTGCGTCACGCCGGAATAGGCGCTGTTGCCGGCAAGAATCAGCGTGCCGTCGCCCACCTTCAGGATGTTGGTGCCGTCGACGGTACCGGTGAGCGTCAGGGTCTTGCCACCATTGACCAAAAGCGTGCCACCAGCGCCGAGCAAGGTGATGTGGCGGGAGGTGGCGAAGCTCTCGGTCGCGAACAGAGCGGCATTGTTGTAAAGCGTGACGCCAGTTCCCGCCGTCCCCAGCTTGTCGTCGGAAGCGATCTGCAAGGTGCCGCGCGCCACGAAGGTGCCACCGGAGTAGGTGTTGGTGCCGGTGAGAATAAGAGCGCCGGCGCCATCCTTGATGAGCTGGCCGCTGCCGCCGATGGGGCCGCTCACGGTGAGCGGATTGTTATCGACATAGACGGAACCCCGATCGACCAGCGTGATCGCGCGACCGATCGTGAGAGAGGCCGGCGCTTCCTTGACCGTGCCGATGCCGCCGACATTCAGCGTGATCCCCGTGCCCGCCGCGCCCAGGCTGGCATCATCGGAGATCAGCAAAAAGCCGCCTGTGACCTCCGTGCCGCCCGAGTAAGTCTTGGCGCCGGACAGGACCAATCGTCCGCCCCCGGACTTGACCAGCATGCCGGTGCCGTCGATCGCGCCGCTCCAGGTCACGGGGTTCGTCACACTTTCGTCGACGAAGAAGCCGCCGCTGCCGGCGATCGTGACCGGCCGGGCGAAAGTTTGTCCGCCGGCGCCTGTCCCGACACCGATCGCGGCGTCGGTCACGCTGATGGTCTTGCCGGCCGCGCCCAGGCTGGCATCCGAGGTGAAGAGCAGACGGCCACCACCGGTGACGGTCGTGCCGCCGCTATAGGTGTTGGTTCCAGCCAGCGTGACATCGCCGGTGCCGCTCACCGTGACCGTGCCAGTACCGGACATGTCGCCGGCATAGCTGCCCGCACCGGTCTGCTGGAAGACGACGGTGGCGTTGTTGACGATCTTGCCCTGCAGGCTGCCGGTATTGCCCTGCAGGATGCCCGAGTTGACGGTGGTGCCGCCGGCATAGGCGTTCGCCCCCAGCAGGATCGTCGTGCCCGGAGCGTTCTTCACCAGTGACCAGGCGCCGGTGCCGCCGGCGCCGGCCTGGTCGGTGATGGCGTCGGCGATCGTCTGGGTCTGCCCGGCACCCGGAGCCAGGGTGAGCGTTCCATTCCCCATGAGGAACATGCCGGCACCGGCGCTGCCGCCGGCATGGCCGGCGCTGAGATAGACGCCACTGCCGGCTGCCCCACCCGCGACCGCATTGCCGGACACATTGAGGGTGCCCGCGAGGCTCAGCGTTCCGCCCTCCTGGACGAAGATCGCGCCGCCCATCCCCGCGCCGCCACCACCGCCACCGTTGTAGAAGGCGTTGCTGGCCTCCGACAGACGGCCACCGGCACCGCCCAGGAAGCCGCCCGGCGCAGTGTAGGGTGCGTTGGCACCAGAACCGCCGCCGCCGCCGCCAAAGCCACCGGTGCCGCCATTTCCGCCGCCACCACCGCCACCACCACCGCCAAAACCACCGGCGCTGCCGGCGCCGTTCGTGCTGCCATCGCCGCCGCCGCCGGTCCCGCCGCCACCACTGACAAAGACGCCACCATTGCCGCCGTCGGCGCCGGTGAGCCCCATGCCGCCACCACCGCCGGCGGTGCCCGAGCCCGAAGACGCACCGCCGTCGCCGCCCCGCGCCACGTTGTACTGCAGGCTGACGTTGCTCACCGAGACATGGGCGCTGCTGCCGACGAACAGCGCGCCACCGAGGCCGGCCCCGCCGCCGCCGCCGCTGCCCGTATCGCCGGTTCCGCCCTTGCCGCCCTGCGCCTTGGCGCTCTCGATCCTGAGATCGTTGATCGCGACCGAGCCCGACTGCACGTAGAGGCCGCGATACTGGTTGTTGCCCGACAGGCTGAAGTTGCCGCCGTTGACGGTGACGTTCTTCGTCACTGCCGGCAGGTTTGCACTCAGGGTGATGTTGGCAGTGAAGGTGATGGTGTCGCCATTGCCGGCATTGCTGATGGCGTTGTTGAGCTGTGATTCGTTGGCGACGTTGAAGTTGGCGGCTGCAGCCGGCAGTGCCATCGACAGCGCAGCGGTGCCCATCAAGACGGACAGAGCGAGACGAGGCGCCGGATGACGCGCCCTTATCGCCAAAGCCCCAACGTTCGAGACCGGTGTCGACAGGCTGGTGTCATCGAGCAAGCAATCGTGTCGTGTACGGAACATTTTGACTCCACCCGTTCGAACATCCCCGTCGCGCTATCTGCGACAGCGAGTGCACAAACGACATGCGCCACGAGTGGAAGGCACCGGAATTCCGCGTCTTTTCCAAAATCGATGTCGTGGAAATCGTTTCGATCAGATGGTCTGCGATCTCGAATGGCCGCTATTGGAGTCATCGTCGTTTTCTCTTCCGCGAACGCGCCACGAAGAAGAAAGACGCGCGCACACTCCTGCAGAGAGGCTGAACGTCATCCGATCAGCCCAGATGCGTCTCGGACGAGGCCGCGGCCTCGCCAAGAAAAAATTGACGGCAACGACGACTGCAGCATTTGCGGCGGTGGGGCGCCGACATGCCTAATCCTGCTGCATGCCCGCTTCGATGATCAGCCCCCTGAAAGCTTCCGTGTCCCGCTTCTGCAAGGTCCCGAGCGACTGCGGTGAACCGGGGAATGACAGGAGTCCGATTTTCATCATGAACTCGCGGCCCTCGGGACTGGCAAAGGCCTGGTTGACGAGATTGGCCAATTCGGCCGACACGGCGGGTGGCGCCTTGGCCGAACTCCAGATCGCGATCCAGGAAGAGACATCAAAGCCCGGATAGCCGAGCGCAGCGAGGGTCGGCACGTCGGGCAGCATGGGCACAGGCTCCTTGCTGCTCACGGCAAGCGCCCTGATCTTGCCGGCCCGAATCTGAGGCATGGCCGTCACCATGTCGCAGAAGTAATAGTCGTATTGCTGCCCGAGCAGATCGGTCATCGCCTGGGCGCTGGAACGGTAGGCGACGTTCTCGGCGGAGACGCCCGAGAGCTTCTTGAACAGTTCACCGGCAAGACGGCCCCCGACATTCGCGCTGGCATAAGTCAGGGGACGCCCCGCCTTCCCAGCCTCGGCAAGAAAGTCCTTGAAAGTCTTGGCCTGAATTCGCTCGGGATTGACCACGAGCAGATAGGGCGTCGACGCGATCGTCGTCAGCGGAAAGAAGTCCTTCTCCGGATCGAACGGCAGGCGCTTGTAGATCGTCACGTTCGTGGCGTGAGTGGAAACGCCCGACACGAGCAGTGTGATGTCCCGATCGGGAGCGGTGGCGACGGCCTCTGCGGCGATGTTGCCATCGGCCCCCGGTCGGTTCTCGACGATCACGCGCTGTCCGATCGCCTTGGTGAGACTGTCGGCGGCATAGCGTGCGAGCGCGTCGGAGGCTCCACCTGCGCCGTAGGCGACGACAATGCGAATCGGCTTGGCCTGAAGATCAGTCGACTGGGCGTGCGCCAACATCGGCGCGCTCGCGACTGCTGCTGCTCCGAGAAGCAGCATGCGGCGGGAAATCGTCACTCTTTCCTCCCTCGTTTTCGATTGTCGTGTTTTTCCTGTCGTAAAGCGCGATTGTCCGACGGCACTCACGTCATCGGGCCCGTCACCAGGTCGGCCGGGCAGTCGATCTCGATATCGAGGAGCATCTGGGCATAGCACTTGCCGAGCGGGTCGGAGCGCAGGCTGGTCGACCCGCCGCCGCCGAGCGAGTCCTCGAGCACGAAGTTCAGAGCGCGCAGGCCAGGAAGCTCGTAGCGCCGGACCGCCCCGTTCATGAGATGCCCGAAGTAGCCGCGCACGCGCGCCTCGGTGAGCTCACGGAGAAGAACGGGCCACCATTTGTCGGCACGGGCCACAATGCCGATATTGGCGTCCTCACCTTTGTCGCCGCTGCGGCCGTGCGCGATCGACGACAGCGTGATCCTCGTCGTTGTACCCCGTTGGCTGGCATCGACCTGAAGCTCGGGCGCGCTCGGCCGTCCACTGCCATTCGCAGAAGGCACCAGCGTCCACCGGAGCTCCCGGGCGGGCGCGGCGGCCGAGATCTGCACATAGGCGGGAACGAGGGCTTTCGGAATGCTGTAGGACTTCACGCCGATCACGCCTTGGACGTCCGAACGCCCGCCGAAGTGACTGCGCGTCCCCGGTCCCATCGACGTTCCCGCCGAGCTTGCCTCCTTGCGCAGAAAATCGAGGGCACGGCGGTCGCGATGCTGAACGGCCAGGCGCAGGACGATCTCGCGGGTTTCGAGCGGACGGGCCTGCGGCCCGTAGATCGACTCGGCACCCAGCGGCTCGACTAGGACGTCGGCATAATCCTCGAAGCCGGCTTCGCGCATCAGCCGCCGTGTGCGTGCCAGCAATTCCTCTGCCGTACGTCTTGCCTTGGCAGGCGCGTTCAAGCCGCGGATCGCCATCATCAGGGCGAGTTGGAAGCCCTTCGGATAGGTCGTGGTCACCTTGTAGCAATCGGACGGAGGCGCGCCACGAGCGCCGGTGATGCGCAGCCGGTCGGGGCCTGCTGCCGACATCTCGACTCGCGTGAAGTCGCAGACGACATCGGGAAGCTCGTAGGCGGCCGGATCGCCGATCTCGTAGAGCAATTGCTCGGTCGCGACGGCCGCGTCGATCCGGCCGCCGGTACCGGCCGGCTTGCGGAGCTCGAAGGCGCCGTCCGGCTCCATGCGCACGATGGGATATCCGATGTTCGCCCAATCGGGCACGGTCTCCCAATCGGTGAACAAGCCGCCAGTCGCCTGCGCGCCGCATTCGACGAGATGGCCCGCCAGGCTGCCCTGCGCCAGACGGTCGTAGTCCTGCGCGCTCCAACCGAACTCGGCCATGCAGATCCCGGTCACGACCGCGCTGTCGACGCAGCGGCCCGTGATCACGATATCGGCGCCGCCGCGCAGCGCCTCGGCGATCGGGCCGGCACCGAAGTAGGCGTTCGCAGACAGGAGATTGCCGGGGATATCCGCGGCCGGCTTGGTCGAGTCCGGGAAGGCGCGGAACGCGCCGATCTGATCGAGAACATCGTCACCCGTCACGACCGCGACGATGGGCTCGAGCCCCTGCGCGCGGGCAACGGCAAGCACGGCGTCGCGACAGCCCTGCGGGTTGAGCCCGCCGGCGTTCGACACCAGCTTGATCCCACGCGCCATCAGTTGGGCCAGGTTCGGTTTGACCGCCTGGCTGACGAAGTCGGTCGCGTAGCCGAGGGACGGATCCTTTAGACGGGCGCGCTGAAGGATCGACATCGTCGTCTCGGCGAGATAGTCGAATACGATGTAGCCGAGATCAGGATCGGTCAGGAGCTGCGGGATCGCGATCTGGGAATCGCCCCAGAAGCCGGATGCACAGCCGATATCGACCGCCCTGGCCCCGACGCGCCGCTCACGGCTTGTGCTCGCCGTCGTCATGACGCCCCCATTTCCAGCAGCCTCTGTCCCACCTTGACCTGGTCCCCCACGTCGACATGGACGGTGCCGACACGCCCGTCCGCTCGCGCGGCCACCGAGATTTCCATCTTCATCGATTCAATCACGATCAGCGGCTGCTGGGCCGCGACTGCGTCACCGAGGCCGACCAGCACGGCGATGACCCGGCCGTTCAGCGGCGCGACGAGATGGCGTTCCTGCGCGTCGTCGCCGGCCGTCGCGATCGCGGCATGGGCGAACGCCCAGGCGGCCGCGCCGTCCTGCACCCAGACGGTGGAATTGTCGGTCCGATGGAGAGCGATGGCTCGCCGCAGGCCGTCGATGACGATGACCGCACCCTTGTCGAAGCACTCGAAACGTTCGACCAGATGGTCGGAGGCGGAATCGGCCGCATCGTCCCTCGTCAGACGCCAGCCATTTCCCGCCGGCGCCGCCTTCCAGACAAGAGGCAGTCCGCCGGGCACGCGAAGCCGCGTCGTGAAAGCCGGCGTGAACAGGCGCAAGTCGCTGCCTTTCGCCGATCCGATGCCGGCCAACGCCAGCACGGCGGCGATCTGGGCGTGGACAGAGGGTTCGGGCCGCCAGGAATCGTCGGTGAGATCCTGCGAGCCGAGGAAATCGGTCGTGATCTCGCCGCGCCGGAAGGAGGGATGGGCGATGCAGCGCGACAGGAAGTGAAGGTTGGTCGGAACGCCCAGCAGCGCGGTGCGACCGCAGGCCCGGGCGAGGGTAGCGATACACTGCTCGCGGGTTTCTCCCCACGCCAGGATCTTGCCCAGCATTGAATCGTAAAACGGCGTGACCTCGATACCGTCCTCGAGCGCGGCGTCGACCCGAACACCATCGGGCGGCCGCCACTGCCCGACCCGTCCGACCTGCGGGATGAATCCCGACTGCGGATCCTCGGCGCAAAGCCGCAGCTCGATGGCGTGCCCCTTCCAGGCCACATCGTCCTGGCCAAAGGAGAGACGCTCGCCGCGCGCAACGCGGATCTGCTGCTCGACGAGATCGATCCCCGTGATCAGCTCGGTGACGCCGTGCTCGACCTGGAGCCGGGTGTTCATCTCCATGAAGTAGAAGTCGCCGTCGGGCGTCAGCAGGAACTCGAGCGTGCCGACGCCGGTGTAGCCGATGGCAGCACAGGCGCGGCGCGCGATCTCGCCCATCCGCTCGCGCAGGGCGGACGGCACCGCGGGCGAGGGCGCCTCTTCGACCAGCTTCTGGAAGCGGCGCTGCAGCGAGCAGTCCCTCTCGCCGAGATGGAGGCAGGTGCCGTGCGCATCGCACAGCACCTGGATCTCGATGTGGCGCCCGCGTTCGATCGCCTTCTCGATCAGCAGTTCGTCCGATCCGAACGAGCTCAGTGCCTCGGATCTCGCCTGCCGGAGAAGATCGAGGAGGCTACCTTCGTCACGCACCACCCGCATGCCGCGTCCGCCGCCGCCGGCCGCCGCCTTGAAGAGGACCGGATAGCCGAGCTGGCGGGCGGCATCGACCACCTCGGCGTCCGTCCGGCAGCCCTGCCGGCCGGGCACCGTCGGAACGCCGGCCGCCTGCATGGCGGCCTTGGCGCGGGCCTTGTTGCCCATCAGGTCGATGACCTCGGCCGTCGGACCGATGAAGGTGAAGCCGGCTTCGCTCACGGCCTCTGCGAACGCGGCGCTCTCGGACAGAAACCCATAGCCGGGATGGACAGCCTGGGCGCCTGTCCGGCGGCAGGCATCCAGAATCGCCGCAATGTTGCGGTAGCTGCTGGCCGGTTCCGCTGCGCCCAGTCGCACGGCGAGGTCGGCATCGCGCACATGCGGTGCCTCGGCGTCGGCGTCCGAATAGACCGCCACGACGCCGAGACCGAGCCGCCGCGCGGTGCGCGCAATGCGCAGCGCGATCTCACCGCGATTTGCGATCAGGATCGTGTCGAAGCTCATCGCGGGGCGCACACTCTCACCGGCGGCCGGGCAGGATGCCCATGTGCTTGCAGATGATGGTCAGCATGACTTCGTCGGCACCGCCGCCGATCGAGATCAGGCGAAGGTCACGCCAGGCGCGGGACACCGGATTCTGTAAGGTGTAGCCCATGCCGCCCCAATACTGCAGGCAGGAGTCGGTGACCTCGCGGCACAGCCGCCCCGCCGTCAGCTTGGCCATCGAAGCAAGCTCGGTCATGTCCTGGCCGTGCATGTAGACCTGCGCGGCGCGGTAGATCAGCGAGCGCAGCAGCTCGATCTTCGTCTTGAGTTCGGCGAGGCGGAAATGGACCGTCTGGTTGTCGAGGATGGACTTGCCGAACGCCTTGCGCTCCCGCGTATAGGCGATCGTCTGGTCGACCACGCTCGTCAGGGCGGCAACGCGCCGCGTCGCGCCACTCAGCCGCTCCTCCTGGAACTGCTCCATCTGGTAGGTGAAGCCCTTGCCCTCGTCGCCGATCCGATAGCGCTGCGGCACGCGGACATCGTCGAAGAACACCTGGGCGGTGTCGGACGACCACATGCCGACCTTCTGGATCTTCTGCACCGTGATGCCCCTGCGCAGTTGACCGTTTTCCCGAAGCGGCAGGCAGATCAGCGACTTGTTGCGATGCACGTCGTCGCCGCCGGTATTGGCGAGAAGGCACATCCAGTCGGCCTGAGTGCCGTTGGTGATCCACATCTTCGAGCCGTTGATGACGTAGTCGTCGCCGTCCTTGCGCGCCGTCGTCTTGATCGAGGCGACGTCGGAGCCGGCGCCCGATTCCGAGACGCCAAGGCAGACGACGTAGTCGCCCGCGATCGAGGGCTTCAGGAAGAGCTCGCGCAGCTCGTCGGAGCCGTGCCGCGTCAGAGCTGGCGTCGCCATGTCGGTCTGCACGGCGAGCGCCATGCCGACACCGCCCGAACCGATCTCGCCGATCGCCTCGCAGAAGGCCACTTCGAACGTGTAGTCGAGGCCCATGCCGCCGAACTCGACCGGCTTGTTGACGCCAAGCAGCCCGGCCTCGCCGAATTTCTTGAAGAGCGCGTGGGCCGGAAATACCTCCGCGGCCTCCCACGCGTCGATATGCGGCGTGATCTCCTTGGCGATCAGGCGCCTCACCGTATCCTGAAGCGCCAGATGGTCAGGCGTGAACATCGATCGTTTCCTCCGAAATGTCGTTAAAACCGCGCGACCCCGAACTGGATCGGCGACGTCGGCCGCGCCCTAGCGGTCGCCGCGGCGGCCAGCGCGAGACGCAGGACCTCGCGTGTGTGGCGCGGGTCGATGATGCCGTCGTCCAGAAGACGGCTGCTGGTATGGATCGCTCCCGACTGGCGCTCGAAGTGCTCGACGATCGCCTCGCCTTCGCGATCGAGCTCCTCGACAGGGATCGGCGTTCCCCGTCGTCGCGCGGCATTCTCGGCCACCTGGCGCATCGTCATGGCGGCCTGCGCGCCCCCCATGACGGCGGTCCTGGCGTTCGGCCACGAGAACAGGAGATCGGGATGGAACGCCCGGCCGCACATGCCGTAGTTGCCAGCCCCGAAAGAGGCGCCACACAGGACGGTGAATTTTGCGACCGGCGCATTCGACAGCGCCTGGATCAGCTTGGCGCCGTGCTTGATGATGCCGGCTTCTTCGTAGGTCCGCCCGACGATGAAGCCAGTGATGTTCTGGAGGAAGACCAGCGGCCGGCCGAGCTGGGCGCAGAGCTGGATGAACTCGGCCGCCTTCGCCGCGCCGGCGGGATCCAACGGGCCGTTGTTGGTCAACAGGCCGGCCGGAAACCCGCCGATCGCGCCGTAGCCGCAAACCGTGTGCGGGCCGTAGAGCTCCTTGAATTCGTGGAAGTCCGACCCGTCGACCAGACGGGCGATCAGCTCGCGCATGTCCACGGGTTCGCGGCCGTCGACCGGCATCAGGGAGAGCAGATCCTCGTCGTCGTGGCACGGGGGAACAACTGCCGCGGGAGAGGAGACGTCCGTCCAGGCAAGGGCGCGGACGATCTCGCGGACCTTGGCGATGCCGGCGGCATCGCCCACCGCGACATAGTCCGCGAGGCCCGACACCGCCGCATGCATGTCGGCGCCGCCCAGCTCCTCGTCGGTTGCAACCTCGCCGGTCGCCGAACGCAGCAGGGAGGGACCCGCGAGATAGGCATGAGCCTGCCCGCGCACCATGATGACGTAATCCGATAGGCCGGGGAGATAGGCGCCGCCCGCGGCCGACGAGCCATGCACGACGGAGATCACGGGGACACCCGCCGCCGACAGACGGGCGAGGTTGTAGAACATCCCGCCGCCGTTCACGAAGCGCTCGACCTGGTACTTGCGCAGGTTGCCGCCGGCGCTTTCGACCAGCTGGATGAAGGGCAGCTTCTGGTCGAGCGCGATCTGCTGGCAGCGCATCACCTTGGGCGCCGTGAAGGACTGCATCGCGCCCGCATTGATGCCGGCATCGTTGACGACGATCATGCAGCGCACACCGCAGACCTCGCCGATGCCTGCGATGATCGCCGCACCGGGGATGCTGGTTTCCGGGTTCGGGTCCTCGATGCCGCAGTAGCCTGCCATCGTCATCAGCTCGAGAAAGGGTCGACCCGGATCGAGCAGCTCACCAAGGCGCTCGCGCGGCAGCAGCTTGTGCTTTCTGGAAAAGGCCGGCGCCGCCTGGCCGGATTTCTCGACGGCCCGGCGTTCGAGTTGGCGGACACGCTCGATCTGCGAGAGCATATGGGCCCGGTTCCGCTCGCGCGCGGCATCCGCCCGGCGCAGATTAGAACCCAGAATGGCCATTGCTTCCTTCCCATCACCGCGTCACATCGCAGTGCCACCTTTGCAGTTGGAAGGAAGGGCAACCAACAAATAGTGCAGACTACTGATAAGAAATACTTAAGAGTCTGGTCGTCACAGCATCAGAGTCGTCCGGTGAAAATACGTACGATCCCGCTGATGTTGCGGTTGCCCGGCTTGCCGTGCGTGAAGAGCTTGTAGCTGATCGAAGGGAGCTGCGGCAGGCCGAGATCCTGGTCGACGATCTTCAGGTCAGGCGTCAGCATTTCGATGGAGCGGGCGGTGACGCCGAGCCCTGCACGAAGCGCAGCCCTGATGCCTGCAAGCGTCGTAGTTTCGAAAGCGATGCGCCACGTCCGCTTTTCCTGCTCGAGCAACGAAATGGCCGTTTGACGGAAGCTGCAGGTCGATTGCATCAAAACGAGCGGCAGAGGCGCGTTGCGACGTGAGTGGAAGCGCGCGCCGGCGAGCCAGATGATCGGAGAGGTGCGCAGCGTGTGGCACGGGAAGCCGTCGTGATTCTCCACGTCGAGGACGAGGTCGAGGTCACCTCGACGCAAGGTAGCGCCGAGCCAGCGACTGCGTCCGACCTGGATGTCGATCCGCAGGCGCGGATAATGCTCGGCACACCGCGCCAGATATTCGGGCATGAGGCTGTCGACGCAGTCGGCCGAGACGCCGATCTTGACCACGCTCTTGGTGTCGGTGTTGGTCATCACGCCGTAGGCCTCGTCGTTGAGGCTGAGGATGCGGCGCGCATAGGAAAGCAGGCGTGTCCCCTCCTCCGTCAGCCGTTTGCTGCGGCCGACCCGGACGAACAGGCTGCACCCGACCAGTGCTTCGAGCCGCTGCATCTGCTGCGAGACGGCCGCCTGGGTCCGGTAGACCGCCTGTGCAGCGGCGCCAAAATGCTCGCGCTCGGCGACGGCGGCGAAGGTTCGCAGCAGCGTGATGTCGAGGTCCTGCTTATTCATAAGCATCTCTTTAGACAGACCGGCTGACCGACGACAAACTAATTGGTTCGCAGAAACCTGTCCTCCTATGGTCCGCGCCCGGCATGCACGAGGACAGGGAGAACGAGCGCATGGCAACGACGACGAGCGACGCATCGACCGGCAGTGCGCCCGTTCACGTGAGCCACCAGAGCCCTGTCCGGCGCCTGGAGCTCAACCGGCCGGACAGCCGCAATCCGCTCGACGGGCCGATGGTCGATGCACTTTCGGACGCCGTCGCAGAAGCATCGGCAGAGGCCTCCGTGCGCGTCATCCTGATCACCGGCGCAGGGCGGGCCTTCAGCGCCGGCGGCAACATCGGCAACATCAGCGAACGGCTCGCCGTGAAGGCGGGCGCGGACGGCCGGGACCCGATCGCGGGGGGAAACCGGCGCTACGGCCGCTTCCTCGAACGCTTCGTCTCAGTGCCCAAGATCACCGTGGTCGCCGCAGCCGGCGCTGCGATGGGTGGCGGCGCGGGTCTGGTGGCTGCAGCCGACCTTGCCATCGCATCGTCGCAGGCGACGTTCGGCTTCCCCGAAACGGGCATCGGCCTTGTGCCGGCGCAAATCCTGCCCTTCGTGGCGGCCCGTATCGGCGTTCAGAATGCCCGCCGGCTGATGCTCACGGGCGAGCGGATCTCCGCCGCCGAAGCGTATCGGATCGGACTGATCGACTACCTCGTCGACGATCCCGCGGAATGGCAACTGCGCATCGACTCGGTCTGTGCCTCGATCGTGCGCGGCGCCCCCACCGCGCTCGCGACGACCAAGCAGATGCTGCGGCAGGGTCCGGGCATGGACGCCTGGCACGGACGCAGCCTGGAGGACTATCTCGATGCCGCGGCGGACACCTTCGCCCGCCAGATGCGAAGCGAAGCCATCGAAGGGGTCACGGCGATGCGCGAGAAGCGCGTGCCGGATTGGGCGCGCTGAGCGATGCGGTCAGCCGAGCGTCACCTGATCAGGCGCAGATACGCTTCCAGTCCGGATGCAGAAGGTCGATCGCTACACCAGCCGATATGGCCGTCGGGCCGGATCAGCCAGGCGGTTCCTGATGTCACGCCATAGCGGGCAGAAAACTCTCCACGGCTATCGTGCAGCAGCGGGATGCGTTCATTTGCGATGATCTTGCTGTCTGCCGCCACGATCGCGACGCCTTCCGCGTGTCGGCCGAGCGCCTTGCGGAGATGGTCGAGAAGATCGGCAAGCTGATCCAGTTGCTCGCAATCGCCGACATGGCCGATCAGCACATGCCGCCCACGGCCCAGGCGGCGATGCAGCCTTTCGGCATGCCCGACGAAGGGACGGGTGAGCCCGTCGGCCTCGGGCGCGCGATCGCCGGCCGCGAGCCTGGCCACCCCGGCGTCGGGACGGTCGTCGCGAACGATGGTGCTATCACGATAGCCGATCAGAAGCTGGGTTTCGCGGAAGCCCGGAAGCTCGGCATGCTGGGCGAGGACGTTGTTCATCGCCTTGGTCGTGTTGGCCACGACATCGAGCCCCACCGGCCGACGCTCGGCCTCGTAGCTCTCGAGCAGCACCGGTCCTGCGGCACCGCGGCTCGCCAGCGCAAGCTTCCAGGCAAGATTGTGCGCGTCCTGCAGCCCGGTATTCATGCCCTGGCCGCCGACGGGCGGATGGATATGGACGGCATCGCCGGCGAGGAAGACCCGTCCGACGCCGTATCTGGCGGCGAGGCGATGACTGACGCGATAGGTCGACGACCAGCGCGGCGACGAGAGATCGGCTCCCTGCGGCAGCAGCGGCAGCATCAGTGCCTTCAACTCGTCGAGGCCCGGCGTGTCGCTGCTGAGCGTCACCCCTTCCGGCACGATCATGGAAAGCCGATAGCGATTGGCGGCGCCAGCAATCGGCACCACGGCCAACGACGTGGCGCCACCATTCGACGCCGCGCTTCGGTTGAAGCGATGCATCGGGCCGCGCGGCAGCGACCAGCTGAGATCGAGGTCTCCCAGCACAAAGGTCTCGGGATAGCGGTCGCCTTCGAAGGCGACACCCAGCTCGTGGCGGACCGCGCTGTGGGCGCCGTCGCAGCCAACCAGCCAGCGGCAGCGCAGCGCCTGCTCGCCGGCCGGCCCGCGCAGGACGGCGTCCACGTTCGACGCACTCTGGCGAAAGCCCACCAGCTCGTGGCCGTACTCGACGCTGAGGCCGTGACGCACGAGGCAGTCTTCCAGGATCCTTTCGACCTCGAACTGCGCGAGCGAGAGGGTGCCGTAGGGCAATCCCTGCGCCGCCAAATCGATGGGCAGATCGAAGGTGCTCGCGAGCTTTCCGTCCTGATGGATGTGAATGCCCCGAAGCCATAGGCCGGCATCGATCGCCGCCTCGGCAATATCGAGACTGTCGAAGATCTCGAGCGTGCGCGCTGTGATCCCGAGCGCCTTGCAGAAATACGTCCGCTTTTCAGATCGCTCGACGATGCGTACAGCAGCGCCGTCGCGAGCCAGCTCGCACGCGAGCAGCAGCCCGACAGGCCCCGCCCCGACGATCAGAACATCTACAGGATCGGTCATCGAAGCCAGCGCCGGTCTGTTGGATCGGGCCCCTTCTATACCGTGGCGTCCAATCGGCGTCGCGCTCATCTGTACGATATCAAACAGTTGAGCAGCATCCCTTTGCGTCGCCAGCGCGAATTGACGCTCGCACTTCGACTGCATACGGTCGCGCCCGGTGGATATGTCTGGTGGTTTTGGGTGGGAGCGTCGCGTCCATGGCGAATTTCGGTCAGTACGAGTCCGAGGTCACTTTCATCACCGGCGTCGACGACGCAGGCAAGGTCGCTCCCACCACCTACTACACCTACGCCGAGGACCGGCCGCCGACCTACAATACGACCTCCGAGGCCATCAAATGGGGTGACGCAACGCCCGGCACGGCAGGCGGGACCGTCAAATACTGGTTCGATCCCGCAGCCGGCTGGTCCAACACCGAGAAGACGGTGTGGGACGGTGCCTTCGCCTTCTGGTCGGGGCTGGCCAACATCACCTTCTCGCTGGCCGACGATGCCGCCGCCGCCAACGTCACCCTGAAGCGCAACACGGCCGGCACGGCCGAAGCGAACTTCAATGTCAGCGGAACGGTGCCGGTCGGCAGCGACAAGATCCTGCAGGGCCGCCCGGACGCCGGCGCCACTATCACGATCGACACGCGCCCCGACGAATACGGCGCGATCACCGCCAATTCCAACGATGGCGGCGGCTTCACATGGCACACTCTGATCCACGAGGTCGGGCACATCGTCGGGCTGGGCCATGGCGGCCCGTACAACGGCAAGGTCAACGAGCAACAGCAGCAGTTCGGCATCTACGATACGCGGCTGTGGTCGGCGATGTCCTACATCGACCCCGGCAAGGTCGATACGACCTATTACGGTCAGTATACGGTGCACACGAACTGGGGCAGGACGGACGACGACGGCCTGCTCTATCCGCTGTCGCCGCAGATGCTCGACATCCTGTCGGCGCAGCGGCTCTACGGCGCCTCGACCGACAGCACCTTCGCCGGCAACCAGACTTTCGGCTTCAACTCGAGCTTCACCGGCTTCTTCAAGAGCGTCTACGACTTCGGCGCCGGCAACAATCCCAATGCCATCGTCACCATCTGGAGCCACGGCGCCAACAACGCCCTCGATCTCTCGGGCTTCAACCAGAACGCCAATGTCGACCTCACCCCCGGCACCTTCTCCTCGGCCGGCGGCAAGGTGAACAATATCGGCATCGCCTTCGATACGGTGGTCGAGACGGCCACCGGCGGTGCCGGCAACGACACGATCAAGGCCTCCAACGTCGCCTCGACCCTGAACGGCGGCGAGGGCAACGACACCTTGATCGGCGGCAACGGCAACGACACGCTGAACGGCGGCACCGGCAACGATACCCTGCAGGGCAATGCCGGCGACGACCAGCTCTATGGGCTTGCCGGCAACGACACGCTGCAAGGCGGCGCCGGCAACGACATCCTGATGGGCGGCGACGGCGACGACGTGCTGGACGGCGGCCCTGGGATCGACACGCTGGTCGGCGGCAGTGGCGCCGACATCTTCCAGTTCACTGCCGGCCAGGCGGACGGCGACATCATGGTCGACTTCGTGCACGGCCAGGGCGACACGATCCAGTTCTTCGGCTACGGCTCGACCGCCGACGGCGCCACTTTCACCAAGGTCGACGACACGCACTGGAAGGTCATATCGGCCGACCAGTCGATCGAGGAGACGATCACCGTCGCCAACGGCACGACGTTCGAAGCCGGTGACGTCTCCTTCCACCCGATCTACACGCCGCTCGCCAACTCGACCTACATGGATTTCACGAGCTGGCGCAGCAACACCGGCGAAGGACCGAGCGGCGGCACGCTGGCCGCCGGCGTGACGATGAACGTCGCGCTGGTGCTCGACCGCGCCAACGATCCGACGGCGCTCCTCCAGAAGAGCTGGGGCGAGCGCCAGCAGGAGCTGAAGACGCTCAACGACAACGGCACGCTGTGGTCGACCTACGGCGCCGATCAGGCGCAGTACAACAACGTGCTGGCCGAGCTCGCCAAGCTCGGCATCAAGACGGTCGATCAGGTCGACGCCACCAACGGCTACGTCTCCTCGGTCGAGTCCCGCACCATCTGGGTCGAGGTGACGGCCGAGAACTTCTCGACCCTGTTCGGCCCGCAGGCGCAATGGATGGTCAAGGGCAGCGGCAGCAGCGAGAGCTGGTACTGGACCGGCGGCCTCTCCTTGCCGCAGACGCTGGCCGGCAATGGCGTCTCCGGCCTGTGGTTCGACGCCGAGAAGTTCCCTGCCATCGTCGCAAACCCTGGCCAGGGGGCGGCCGCCACCAACCTGCCGCAGGGCTGGCAGAGCCCGGGCAGCTCCACGACCGAAGCGGGCCGCCTCTTCCCGCAGAATCTCGGCAAGGACATCTACAACATGCCGCTCGGCAGCGACGTGGCGACCGGTACGGTCGGCCTGGTCGAGCCGGGCGTCGGTACCGCCCTATCTGGCGACGATGCCGGCGCGGGTTTCCAGGCCGCGCTCGATCAGTATCGCGCGACGGCCGGCGTGCCGACCGGTGCTACGGTGACCAGCGTCGCGGGCGGCGGCCAGGTCTACGGAGCCTCCGCCGGCGAGCGCACGCTCGACGTCGCCATCGTCTCGACCGTGGCACCGAACAGCCCGACGGTTCTCTATGCCGGCTCGGGGGCGGCGGCCGGTGCGCGCAGCAATGCCTACACCGCCTGGCAATCAGCCTTCTGGGACACGACCAACAATCCCGAGATCGTGACCTCCTCGTTCGGTCTCACTTCGGCGGTCGCCCCGAACTCGCCCTTCTACAACGCGGCGAGCCAGCTCTTCACCGACGCGGCGTTGCGCAACATCTCGGTGTTCAACGCCGCCGCCGACGGCGGTTCGGGCAACCAGTACGCCAACGGCCTGCCCAATACGACGAGCAGCCGCTCCAGCCCCTATGCCGTGATGGTGGGAGGCACCTCCGTCGGCACCGGCAACGCCGCGCAGCACGACGCGACCCTGCAATCCGTGGTCGCCAAAGCCACGGCCGGCGACGAAGCGACGATCTGGCAACTGATCGCCGGCGGCCTCACCAAGTCGCCGGTCGGCGGGCTCGATGCCCACTCAACCTTCGTCGAGGCGATCTGGAACCGCTACTACCTCGATGACACGACGTTCAACAATCCTGCCGGTTCGGGTTACCTCTCGAACAACACCGGCGCGGGCGGCGTCGATCCCAGCCAGCCGACGCCGTGGTACCAGACCAACTACGGCCTCGTGCCGACGACCAGCGACCCCAGCCATCTGCCGGGCCGCGGCATTCCCGACGTCTCGGCCAATGCCGGCGGCAACATGACCTGGTACGTGCCGAACAGCGACTTCACGGATCTCCAGGGCGACATCGGCACCAGCGCGGCGACACCGTTTTGGGCAGCCCTCACCGCGCAGTTCAACGCCATCTTCAAGGACCAGGGCCTGCCGCAGCTCGGCTTCATGAACGACCTGCTCTACAACGCCTCGGCCATCAAGATCGCGTCGTTCAACGATATCACCTTCGGCAACAACACCTCCTCGTTCACCCTGGGCGGCGACTACACCAGCGACAGCCAGCCGATCACGCCGACCGGCTTCGGCTATTCGTCCGGTCCCGGCTACGATCTCACCAGCGGCCTCGGCTCGCCCAACGGCACCCTGCTCGCCCGCGCGCTGACCGAGATTGCGCACCACCAGACATCCTATGCCGATGCACCGAGCCTGCTCGATGCGGTGAGCGGCGGCGGCTGGACCACCGGCAGCGCGGCACAGAGCGTGCTGATCCAGGCGACGACGGCCAAAGCCGGCACCGCCATCAAGTTCACCCTGGGCGACCAGAGCGACAACTATGTCAGCGACCTCACCGACCAGTTCGCCTGGACGGCGCGCATGGCGCAGCAGTCGCTGCAGTCGGATTTCGACGCCGACCTGGTGCGCATGTTCGACAAGGCGAGCCACGGTCTGCTGGTGCAGACCGATGTCGCGGCGGGATCGTCGGTCTCGATCACCATCGGCAACGACGCCGGCAAGGCCGCGCAAGCCGGCTACACCAGCGACTACGGCTTCGCGGATTTCGCGGGCGGCGACGGCACTGTGCACCTCGCCCGCGCCGTCGCGGTGGCCGAAACAGCAGGGAAAGCCAACGACCAGAACGCCGTCGTGCGCATCCGCCAGAACGGCGAGGACAATCTCTCGGTCTCCTTCTACAAGGTCGACGATTATTCCGGGAAGATCGGCACGCTCAATCCCGGCGATGCCGGCTACGCAGCAGCGGCCGCTGCCCGCATGTACGCCACGCTGCAAGATGGGCAGGCCGGCGGCACGGCGATCGATGGACCGGGCTATGGCCTCTACAGCCAGGCCCAGATCACCCACGTGAATTCAGGCGACTTCATCGCCATGCAGCTCACCAACAACTCGAGCGGCAATGTCTTCTGGGCCTTCAGCCAAGCCAATGCGCAGCAGGGCGGCCCAGGTAGCACCGAGGGACTTGGTCATCTCTGGAACTACGGCGCCAACACCTGGGGCTGGGAAGACACGGCCGGCGGCGGCGATCGCGACTTCAACGATCTCATCGTCCAGCTCGACTTCACGAGTGCCTCGGGCCACGGCTGGCTGGTGTAGAGGGACTGCGCCGCCACAACAGCGCGTCGTCCCTAGCTCCGTTCGGGACGACACGAAACACGTCGGGAAAACGCCCATTTTGGGCACTTCATGGTCGGCTGGTGATTGACCATCGCACTCGCTGTGAATAGCGTCGCGACCCAGCCCAGGAATTTGCAGAGGCGTCGCGGTAATGGCGAATTTCGGCTCCTACGACTCCATCGTCACATTTCTCTCGGGCGTCGACGACGCCAACAAGATCGCCGCCACCTCGTACTACACGTACGACGGCAAGGTTCCGGTCGGCTATCAGACCGTTGCCCAGGCCATCAAATGGGGCGATCCCACGCCGGGAACGGCCGGCGGCAACGTCAAATACAGGTTCGATCCCGCCGCCGAATGGTCCAACACCGAGAAGGACATCTGGGCTGGCGCTTTCTCGCAATGGGCGGGGCTGGCCAACATCACCTTCTCGCTGGCCGACGATGCGGCCTCGGCCAACATCACGCTGCAGCGGCTGCCGGTCAAACTGGCCTATGCCAGTTTCAACAGCAGCACCTACCTGCCGGTCGGCAGCGACCAAGTTGTCCAGGCGCCGGCCAGCGGCGCGATCGTCACCATCGACACGACCCTCAGCGGCTACGGTCCGCTCGACGCCAACTCGAACACCAAGGGCGGCTATCCTTATTCGACGGTGATCCACGAGCTCGGCCACATTATCGGCCTCGGCCATTCCGGCCCCTACAACGGCGCCGTCAACGGCTACCAGCAGCAGTTCAACGCCTACGATACCAAGCTGTGGTCGATCATGTCGTATATCGCCGCCGACGATCCGGCGACGCGCTACTATGGTGACTACACGGTACGCGCAAGCTGGGGCCTGACGCCGACCTACGACCAGTACCAGCCGCTGTCGCCGCAGATGCTCGACATCCTCGCCATCCAGCGGCTCTACGGTGTCTCGACCAACGACACCTTCGCCGGCAACCAGACCTTCGGGTTCAACTCGAGCTTCACTGGATACCTCAAGAGCATCTACGACTTCGGTACGGGCAACAATCCGGCCGCCGTCATCACCGTCTGGAGCCACGGCACCAACAACAAGCTCGACCTCTCGGGCTTCAGCCAGGACGCCAGGATCGATCTCACGCCCGGCACCTTCTCCTCGGCCGGCGGCAAGGTGAACAATATCGGCATCGCCTTCGAAACCGTGGTCGAGAGCGCCACGGGCGGCGCCGGCAACGACACCATCAAGGCCTCCAACGTCGCCTCGACCCTGGATGGCGGCGCCGGCAACGACCTGCTGATCGGCGGCAGTGCCAACGACACCCTGCTCGGCGGCACCGGCAACGACCGGCTGCAGGGCAATGCCGGTGACGATCAGCTCTATGGCCTCGCCGGCAACGACACGCTGCAAGGAGGCGCCGGCAACGACATCCTGTTCGGCGGTGACGGCAACGACGTGCTGGACGGTGGCGCCGGGCTCGACGTCCTGACCGGCGGCACGGGCGCCGACATCTTCCAGTTCACCATCGGCCAGGCGAACGATGACATAATAGTCGACTTCGTACGCGACCAGGGCGACACACTTCAGTTCTTCGGCTACGGCACGGCTGCCCAGGGGGCAACCTTCACCAAGGTCGACGACACGCACTGGAAGGTTACGTCGGCCGACCAGTCGATCAGCGAGACCATCACCGTCGCCAACGGCGCGACGTTCGAGGCCGGCGACTACTCGTTCCATCCGACCTACCAGGAGCTCGCCAGCTCGAGCTACCTCGACTATGCGAGCTGGCGCAGCAACACCAGCGACCCGCCGGGCGGCGCCGTCATCACCGGTCCGGTCACGCTCAACGTCGCGCTGGTGCTCGACCGCGCCAACGACCCGACGGCGCTGCTGGAGAAGAGCTGGGGCGAGCGCCAGAAGGAACTGAAGACGCTCACTGACAATGGCACCTTGTGGTCGACCTACGGCGCCGATCAGACGCAGTACAACAACGCGCTGGCCGCACTGGCGGATCTCGGCATCAAGACAGTCGATCAGGTCGACGCAACGAACGGCTACGTCTCCTCGGCCGAATCGCGCACCATCTGGGTGCAAGTGACGCAGGAGAGCTTCTCCACCCTGTTCGGCCCGCAGGCCCAACTGGTGGCTGCGACGGCCGACGGCAGTGGCGGCTGGTCCTGGACAGGCAACCTCTCGCTGCCGACATCGCTGGCCAACAACGGCGTCTCCGGCCTGTGGTTCGACACCAACCGGTTCGGCAGCATGGTGGCCAATCCTGCCACCACCACCGGCATCGGACTAAATGAAGGCTGGCAGAGCCCGGGTAACGGCGTGCCGGTGCCAAGCCAGGGCTATCCGCAGCAGATCGGCCAGACCACCTACAAGATGCCGCTCGGGTCCAGCGTGCCGACCGGCACGATCGGCCTGATTGAGCCGGGCATCGGCACGGCGCTGGCGGGCGACGATGCCGGCGTGGGCTTCCAGGCCGCGCTCGACCAGTACCGCACGACAGCCGGCGTGCCGACCGGTGCCGCCGTCACGACCGTGGCCGGCGGCGGCCAGGCTTTCATCTCCGGCGCCGGTGGCGAACGCGCGCTCGATGTCGGCATTGCCGCGACCGTGACGCCGAACAGCAAGCTCGCGATCTATGCCGGATCGGGCACGGCCGCCGGCGCCGGCAGCAATCCCTACACCGCCTGGCAGTCGGCGCTGTGGGATACCGTCAACGCGCCCCAGGTCGTGACCTCGTCCTTCGGCTTCGCCGAGTTCATGGCGCCGAACTCGCCGTTCCGCAACGCCGCCGACCAGCTCTTCACCGACGCGGCGCTGCGCAACATTACGGCGATCAACTCCACCGGCGACGGCGGCTCGTCCTACAAGTTCGGCAACGGCCTCACCAACACCTCGACCAGCCGTTCCAGCCCCTACAGCCTGATGGTCGGCGGCACCTCGGTCACCTTGGGCGACAAGGCGTCGAGCGATCCGACCCTGCAACCCTTCGTCGACAAGGCCACGGCCGGCGACCTGGCGACGATCTGGCAGCTCGTCTCAGGCGGTCTCATCCAATCGCCGGTCGGTGGCCTCACCGACGTCAAGACCTTCGTCGAGACGGTTTGGAACCAGTATTACGTCTCGGGCACCAACATCGCCAATACCGGCGGCTCGGGCTATCTCTCGAACAACGCCGGCACGGGCGGCGTCGACACCAGCCGGCCGGTACCGTGGTACCAGACGGCCTATGGCCTGCTGCCGACGACTAGCGACCCCAGCCATCTGCCGGGCCGCGGCGTTCCCGACGTCTCGGCCAATGCCGGCGGCAACAGTTTCTGGATCGTGCCGGGCAGCGACATGCAGGGCTTGTCAGGCAGTGGCGGCACCAGCGCCTCGGCGCCGTTCTGGGCGGCGCTGGTCGCGCAGTTCGACGCCATCTTTCAGGATCAGGGCCTGCCGCAGCTCGGCTTCATGAACGACCTGCTCTACACCGCCTCGGCGATCAAGGCGGCTTCGTTCAACGACGTGACGATCGGCAACAACACCTCATCCTTCACGATGGGCGGCCCCTACACGAGCGACGGCCAGGCGATCTCGGTGACCGGCTACGGCTACACGGCCACGCCCGGCTACGATCTCGTGTCGGGGCTCGGCACACCCAACGGCACCCTGTTGGCCCGCGCGCTGACCGAGATCGCCCATCACCAAACCTACTATGCCGACTCGCCAGACGTCGTCGTCGCCGACGGGTCGGGCGGCTGGAAGAGCGGCATCGACCAGACCTTGCTGATTCAGGCAAACGTGGTCGCGGCGGGCATCGATGTGCAGCTGACCGTCGGGACGCAGAACATCGCGCTCGGCAACCCCATTGCCGTTCCCTATGCCTGGACAGCGCGATTCGCGCAGCAGACGTTGCAGTCGGATTTCGATGCCGACCTGGTGCGGCTGTTCGACAAGAACGCACAGAGCTGGGTCGGCTGGCAGGACGTGGCGCACGGCCAGTCGATCTCGGCCGTCATCGGACAGGGTCAGG
>MKRV01000130.1 GCA_001897995.1 Alphaproteobacteria bacterium 65-37 | reverse complement strand
TTGCGCCGGCGTGGATTGTGACGGCGGTTGCTGCGCGGCGGCGCTCGACAAGCCCGCCAGCAGGGCGAGGAAGATCGCCAGCGGCTTCTTCATGCGGCGCGCTTTCGCGGCCGAGCGCTCGCGTCCGTCCTCATGCGATGAGCCGCTGCAAAAGAGCGTTCAGCCGTTGCTGTCCGGCCGACGTGGCGCGCAGATACCCCGGCGAAATCTCGAGAAAGCCTGCGGCGACCAGCGGCGCCAGCTTCGCCTCGCCCAGCGCTTCGACGGGGTCGGCGCCGGTGACGGCGGCAAAGCTCGTGCGGTCGATGCCGTCGGCCAGCCGCAGTCCCATCATCAACGCCTCCTCCACCAGATCGCGACCCTCGACAGATGCCGTCTCCGCCGTGCCGTGGCCCTCCCGCTCGACGGCCTCCAGCCAGGCTTCCGGCCCGCTCGCGCGCCGCGTCGCCTGCTTGGCGGTTCCGGCGGCAAAGCGACCATGGGCACCCGGCCCCACGCCGACGTAATCCTGATACCGCCAATAGATCAAATTATGGCGGCAGGCAGCCCCCGGCCGGGCATGGTTGGAGATCTCATAGGCCGGCCGGCCGGTTTGGGCGAGGCGGGCCTGGGTATGCTCGTACATCGCGGCGGCATCGTCTTCGGGCGGCAGGGCGAAGGTACCGCGGGCATGCTCGGTGAAGAACTTCGTGCCGCGCTCGATGGTGAGCTGATAGAGCGAGAGATGCTCGCCGGCGAGTTCGAGTGCGCGATCGAGTTCGGCCGCCCAGGCCTCTGGAGTCTGGCCGGGCCGGGCATAGATCAGGTCGAAGGAATAGCGCGCGAAATGCTGTCGTGCGGTCTGCAGGGCAGCCAGCGCCTCGTCGACGGAATGCTCGCGGCCGAGGAACCTGAGCGCCGCGGCGTCGAGCGCCTGCAAGCCGAGCGAAACGCGATTGACGCCGGCGTCGGCCAGTTCGGCAAAGCGGCCAGCCTCGACCGAGGTCGGGTTGGCCTCGAGCGTGATCTCGAGATCGGGGGCGGTATCCCACAGTTGCCTGGTCCGGGCGATCAGCGCGGCGACCGTCGCAGGCTCCATCAACGACGGCGTGCCGCCGCCGAAGAACATCGTTTCGACCCGGCGACCGGGCGCTTCGCGCGCGGCGTGTTCGAGCTCCGCGAGCAGCGCCGCGCGCCAGCGCGTCTGCTCGATGCCGTTCCTGACGTGACTGTTGAAGTCGCAGTAGGGGCACTTCGCTTTGCAGAAGGGCCAATGAACATAAACGCCTAGAGCATCGCGTCGTCGACTGGAATCAGTCGACGGCGCGATGCCGAAGGCGGAGACGTCCGACACAACGCGTTTCCGCTAAATTGGAACCGCAAAGCGGTTCCAATTTGGCGCAAGCCGCTCCAGAGGCGTTGTCCTCATCCGAAGCAGGCCTCGACCATCATCCGGAAGGCGCGGCCGCGGTGGCTGATGGCGTTCTTCTCGGTATCGGACATTTCGGCCGTGGTGCGGCTGTCGCCCGTGGGCTGAAAGCAGGGATCGTAGCCGTGGCCGCCATTGCCGCGCGGCGGCCAGACGATCGAACCGTCGAGCGTGCCGTGGAACAGCTCACGGTGCTCGTCCGGCCAGGCCAGCACCAGCACGCAATGGAAGGTCGCTGTGCGGGCGGCGTCGGACCGCGGCACGTCACGGGCGGCGAGCTCGTCCTGGATACGGCGCATGCCGACCATGGCATCGCGTGTCGGGCCTTCCCAATCGGCGGTGTAGAGGCCGGGCTGGTCGTCGAGGGCGTGGACGCTGAGGCCCGAATCGTCGGCCAGCACCGGCAGGCCGCTGGCGCGTGTGGCGGTCAGCGCCTTGATGGTGGCGTTCTCCTCGAAGGTCGAGCCGGTCTCTTCGGGGGCGGCGAGGCCGAGCTCGCCGGCCGAGACGATCTCGACGCCGAACGGCGCCAGCATGGTGCGAATCTCGCCCGCCTTGCCGCGGTTGTGGGTCGCCACGACCAGTTTCGGCAAGGTGAAGCGGCGTGCCATCACGCCTTCCCGACCGCAGCGCGCTGCAAACCGGTCAGTTCGGCGATGCCTTTCTTGGCGAGGCCAAGCAGTTCGAGGAACTGAGCCTCGCTGAACGGATCCTGTTCGGCGGTTCCCTGCACCTCTACGATGCCGCCGCTGCCGGTCAGCACGAAGTTGGCGTCGGCCTCCGCCTTGGAATCCTCGGGATAGTCGAGGTCGAGCACGGCCTTGCCTTCCCAGAGGCCGCAGGATACCGCGGCGACCTGGCCGGTCATCGGGTTTGCCGCCAGCTTGCCTTCCTTGACTAGGCGCTCGAAGGCGAAATGCAGTGCTACCCAGGAGCCGGTGATGCTGGCGGTGCGGGTGCCGCCGTCGGCCTGCAGCACGTCGCAGTCGATGTTGATCTGGCGCTCGCCCATCGCCTGCAGGTTCACCACGGCGCGCAGCGACCGGCCGATCAGGCGCTGGATCTCCTGGGTACGGCCCGATTGCTTGCCCCGCGCGGCTTCACGATCCGTGCGCGTGTGGGTCGAGCGCGGCAGCATGCCGTACTCGGCCGTGACCCAGCCCTTGCCGGAATTCCGCATCCAGGGCGGAACCCTTTCGTCGACCGAGGCGGTGCACAACACGTGGGTGTCGCCGAACTTGACCAGGCAGGATCCCTCGGCATGACGCGAAAAGCCCGGTTCCAGCGAAACCGGGCGAAGCTGGTCGGGGGCGCGGCCGGACGGGCGCATCGGGCGATCTCCTGCGGACTGAGCGGGCGGCCCGAAAATGGGCGGGCGGCCGGTGTAACGCCGGCCTTCATTGACCGCAATGGCCGCCCTACCTACATTTTTCACCATGGCGATCCATCGTATCGGCATTCAGGGCGGCGGGCTGGCGGAGACTCCGACGGGGCAGCGGACGGCGGCCTCGGTCGCGGAGTTGAACGAACGGGCGCGCGAAGTGCTGCGCCTGGTCGTCGAGGGCTATGTCGAGACCGGCGAGCCGGTCGGCTCGCGGGCGCTCACCCGCAAGCTCACCGAGACGCTGTCGCCGGCCACCATCCGCAACATCATGGCCGACCTGCAGGATGCCGGCCTCCTCTATGCGCCGCACACCTCGGCCGGCCGCCTGCCGACCGATGCCGGCCTGCGCCTGTTCGTGAACGGCCTGCTCGAAGTCGGCAACCTCTCCGAGGAGGAGCGCGAATCGATCGAGGCGCGCTGCGCCACCGTGGGCCGCAGCGTCACCGAGGCGCTGGAGCAGGCGACGACGCTGCTGTCGGGCCTGTCGCGCTGCGCCGGCCTGGTGATGGCGCCCAAGACCGAGCTGCCGCTGAAGCATATCGAGTTCGTCAATCTCGGCCCCGGCCGCGCGCTGGTGGTGACGGTGACCCAGTCGGGCCATGTCGAGAACCGCGTGATCGACACCCCGATCGGCATGCCGCCGTCGGCGCTCACCGAAGCCAGCAACTACCTGAATGCGCGGCTGAGCGGGCGGACCTTCGACGAGGCACGGCGGCTGATCCTCGAGGATCTGAAGCTGAAGCGCGCCGAGCTGAACGACCTCACCGCTCGCGTCATCGAATCGGGGCTCGCCACCTGGGCCGGCGAGCCGGGTGCCGGCGGCGCGCTGATCGTGCGCGGCCAGGCGCGGCTGCTCGAAGACATCACCGCGATCGAAGATCTCGAGCGCGTGCGGCTGCTGTTCGATGCGCTGGAGCGCGGCGAGAGCTTCGTGCGCCTGCTCGAGCTCGCCAACGTCGCCTCGGGCGTGCAGATCTTCATCGGCTCGGACAATCCGCTGTTTGCCAATACCGGATGCTCGATGGTCGTCGCACCGTTTCGCGATTCGCAGGAGCGCATCCTCGGCGCCATCGGCGTCATCGGCCCGACGCGGCTGAACTACGCCCGCATCATCCCGCTGGTCGACTACACGGCTCGCGCCATCGGCCGCGTGGTCGGCTGACTACCAATCCCGTTCGTCGAAATTGTCGAACTGCTTCATGTCGTTGTCTTCGGTCGACGCCGCCGGCTTGTCGTCACTGGCGGGATGAGACAGCACGCGTAGCCGCGTTTCGCGGCCGAGCAGGGGCAGCAGTTCCAGGAGATCGTCGCGGGAGAAGGCCACGCAGCCCTGGGTCGGGCTGTAATCCTCGCGCGCGATGTGGAGGAAAATGGCGCTGCCCCATTCGCCTTCGGGCGGATCGTCGTTGTAGCCGACCACGACGACGAGGTCGTAGAGCCCGTCATCGCGCCACATCTTCTCGTGGCTCCACTCGTTGGGAATATGGACCAGGCGATTGTAGGTGGGGGCACGCGGGTCGTCGCACCAGCCATCGTGCTCGTTGATCGGCCGGGCGGGCAGGCCGGTCTTGGGCAGAACGAGCTTGTCGTTGCGGAAGTAGACCCTCCGCAGCGGAAACTCACCGGCAGGAGTTGCCGCATCGCCTTCGACCTTGTCCTCGCGCACGCCGCCTGCGCCCAGCGTGCAGCGCCAGCTGCGCGCTCCCAGACGCGCTGTGGCGAGCGAGGTTTCGGCCGAATCGGCCTGCACGATCAGGACATTCTCGTCGGTCATTTTTCAGGGCTCCGCGCCCTTCATAGAGGGTTGCCCGCGCCGGAGAAAGCGGCGGTTATGGCATCGCGCCTTCGACCAAAGCGGTTCTACTAGGACGCAAGCCGTTCTAGGTCCTGAGCCGCGGGTTCAGGGCATCGTTCAGCCCGTCGCCGGTCAGATTCAAGGCCAGGGTCGTCACGAACAGGGCCATGCCGGGAAAAGCCGCCATCCACCAGGCGCGGTTGAAGTATTCCTGCGCGTTGTGGAGCATGACGCCCCAGCTCATGGCGTCGGGATCACCGAGGCCCAGGAAGCTGAGGCTCGCCTCGAGCAGGATGGCGCCGGAAATCTGCAAGCTGGCGTTGACGATGATCGGCGGCAGCGCGTTGGGCAGGATCTCGCGCACGATCAGGTCGAAGTCCGACATGCCGAGCGCCCGCGCGGCATCGACGAACTCGCGCTTGCGCAAGGAGAGGAACTCGGCGCGCAGCAGCCTCGCCGTCACCGGCCAGGTGAGGATGCCGATGACGAACACGATGTTCCATATGCTCGATCCGAACAGCGCCACCACGATGATCGCCAGGAAGAACTGCGGCAGGATCTGGAACATCTCGGTGATCCGCATCAGGACGTTGTCGGTGCGGCCGCCGAAATATCCGGCGAGCGATCCGATCGTCAGCCCGATGATGTTGGACGTCACGACGGCGCACAGACCCACGATCAACGATGTCCGGGTGCCGTAGATCATGTTGCTCAAGACGTCGCTGCCGAGACTGTCGGTCCCGAGCAGGTGCTCGCCGCCGGGCGGCTGGAACGACGTCCCGAGATCCATCGTGCCGTAGGGCGCCAGCAGCGGCGCAAACAGGGCGACGATCACGAAAGCCGCCGCTCCGGCCAGACCGAACACCGCCGTCTTCTTGCGGCGGAAGCGCATCCATACCTGGCGCGAAGGCTTCGCTCTTGCGGGAATCATCGTCTCGGCCTTCTGGATCTATCGATAGCGGATGCGCGGATCGAGCAGCGCGTACAGGAGATCGGTGACCAGGTTGCCGACGGCCACCAGCACGGAGATGAAGATGAACATCCCCATCAGCAGCGGATAGTCGCGCGCATGGATGGCATCGAACGTCAGTCGGCCGAGGCCGGGCCAGGCGAAGACGGTTTCGGTGAGCACCGCGCCGGCAATCAGCGCGCGAAACTCCAGACCGACCACCGTGACGACCGGCAGCAGCGCATTGCGCAGCGCATGCTTGATCATCACGGTATTCTCCGACAGTCCCTTGGCGCGGGCGACCTTGACATATTCCTGGCCGACGACCTCGAGCATGCTGCCGCGTGTCAGGCGCAGGATCAGCGCCAGGTTGTATAAAGTCAGTGTCAGAACCGGCAGCACCATGTGGCGGGCGACATCGAGGACGAGGTCGAAGCCTGTATATCCGGCGCGCAAGTCGACCATGCCCTGAATGGGCAGCCAGTCGAGATAGTAGCCGAAGCCCAGGATGAGCAGCTGGCCCAGCCAGAATACCGGAACGGCGAAGCTCGCCAAGGAGAACACTGTGATCGAGTTGTCGAGCAGCGAGTTCGGCCGCCGTGCCGAGAGAACGCCGAGGCCCACCCCCAGCGAGATCGAGAAGACGAGCTGGCTGGCCATCAGCAGCAGGGTCGCCGGCAGCCGGTCGAGGATCAGCTCGAGAACCGGCATGTTCGACACGAACGAGTATCCGAGATTGCCCGTCGCGACTTGTCCGAGATAGCGCAGGAGCTGGATGTAGAGCGGGCGGTCCAGCCCCATGTCGGCCGTGAGGCGCGCGATCATCTCCTTGTCCGCGCCCGATTCGCCGATGATGTAGTCGACCGGATTGCCTGGCGCCATGTGGACGAGGACGAACACGATGGTCACCGCGCCCAGCAGCAGCGGAACCAGGTAGAGCAGCCTCTGCAGGAGATAGAGGGTCATCGGCGCCTATTTGATCCAGCGCGTCTGGTCGAACGGCCCGTAGCCCGTCGGATCGCCCGGCAAGCCGGTCAGGCCGGCATTGAAGGCGACGGGATAGTAGCGATCCCAAAGCCAGAAGTGCGGCACGTCCTCGGCCAGGATCTTGGTGGCTTCGTGGTAGAGCGCGACGCGCTTCTTCTCGTCGAGCTCCTGCGCCGCGGCGGCGAACAGCTCGTCGAGCTTGGGGTTGCAGTAGCCCGAGGCGTTGCGTCCCGGAATCTTCTCGATCCTGCGGCAGATGTAGAAGGTCTCGGCGCCGATCGCCGGATCGGGGCCGGTCGCGTAGGTGCCCATGGTGAGGTCGAAGTCCCAGTTGCGGAACGCCGAATCGCGCCAGGCCGCGGGATCCATGCCCATGACTTTGAGATCGACGCCGATCCTGGCGAAATAGGTGCGCATCAGGCGCGCCACGTTGTTCAACGGCGCCTCGGACTGCGAGAAGCTGACGCGCAGCGCGAACCGGTTGCCCGACGGGCCGCGCGGAAACCCTGCCTCGTCCAGCATCTTCTCGGCGCGCGCCGGGTCGTAGGGGTAGGGGCGGCCGTCGGCGGTATAGAAGATCGGCTGTTCGGAGGAGATGGGACCGGCCGAAATCTTGCCGAAACCGAAGCCGGCCTTGGTCAGCATCTCGTCGCGGTTCATCGCGTAATAGAGCGCCTGCCGCACTTCCTTGTTGTTGAGCGGGGCGTTGCGCGTGTTGATGAAGGCCATGTACTGGCCGGCGATCTGGCGCTTGGCGATCGCGATCTTCACCTTGGGGTTGCCCTTGAGGCGCTCCACCTCCGCCAGAGACATGGCGTAGTAAGGGATGAAATCGATGTCGCCCTTCTCCAGCGCCAGCGCCCGCGCCGCTTCGTTGGGGACGACCTGGAACACCAGCCGGTCGAGAAAGGGCCGGCCCTCGAGGTGGAACTTCGGGTTGCGCACGAAGGTGACGTGGCTGCCTTTGCGGTACTCGCGAAAGACAAAGGGGCCGGTGCCGACGGGCTTGAGGTTGGCCGGATTCTTCCGCGGATCCTCGCCGGTATCGAAGATGTGCTTGGGAATGATCGTCGAGCTGTTGAAGTAGGCGAGGCCGCGCAGCAGCGGCGGATAGGGGTACTTGAGCTTGAAGACGGCGGTGAGCTTGTCGACTGCCGTCATCTGCTCGACGGCCTCGAACAGACCGGATGCGGGGCCGTTGTACTTTCGATTGACGTTCCAGAGGCCCCAGGTGACGTCCTCGGCGGTGAACGGCTTGCCGTCGTGCCAGGTGATGCCGTCGAAGAACCGGAAGGTGTAGGTGAGGCCATCGGGCGATATCTCCCACTGCCGGGCGAGATAGGGTTGCACGTTGCCCTCGTCGTCGAGCCGCACGACGGTGCTGTAGACCTGGCCGCACATGTTGCTCGACGAGATGTCGGTCGTGATCGAGGAGTTGATGACCTCGACATCGCCCGGCAGCGCAACGACCATGGTGCCGCCGCCCGTCTTGCCGGCCTGGGCGCGGGCCGAGGAGAAGGCGATCGGTGCCGTACCGACGCCCGTCGCGGCAGCCCCCAGCATCGCAAGGATTCGGCGTCTCGACGCGGGCAGGCGGCGCGATGGCATCGTAATCTCCTTCGTGGGGATCCGGATGGCCGCACGTCACTTCCCATCGGGACGCGGCAACGCGGATGCGAGGTTGAGCGGAAAGTGGCAGGCGACGGCACGGTCGGGCGTGCGCTCCTGGAGCGGCGGCGCCTCGCGGGCGCAGATATCCTGGCGATGGGGACAGCGCGGATGGAAGGCACAGCCCGAGGGCGGACTGAGCGGTGACGGCGGGTCGCCGGCCAGGACGATGCGCTGGCCGCCGCCCAGGATCCCTACGCTGGCGCTCAGTCTCGGCACCGCCGACAGCAGGGCCTCGGTGTAGGGATGCTGAGGGGCGGCGTAGAGCGAGGCCGTCGGTGCCAGCTCCACGATCCGGCCGAGATACATGACGCCGACGCGATCGCTGACGTGACGGACGACCCCGAGATTGTGTGAAATGAAGATGTAGGTGAGACCAAAGCGCTTCTGCAGCGAGACCAGCAGATTGAGGATCTGCGCCTGGATCGAGACGTCGAGGGCGGAGATCGCCTCGTCTGCGACGATGAATTTCGGATTGAGGGCCAGGGCTCGGGCGATGCCGATGCGCTGGCGCTGGCCGCCGCTGAATTCGTGCGGATAACGATCGTAGTGCTCCGGGCGCAGCCCGACGAGCGACAGCAACTCCTCGACCTTGCGCCGCCTTTCCGGGCCCTTGTGCAGGCCATGGACGCGAAACGCCTCGCCGATGATCGCGCCGACGAACTTGCGCGGATTGAGCGACGAGTAAGGGTCCTGAAAGATGATCTGCATGTCGCGACGCAGGCGACGCAGGGCCGATTTGCCCAGCGACAGCACGTCGTGGCCGTCGAACAAGATCTTGCCGCCGGTGGGTTCCTCGAGCCGCAGCAGGCAGCGGCCCAAGGTGCTCTTGCCGCAGCCGGACTCGCCCACCAGCCCCAGCGTCTCGCCCGTGCGGACCGTCAGGCTGACGCCGTCGACGGCCTTGACCTGCTCGATGCTGCGACGGAACAGCGTCGTCCTGACGGGAAAATACTTCTGCAGCCCGTCGATCGTGATCAGCGCACTAGACGACATGGAGCCAGCACCTCGCGTCGTGTCGCAATTCGACGGTGGCGAGCGGCGGCTCCTCGCGGCGGCAGCGATCGTGGACCTTCGGGCAGCGGTCCTGGAACGCGCAGCCAGGCGGCAGGTCGAGCACGTTTGGAACCGTGCCGGCGATGGCAGGCAGCATCCTGTCCGGCGTCGGCGCCCGGTCCAATCCGGGGACCGACGCCAGCAGGCCTTCGGTGTAGGGATGCAGCGGCCGTTCGAACAGCGTGGCGACGTCGGCGTGCTCGACGATCTGCCCGGCGTACATGACCGCGACGCGGTGGGCCATCTCGGCCACGACGCCGAGATCGTGGGTGATCAGCAGGATGGAGATACCCGATTCGCGTTGCAAACTGCGCATCAGATCGAGGATCTGTGCCTGGATGGTGACGTCGAGCGCCGTCGTCGGCTCGTCGGCGATCAGCATCCTGGGCGCGCAGGACAGCGCGATGGCGATCATGACTCTCTGGCGCATGCCTCCCGAGAGCTCGTGGGGAAACTGTGCGATCCGACGTGCCGGTTCGGCGATACCCACCTTGGCGAGCATGTCGGTCGCATAGTCCAGGGCCTCCCTGGCAGGCAGTCCCCGATGCAGTCGCACGACCTCGGCGATCTGTTCGCCGATGCGGATGACGGGGTTGAGCGAGGTCATCGGCTCCTGGAAGATCATGGAGATGCTGTTGCCGCGGATGCGGCGCATCTCCTCCTCCGCGATCGACGCCAGGTCCGTTCCTTCGAAAACGATCCGACCCTGCACGATCCGGCCGGCCGGCTGCTGGATCAGGCGCAGGATCGATTGCGCGGTCACGCTCTTGCCGGAGCCCGACTCGCCGACGAGGCCCAGCGTCTGGCCCCTGCCGAGCGACAGATCCACGCCCCTTACCGACTTGGCGACGTTGCCGTCGACAAAGAAGTAAGTGTGCAGATCCTCGATGCTCAGCAGGATGTCGTCCGCCTGGACTGCCACTGGGGCCTCGTCGCTGGGAGGGGTGGCGTCAGCTCCGGCCCGGCTCGGGGTCGCCGCGGTTGGCGTCGCTCAGCTGCAGGCGCCAGCCGTCAGGGTCGCGCAGCAGCGCGTTCTTGCGGCCGGTGGCGCGGGACGGATGGACGTCCTTGTGGAACTTCACGCCCTTGGCGACGAGCTCGGCATGGGTCTTGTCGATGTCGACGACCTTGAACGAGATGTGGTTGATGCCGGGATTCTCCTCGGTCATCACCGCGTGAATCTCGAAAATAGGCTGATTCTCGCCGGGCAGCTGAAGCTCGGCCGAACCGCCGTGATGGTCGGTCCAGGTCAGCAGCTTGAACCCGAGCTTTTGATAGAACTCGACGTATTCCTTCACGTCTTTGACGACGAGTTCGATGTGGTCGATGCCGACGATCATGCGCGTCTCCTTCTGTCTGAAATTGCGAATTGTCGACAATCTATAATTTACCAAATCCTGTCAATCGACTAGTGTGCGGCCCGACATGACCACGCTGAAAATCGCCAAGCGGCCGTCCCTTGTCTCGCTCGTCTTCGACGAGCTCGAGCGGATGATCATGGATGGCACCTTGAAACCGGGAGATCCGATCAACGAAAAGGCGCTGAGCGATAGCAACGGGTTGAGCCGGGCGCCGATCCGCGAAGCCTGCCGTCGGCTGGAACAGGCCGGGCTGGTCGAGATCATCACCAACCGCGGCGTCTTCGTGCGCAAGATCTCGCGGCGCTCCGCTGAGGAGCTGTGCGAGATCAAGGTCGTCCTGGCGCGCCACCTGAACGTGCTGATCCTCGAGCGCATTACGCCGGCTCAGCTCGCCGCGTTGCGCCTGCTGGTCGCGAAGATCGAGCAGCAGGCGACATCGCGCAATCTTCCGCGTTACTACGCGCTGAACGAGGAGTTCCACCACGGCCTGGTCGACATCGCCGGCAATGCGCGGCTGGCCGAGATCTACAAAGCCATCAACAAGGAGCTGAATCTGTTTCGATGGCGCGCCTTCCGCGAGGCGCCGGCCCTTGAGGATTCCATGTCCGCACATCGCGAAATCATCAACGCGCTGGCCGCAAACGATGCCGAAGCCTTCTGTCGGGTGATGGAAGACCATCTCGTGGCGACCAACCGACGGATTCTGACCAGAGAGCTCGCCGACGACGTGCCCGAGCCTTCGCCGCGGCGCATCTCGGCTGCCCGCTAACGATTTTCCCCGCCAACGATTGCTATTGGGAGAGTGAAGAAATGGCTTATGTCGTGACGCCGCCGGCGACGGTCGGTGTGCCGGTCAACGGAACCGGCGACCTGTTTCCGGTGCGACGCATCTTCTGTGTCGGCCGCAACTACGCCGCCCATGCCCGCGAGATGGGGCACGATCCCGACCGCGAGCCGCCCTTCTTCTTCACCAAGCCGGCCGACGCCATCGTGATCTGCGCCGACCCCAAGAACCCGACCAAGGTCGCCTATCCGCCTGCCACCAAGAACCTGCACCACGAGATGGAGCTGGTCGTGGCGATGAAATCCGGCGGCTCGGACATTCCGGTCGACAAGGCGCTGGACCATGTGTTCGGCTATGCCGTCGGCCTCGACATGACGCGCCGCGACCTGCAGAACCAGGCCAAGGACATGGGCCGCCCCTGGGACATGGGGAAGGGTTTCGACCAGTCCGCGCCGATCGGCGAGATCTTCCCGGCCGCCAAGATCGGCCATCCCGCCAAGGGCACCATCCAGCTCGACGTCAACGGCAAGACCCGCCAGAAGTCGGATCTCGACGCCCTGATCTGGAGCGTGCCGGAGACGATCTCCTACCTCTCGGGCCTGGTGGCGCTGGCCGCCGGCGACCTGATCTACACCGGCACGCCCGACGGCGTCGCCGCCGTGGTCAAAGGCGACACGCTCGCCGGCTTCGTCGATGGCTGCGGGACGGTGACCTGCACCCTCGTGTGATCAGCGGACCGCGGACCGAAGCGACTGCAGGGCGGACACATCATCTCCTTCCCCGCAAAGACGCTGTTGGATTCACAGATCGCGCTCATCTGTCCTCTCCCGCGAAGTGGGAGAGGAGGGGCCCCGTTGCGGAGCAACGGGAAGGTGAGGGCGTGGATCACGGAAATGGTGGGCGCGTTGAGAGGTCTCTGACCCACCTCACCTACCCCATGCTGCGCATGGGGCCCCCTCCTCTCCCCCCACTCCGCGGCTTGTGCCAAGCCGCTACATGGGCGGAGAGGACGCCTGAACGATGCGTGAGCACGACAGCGCAGAGCCGGGGGAAGATAAAGACAAGCACCCTGTTGCCGTCGCCCGCGACGACACCACCTTCTACAACTGCTGCGCCCTGAACGTATCGCACTTGCGCGGGTCGCCGCTGTCGAGGCCGATGCGGAACCAGCGGACGCGCTGGGCGCTGCTGCCGTGGGTGAAGCTGTCGAGCACGACGCGGCCCTGCGCTTGACGCTGCAGCGCGTCGTCGCCGATCGCCGTCGCGGCGGCCATGGCCTGCTCGATATCCTTGTCGTCGATCATCTTGCCGCCGCGCGCCTTGTCGGCGCGGTTGGCCCAGACGCCGGCGAAGCAGTCGGCCTGCAGCTCGGTGCGCACGGAAAGCGCATTGCCGTCGCGCCGGCTCATGCTCTGGCGCATCTGCTGCACCTTGTCGGAGATGCCGAGCAGCTTCTGCACGTGATGTCCGACCTCGTGGGCGACCACGTAGGCCTGCGGGAACTGGCCGGGCGCGTGGAAGCGGCGCGCCAGCTCGTCGAAGAAGGCGAGGTCGAGATAGACCCGCTGGTCGGCCGGACAATAGAACGGGCCCATCGCGGCCTGGCCGACGCCGCACTCGGTTTGTGTGGCGTTACGGAACAGCACCAGCTTGGGTTCGCGATACTGCCCGCCCAGCTCGCGGAAGACCTGGCCCCAGACGTCCTCGGTGCTTTTCAGGACGCGTGAGACGAACTGCGCTTCGGGGTCGCCTACGTTGGAACCTGAGGAAGCGCCGGATTGCGACGGTGCCTGCGCGGAACGCGGCGGGGGCGCCGGTGCATAGCTGGCGCCGCCACCGCCGCCGCCCAGCACATCGCTCAGGATCGAGCCCGGATCGGCGCCCATGATCATGGCAATGACGACGAAGGCCACCAGGCCGAAGCCGCCCTTGAACAGCGTGCCGCCGCCACCGCCCATCGGGATCGGGAAGCCGCCGCCCATTCCTCCGCCGAGGCCGCCTCCGCTGTCGTCGCTGCGGCGATCCTCGATGTTGCCGCTCTGGTCGCCATCCATCTGCATGGCCGGTCTCCCTCATCGAGATCGTAGCGTCGAGTTCACAATCGGATCGTCTATAGTGCCGGGCAATGAGCCTCACCATTGCCACGTGGAACATCAATTCGGTCCGTCTGCGGATCGCCAACGTCGAACGTTACCTGAAGATGCGCAAGCCCGATGTGCTGTGTCTTCAGGAAACCAAGTGCCCGGACGAGTTCTTCCCGCACGCGGCTTTCGAGAAGCTGGGTTACGTCCACCGTTTCGTCCAAGGCATGAAATCCTACAACGGCGTGGCGATCGTCTCCAAAGTGCCGTTCTCGGGGACCAATATACATCATCGTTGCGGCAAGGAAGACTGCCGGCACATCGAGGTCGCGCTCGATATCGGCGACGACCCGATCCTGCTCGACAACCTCTATATCCCGGCCGGTGGCGACATTCCCGATCCGGCACTGAACGTCAAGTTCGCGCACAAGCTCGATTTCTACCGCGAGATGGCCGGCTGGTATGCCGATCGCAAGCCCAAGCCGCGGGCCCGCAAGGGGCTGCGCCGCATCGCCGTCGGCGACCTCAATGTTGCACCGCTGGAGCATGATGTGTGGAGCCACAAGCAGCTCCTGAAGATCGTGTCCCACACGCCCGTCGAGGTCGAGCTGTTCGGTCGCCTGGAAGCGTCGCTCGACTGGATCGACGTGCCGCGCCAGTTCGTGCCGGCCGACAAGAAGCTCTATTCCTGGTGGAGCTACCGCAACAACGACTGGCGCGCCTCCAACCGCGGCCGCCGGCTCGACCATATCCTGGCCAGCCCGGCGCTCAGATCGGCGATTTTAAGTCACCATATCGACGTGAATCTGCGAGACTGGGAGCTGACATCGGACCATGTGCCGGTGTCGGCGACCTTCGAAGTCTGAAGACAAGATCCTAGAGAGATCAGGAGATCATATGTCGATCATCTGGACTTTGGTCATTGGCCTGATCGTGGGCCTGCTTGCGCGCTTCATCATGCCGGGCCCCAATCCGCACGGCATCATCATGACGACCGTGATCGGCATCGTCGGTGCGGTCATTGCAACTTATGGCGGCCAGGCGCTGGGCCTCTACCAGGCCGGCCAGCCGGCAGGCTTCATCGGCTCGTTGGTCGGCGCGGTCGTCCTGCTGGCGATCCTGCGCCTCGTCAATCGGCGGGCCTAAGCCCGCACCGGGAGAGGTCACTCACTCCACGCGATAGAGAAAGTATCGATCCGCCGGCACCTCAGGCGGATCGGCTTGTCGGCGCCAGCGCGCGACCTCGAGCGGCTGGTTGGCCAGCACGTAGCCGCCGCTTGCCGCCAGCGTATCGAGCGCGGGGCCGAGCCATCGGCCCATGGCGACGTTGGCGGCGTGATCGCCGGTACCGAGATCGGTATGGATCAGCGCTGCCGTGGCACCCAGTACCGATGCCGCGCGCGGGATCGCGTCGCGCGCTTCGCCGAGGAACAGCCGATCGGCGGGCGGGATGCACTCGGGATGCGCCGCCACCTTGCGTTCGAACACGTAGATGTCGCGATCGGGAAAGAGCTCGCGCAGGTGATCGTAGGTGCGGCCGTTGCCGAGCCCGATCTCGAGAATCGGGCCGGGCAGCGGGTCGATGAGGGGCTTCAGATGGTTCAGGCAATCGCGCTGCGCCTTCATGCGCGCGATGAAACTGTCGAGACGACTCATTTTTCTCCCGCGGCTCGCTGCCGCCTCTTCATGCGGCCCCATCAGGCCGCTCCGTCAGGCCGCCCCCGTCACGCCGCCCGCGTCGCTGCGCGCAGCTTCTGGTTGGTGTCTTCGACGCGATGCGCCAGCTCGCGCATGATCTCGACCGCCATCTGCGGGAATTCCGCGACCAGGCGATAGAACATGTCCTTGGTGATCTTGAGCGTGGCCAGCGGTTCGCGTGCCTTGATGGTGGCGGTGCGCGGCACGTCGCACAGGATGGCGATCTCGCCGAAGAAGCTGTTGCGCTGCATCTCGGCGACCACGATCTGGCCCTTGTCGGTGTCGATCAGCACGTCGGCGATGCCGCCCAGGATCACGTACATCGTGTCGCCGGGGTCGCCCTGGTGGCAGACCTCCTGGCCCGCCGCGAAGTTCACACGCTCGCTGGTGAAGGCCAGCAGTTTCAGTTTCGACTGCTCGACCTTGGAAAAGATCGGTACACCCTTCAGCAGCTCGACTTCCTCGTTGAGGTTCATCGCGTCCTCCTCGATCCGCTACGCCGATGCCATCAGCTCGGCATAGAGCCCGCCCCTTGCCGCCAGGTCCGACGGCGTCCCCTGGGCGGCAATGCGCCCACCCTGCATGACGACGACCTGCTCGAACGGTTCGGCCTGGTTCGCCCGGTTGGCGATCCACACGACGCCGCGTCCGTCCTCCGTTGCCGTCGCCAGGATGTTGTCACGAATGCGATCCTGCGTGCGGCCGTCGAACATGGCGACCGCTTCGTTCACCACCACGAGCTGCGGCCGCTTGATCAGCGCACGAGCGATGCCGAGTTTTTGCCGCTGCGTTCCCGGCAAACGCTTGCCGCCGACGCCGACATTGTACTCCAGGCCGACGTCGATCACCGAATCGCGCAGGCCGAGCTCGGCCAGGACTTCGGCAATCAGGGTTCCGATCCGCTCGCCCGCCTGCGCCTGGCCGTAGACCAGGCGCCCGAACAGGATGTTGTCCTGCAAGGTGGCGGCGCTGTTGTAGCGGCCGAAATCGTAGAACTCGACGGCGTCGTGCAGGCTCGGCGGCAGGCCCTCGGCGAAGGTGCGCCGGGCCCGCAGGATGCGCTCCTCCATGTCGGCATCGATCAGCCCCAGGCGATGGCGGGCCTCGATGTAGCGGAACGGCAGGGTCATCAGGCGTGTGCGGTCGGCCTCGGGCACCGCCTCGATGCCCTTGCCGCCCAGGCGCTGCAGCAACAGTCGGACATTGGGCAGCTCGTCGGCGGAGATGAAGCTGTACTGCTCGAACAACGGATTGTCGGGCGACAGGCCGGAGAAGAGCTCGACCATGGTTTCGGCAATCGATAGACCCATGCGCTGCAGGTCGACGTCGAGATCGGTGGCCTGCAGCACCGACCGGACGTAGGGATCGGCCGCGATATTGTCGCCATCGAACTGCTTGCCGACCGCCGTGCCGAACAGCAGGTTCTCTGCAACCGACAGGTTGCGGATGTAGTGGTCCTTGTCGAAAGGCTCGACCAGGCCGGCATAAGCGCCGCCTTTCAGCCGCTCGTGCAGGGCGTGACGGGCCTTCAGGATCTTCTCGGCGAGGTCGGGCCGCGCTGCGGCGTCGACCGTACCGCGCAGCCCGAGCGAGTAGATGTCCTCGTCGAGCTCGACCTGCTTCAGCACCGTGACAATACACGGCAACAGATCGGCCGGGCCGGTGGCGCCGGCCAGCTCGTAGTCGACCCAGTCGGCATTGGGGTCGAGGGGCGGATTGCCGGCTCGTTCCGATTCCTTCCAGAAGGTGTCGCGCAGCAGCTTGGCGGCCTCGTCGTAGGAGGCGGGGACGACCGGCCTCAGCTTCAGGCCGAACAGCAGATTGTCCCGGACCGACAGCGGAAACAGGTAGGTATCCTGGCCGATATAGGCCAGCCGCGCGCCCAGCACGTATTCGGGGATCTGGAAGAAGTCCTGGCCGTCGATCTTGACCGAGCCGCCGTTCGGCAGGACCTGGCGCGCCAGCACCTGGCCCAGCACGTCCTTGCCCGAGCTGGCGCCTCCGATCACCGCGCACCGTGCCGCCGTCGGCAGAACCAGCGAGACGCTGTCGAGCTGCTTCACGCGCCCGTCTTCGGAGACCACGACGCCGGCCAGGGCGAGTTCCTTGCCCAGCGGCGGCGGCGGGCCTTCGGGCACGGCCTGCAGGTCGGGCGGCATCATGCCTTCGGGCTGGAACTGGTCGATCACCTGCTCGTACTTGATCTGCACGTCCTGGCGCTGCTGGTCCCAGTCGATCAACTCCTTGATCGGCGAGGGCAGATCCTTGTAGGCGAGCAGCACGCCGACCACCGCGCCGACATCCATGTGGCCGGTGATGGCGAAGTAGCCGCCGACCAGGTAGATCGCGAAGGGAGTGGCCTGCGAGAGGATGTTGTTCCAGAACTTGGCGAGAAACTTCTTCTGGTAGAGGTCGAAGCGGATCTTGAAGATCACGCCCAGCCGTTCCGAGATGTCGGCCCGTTCGTAGTTGGCCGCGCCATGGACGTGGATCTCGTTCACGCCGTCGGCGGTTTCGGCGATGCGGCCGGCGAGTTGCCGCGCCGAGATCTGGCGCAACCGGCCGAGCACCAGCACCGGCTTCCTGAGCCGCGGGATGATCACCATCTGCGCCGCCAGCAGCACGATCACGATGATCCCGAGCGTCCAGCTCTGCAGCATGATGAAGATGATCGCCGTCAGGGCCTGGCCGCCGAGGAACATCGGCTGCACGTAGGCGTCGCCGATGAAGCCGCCGAGCGGCTCGACCTCGTCCTTGATCATGGTGGCGAGCTCGGCCTGCTTCACCTTGCGGAAATGGGCCGGGGGAAACCGCAGGATGCGGTCGTAGAGCTCGTAGCGCAGGCGGCGCAGCATGCGCTCGCCCATGCGGCCCTTCTGGGTGTTGATCGTCTTCTTGAACAGACCGTTGATGATGACGGCCGCCAGGAAGATGAAACTCATCACCACCAGGTACTGCAGCTGGTCGACCTGGAAGCCGTCGAAGAAGCGGATCACCTTGCCGGGCAGGATGGCGGAAAGGTCGAGCTCCCAGACCAGGAACGGAATGGTCGGGTGGTGCTTGAAGGCGTTGCCCTGGATGCCGTTGTTGATGACGTCCTTGGGGACGGTCAACGACATGAAGTAGAAGACCTGGGCCAGCACCACGAGCATCAGGATCACGACCTGCTCAGGCCGGCTGTAGCGCCAGATATAAGCGAAAAGACTGCGTTCCATAGATACCCGCGCCAGCGCGATCCCGCCTTCCGTATAGGCGATCAGGCCCTTGATTACATTCGATTTTTCGAGGTCGGCGCGGCCGCCACCACGGCAGGGGGGTGTGGCGAAGGGGGAGGGGTGCGCGGCGGGCCGGGCTTATGGCATAATCGACGCAGACATTACCGGTCGGGGCAGGAGGCGCTTCGGCAACGGGAGACGCACCTCATGTCGTTAAGCGGCCGGTCCAAGCGTGTGCTGCTCTATAGCCACGACTCCTTCGGTCTCGGCCATGTGAGCCGTTGCCGGACCATCGCCAATGCCATCGTCGAGGCCGACCATTCGGTCTCGGTGCTGATCGTCTCCGGCTCACCCGTCATCGGCTCCTACGAGTTCCGCTCGGGCATCGACTTCGTGCGCATTCCGGGCGTGGTGAAGCAGATCGACACCGGCGAGTACGATTCGGCCAACCTGCGGGTGAATGTCGAGCATACGATGGAGATGCGCACCCGCATCATCCGCGACACCGCCGATATCTACCGGCCCGACCTCTTCATCGTCGACAAGGAGCCGCTCGGCCTGCGCGGCGAGGTCGGCCCGGCACTGCACCTGCTGAAACAGCGCGGCACGCCCCTGGTCCTCGGCTTGCGCGACGTGATGGACGACCCGGCGCAGCTCGCCAAGGAATGGGAGCGCAAGAACGTCGTGCCGGCGCTGCGCGATCTCTACGATGAGATCTGGGTTTACGGCCTGCCGCAGATCAACAAGCCGCTGACCGGCATCGAAGTGCCGCCGTCGGTGCGCCACAAGATGATCTATACCGGCTACCTGCGTCGCGAGCTGCCGCTGCACAGCGACGTGCCGCACGAGGGCGGCGAGATCGATGGGCCGTTCATCCTGGTGACGCCGGGCGGCGGTGGCGACGGCGTCGAGCTGGTCGACTGGGTCCTCTCGGCCTACGAGACGGATCCGAACATCCCCTACGGCGCGGTGATCGTCTTCGGACCGTTCATGGCCGCAGCGGCGCGCGAGGCCTTCAGGGAACGCGCGGCGAAGTTCCGCAACATCCGCACGCTCACCTTCACCAACAATCTCGGCGCGCTGATGCAGCAGGCCGAGGGCGTGGTCGCCATGGGCGGCTACAACACGTTCTGCGAGATCCTGTCCTTCGACAAGAAGGCGATCATCGTGCCGCGCACGCGGCCGCGGCTCGAACAGTTCATTCGCGCCCGCGCGGCGCGCAATGTCGGCCTGCTCGAGATGCTCGATGCCGACCGTGGCCGCGATCCGCAGACCATGGCCACGGCGCTCCGCCAGTTGCCGCAGCAGGGCCTGCCGAGCGATGTCGTGGTGCCCGGGCTGCTCGACGGGCTGGGCAATGTGTGGCGCCTCGTGTCGAAGCAGCTCTCGCATCCGCATCGCGGGCCCGCGTCGCTCGATCAGCCGGAGTTGCAAGCGACGCCGTCGCCCGATACCGCCCAGCCGCCGTCGCGCGCCAGGACGTGATACGGTCCCCTGATGTCTTCGCTGGGTGCGCGCGACTCAAGTCGCGCATCTTCTTCTGTCGCGCAAGCTGACGGCGCCTCTGGAGTGGTGCGCTCCCGGCAACAGCAAGCCGCTCGCGTCGCCGTCGTTCTGAAAGGCTGGCCGCGCCTGTCGGAGACGTTCATCGCCCAGGAGCTGGCCGGCCTGGAGGCGCGTGGCCTCGTGCTGGAGCTGTGGTCGATGCGCCGGCCGACCGACAAGGCGCGCCATCCGGTGCACGACCGGGTCGAAGGCCGCACCGTCTATCTGCCCGAATATCTCAAGGACGATCCGCGTCGTGTCCTGGCGGCGTGGTTCAAAGCGCGCCGCCTGCCGGGCTATCGCGCGGCGCGGCGGAAGTTCCTCGCCGATCTGCGGCGCGATTTTACGCCCAACCGCGTGCGCCGCTGGGGCCAGGCGCTGGTGCTGGCGGCCGAACTGCCCGCGTCCATCGAGCGGCTCTACGCGCACTTCCTGCACACGCCGGCGTCGGTGACGCGCTATGCCGCGACCATGCGCGATCTGCCGTGGAGCGTGTCGGCCCACGCCAAGGACATCTGGACCAGCGACGCCTGGGAGATGCGCGAGAAGCTCGCCGATTGCGCCTGGCTCGTGACCTGTACCGATCTCGGCCTGCAGCGCCTGAAGGAGCTTGCGCCGACTCCGGAGAAGCTGCGCCTGGTCTATCATGGCCTCGACTTCGCGCACCTGCCGCCGCCGCCGCCCATGCGGCCGCGGCGCGACGGCACGGACGCGCGCGATCCCGTCACCGTTCTGTCGGTCGGCCGCAAGGTCGAGAAGAAGGGCTACGACGACCTTCTGGAGGCGTTGGCGCGCCTGCCGCAGGCGCTGCAGTGGCGCTTCGAGCATATCGGCGCGGGCGGCCTCGCCGATTCCCTGAAGGCACAGGCGACGCGGCTCGGTATTGCCGAGCGCTGCACCTGGCGCGGTGCGCAACCCCAGAAGGAAGTCTTCGCAGCCCTCGCGCGCGCCGATCTCTTCGTGCTGGCCGCCAAGAAGGCGGCCGACGGCGACCAGGACGGGCTGCCCAACGTGCTGATGGAAGCGGCGTATCAAGGGCTGCCGCTGGTCGCGACGTCGGCGGCCGCCATCGGCGAGTTCATCGAGGACGGCGAGAGCGGTCTGCTCGTGGCGCCCGGGGCGCCCGACGAACTCGCGGCAGCGCTGGCGCGGATGATCGGCGACCCGGCCCTGCGCCAGCGGCTGGCCGAACGCGCGGGCGAGGTCGTGCGGACGCGCTTCTCCTTCGAAGCCGGTGTCGACTGGATCGCCGCGTCGCTTGGCGAGCAGGCTTCGTCCGACGATCGTTCCGACAAAGATCGCTCCGCCGTCGCGCGCGTCGCGGCCTGATCTCATGCGCGTGGCTTTGCATACGCCGTTGAAGGCGCCGGACAGTCCTGTGCCGTCGGGCGACCGCGAGATGGCGAGGGGCCTCGCGCGTCTGCTGCGGCGGCTCGGCCACGATGTCCTGATGCCGGCGGCGAGTCGCGTGGCCCCGGGCGTGCCGCCGCCGGACGCGCATCTTGCCCTGGAACGCCGGGCGCGGGTGCAGGCGGCGCGCCTGATCGCGCATTGGAAGGCTCTGCCGGCCCACCATCCGGAGCGCTTCGACCTCTGGTTCACCTATCACTGTTACTACCGCAAGCCCGACTGGCTGGGGCCGGTGGTGACGCGTGCGCTGGGCATTCCCTACGTCATCGCCGAGGCCTCGCACGCCCCGCGTCGCGCGCAGGGGCCGACCCGGCTCGGCCATCGCGCGGTCGAACGGGCGCTGGCCGCGGCCGATCTCGTGCTGACGGTGAATCCGCGCGACGTCGTGGGCGTCAAGGCGCGGCTGCGGCCCGGCGCCCGCCAGGCCTGGCTGCCGCCCTTCATCGACACGGCGCCGTTTGCCATTCCCTCGCGCCGCGACCCGACGCGGCCGCCGCTGCTGCTGAGCGTCGGCATGATGCGCTCGCGCGACAAGGCCGAATCCTACCGAGTGCTGGCGCGCGCCCTTCTGTCGATCCGGGAGCATTCCTGGCGGGCGATGCTGGTCGGCGACGGACCGGCGCGGCCCGAGATCGAAAGGCTGATGGCGCCGCTCGGCGAGCGCGTGCTGTTCGCCGGCGCGCGACCGCATGACGAGCTGCCGGCGCTCTATGCCCAGTCGGACCTTTACCTTTGGCCTGCGATCAACGAAGCCTACGGCATGGCCTTTCTCGAAGCCCAGGCCGCGGGCTTGCCGGTGGTCGCCGGCCGCACCGGCGGCGTGCCGGCGGTCGTGGCCGATGGCATCACCGGTCTGCTCACGCCGATCGGCGACGCCGATGCCTTTGCGGCTGCCGTCGTGCACCTGCTCGACGCGCCTCAGGACCGCGCACGGTTTGCCGCCGCGGCCGCGGCGCGAATGGCGGCGCGCCACGACGAGCGCGCGGCCGCGCATGCCTTGGCAGCCGCGCTCAAGACCTTGCAAGGGCTCCCGCGATGACGGGCGTTCCCTTTGCCCTCCTACGGCATGCGCCCACCGAGTGGAACGACACGGGCCGTCTGCAGGGCCTGACCGATACGCCGCTCAGCCGCGCCGGCGAGGAGATGGCGCGCCAATGGCGGCTGCCCGTGCCGGCCGCCGGCTGGCGGCGGATGAGCAGCCCCTTGCAGCGCGCGCGGCGCACCGCCGAGCTGCTGCGGCCCGCGATGCCGGTGGAGATCGATCACGCCTTGCGCGAAATGAGTTTCGGCATCTGGGAAGGCCGCACCTTGAAGGACCTGCGCGCCGAGGGCGGCGAGCGCTTCGCGGCGGCCGAAGCGGCCGGTCTCGATTTCCAGCCGCCGGGCGGCGAATCGCCCCGCACCGCGATGGCGCGGCTGTCGGCCTGGACCGCCACTCTCAGCGAGCCGGTGGTGGCGGTCTCGCACAAGGCGGCGATCCGCGCCCTGCTGGCGCTCGCCACCGGCTGGGACATGCTGGGCCGCCCGCCGCACAAGCTCGACTGGCGGGCGGTGCATTTCTTCGTGGCCTCGGGTGACGGCAAAGTCGCGATCGACCGTCTCAATGTGCCTTTCGACAGGGTGGACGCCGAAACCGCGCTGGCCGGAACGGGACCGTGACGGGGCGCGTCTTCTTCTATGTCCAGCACCTGCTCGGCATCGGCCATCTGCGCCGCGCCGCCACGCTGGCGCGGGCGCTGGCGGAGGGCGGCTTCGACGTGGCGCTTGTCTCCGGCGGGGCGCCGGTCGCCGGACTCGATCTCGGCGGCGCCCGCTTGCATCAGCTGCCGCCCGTCCGTGCCGCCGATGCGCGGCTGAAGGATCTGTCGCAACTCGACGGCACGCCGCTCGACGAGGCCTTTCGCGCGGCACGCACGCAGCGCCTGCTCGACCTGTTCGAGGCCGAGCAGCCCGACGTGCTCCTGACCGAGCAGTTTCCGTTCGGCCGCACGCAGCTTCGCTTCGAGTTGATGCCGCTCCTGGAGGCCGCGCAGAACCGCGACCCCGCCCCGTGGATCGTCTCCTCGGTGCGCGATGTGTTGCGCCGCTCGGCCTCGCCGGCACGGATCGACGAGATGGTCGCGACTTTCGAGGCATTCGACGCCGTGCTGGTCCATGCCGATCCCGCCCTGGTGCGCCTCGACGACAGCTTTCCGGCCTGGCCCGACATCCAGGATCGCGCGCTCTACACCGGCTACGTCGCCGAAACCGATCCGGCCCGCGCGCCGCAGGGCTCTGTCGGCAAGGACGAGGTGATCGTCTCGGCGGGCGGTGGCGCGGTCGGCCTGCCGCTGCTGCAGGCGGCCATCGCGGCGCGGCCGATGACGGGGCTCGCCGATCGCAAATGGCGCCTGCTGATGGGGCCGAACGTGCCGGCGGCCGACCAGGCGGCGCTTCTGTCGGCCGCCCGCGACGGCATTGTCGTCGAGCCGGCGCGGGCCGACTTTCCGAGCCTGCTGCGCAACGCGGCCTTGTCGATCTCGCAGGCGGGCTACAATACGGTGGTCGAGACTCTCGGCCTTGCCGATCGGGCCGTGCTGGTGCCTTTCGGCACGGCGCGGGAAACCGAGCAGGCCGATCGCGCGCGCGTGCTCGGCGAACGTGGCATGGTGGCCGTCGTCCCGCCCGATACGCTGACGGCGGAAAACCTTGCGGCCGCCGTCAAGCGGGCCTGGTCGGGCCCCTCGATCCGCAGCTTCCCGCCGGTCGACACCAATGGCGGCCCCGCGACGGTCGCCGCCTTGAAACAGATGCTGTCGCCATGAGGGATTGTTTTCATGCTCATGTTCCTCTCCCCCTCTTGGGGGAGAGGTTAGGTGAGGGGGTGACCGCTACCGCAGGATTCTGTGATTTCGACGTCCTTCGCTTGCCCCTCACCCGGCCTCTCCCCCCAAGGGGGGCAGAGGAGAACGAAGGAAACCGGACATGACCTCGTGGCAGGCGCTCGCCGACGAAGCCGCGCGGTGGCGCGATGCAGGACGGATCGCCGACCTGTGGTGGCGCGACGACGATGCGGTCGATGCGAGCCCCGCGCTCGACCGGCTGCTGGCGATCCGGCGCGACACCGATGCGCCGTTGGCGCTGGCGGTCGTGCCGGCCCAGGCGACCGCGGCGCTCGCCCAGCGGCTCGCCGTCGAGCCCGAGGTCGACGTGCTGCAGCACGGCTATGCCCATGCCAATCATGCAGCACCGCCCGAGAAGAAAGTCGAGCTCGGCCTGCAGCGTCCTGCCATGATGGTGCTGGGCGAACTGGGCACCGGCTGGCTGGCGCTGGAGCGGCTGTTCGCCGCGCAGGCGCTGCCGGTGATGGTGCCGCCGTGGAACCGTATCGCCGACATCCTGGTCCCCACCCTGCCCGAGATCGGTTATCGCGGCCTGTCGACCTTCGGACCGCGCCGCCGGCCCGAGCCGGTGCGCGGCTTTCGCCAGATCAACACCCACGTCGATCTGATCGACTGGAAGGCGGGCGGCCGTTTCGTCGGCGAAGCAGCGGCTCTTGCCGCCCTGGTCGAGGCCCTCGCCCGGGCGCGCAGCGGTCAGGGCGAGCCGATAGGCCTGCTCAGTCATCATCTTGCGATGGACGGCGGGGCTTGGGATTTCCTAAGGTCGATCCTGGCAACAATAACAACGACGCAGGGTCTTCGCGTTCGCGCCGCGCGCGCGCTTTTTGCGTCGTGAGCGGTCACTCAGGGAGGAGCGCGGGTGAGTTCGGCTGATCTGCGCTATCCACGTCCGACGATCCTGGCGGACTATGCGCGCGCCGGCGCTGGCGTATTGCTGTGCGGTGCGCCGCTTCTGCTGCTCGAGGTCAATCACTGGCTGGCGCTGGTTCTGGGCGCGGGCTTCGCCTTGTTTGCGCTGTTTCTGGTGCGCACCGCGCTGCGGCATCGCACGCGCTATCTGCTGACGCCCGATACGCTCTGCGCCGACGGGCCGGCCGGTACCCTGGTCGAATGGAACCGCCTCGACCGCCTGAAGCTCAGCTATTTCTCGACCAAGCGCGACCGCTCGGACGGCTGGATGCAGCTCAGCATCGGGTCGATGGGCGGACGGTTGGTGAAGGTCGATTCCTCTCTCGACGGCTTTCACGATATTGTGGAGCGAGCGGCCCACGCGGCCGAAGGGGCAGGCGTGACGCTGAGCGATGCAACGCGCGCGAACCTGCGGGCGATGGGGATCGTGGTGGCAGGTCAGGAAGAATCGGTATGAAGGATCTGCTGCGGGTCGAGGATCTGACGGTCGATTTCGGCGTCCACGAAGGCATCCTGCGAGCCGTCGACAAGGTTTCCTTCTCCATCCCGCCCGGCGGTACGGTGGCGCTGGTCGGCGAATCGGGCTCCGGCAAGTCGGTGTGCAGCCAGGCGATCATGGGCCTGCTGCCGCGCACCGCGACCATCCCCTCGGGCTCGATCCTGTTCCAGGATCCGCGTGTCAACGAGGGCGTCGTCGATATCGCCAAGCTCGACCGCGCCGGCCAGGCGATGCGCCGCATCCGGGGCGGCCAGATCTCCATCATCTTCCAGGAGCCGATGACCTCGCTCTCGGCGCTGCATACGGTGGGCGACCAGATTGGCGAGGCCGTCGAGCTGCACGGCGTGCCGACGAATGGCGGCAACGGCAACGGCGCCAAACCGGCCCAGAATGGCCGCAAGCTCAGCCGCGCCGAGATCGACGAGCTGACGCTCGCCATGCTGCGCATGGTGGGTTTCCCCGATCCCAAGCGCGCGCTCCGGACCTATCCTTTCGAACTGTCCGGCGGCCTGCGCCAGCGCGCCATGATCGCCATGGCGCTGGTCTGCCGGCCGGCGCTGCTGATTGCCGACGAGCCGACAACCGCGCTCGACGTCACGATCCAGGCCCAGATCCTGCGCTTGATCAAGGATCTGCAGCAGGAACTCGGCATGGCGTTGCTGATGATCACCCACGATCTCGGGGTGGTCGCCAATGTCGCCAACGACGTCGTGGTGATGTATCGCGGCAAGGTGGTCGAGTCGGGCGATCTGCACGACATCTTCCGCGACCCGCAACATCCCTATCTCAAGGCGCTGCTGCATGCCGTGCCGCGCTTCGACATGGCGCCGGGCGAGCGGCTGGTGCCGATCCGCGAGATCAAGGGCACGACCGGCCATCTCCTGAAGGAGAAACCCAACCAGGCGCCGACCGCGACCTTCAATCCCAAGGCGCCGGTGCTGAAGGTCCGGCACGTCTCCAAGACCTTCCGCATCCGCAAGGCCGACACCTTCCTCGAATCGATGATGGGCGGCGGCACGACGCGCACGGTCTATGCCGTCAACGACGTCAGCTTCGACGTCGAGCGGGGCGAGTGCCTCGGCCTGGTGGGTGAATCCGGCTGCGGCAAGACCACGCTCAGCAAGATGTTGATGCGCGGCATCTCGGCCGATTCGACTCCGGACGGAACGGGCAAGGTCGGCCGCGTCGTGTTCGACGACTGGGGCCGCAAGACCGACGTGCTGAAGATCGAGGGCGCGGAGCTGAACCGCTTCCGCACCAAGCTGCAGTTCATCTTCCAGGATCCGTTCGGGTCGCTGAACCCGCGCATGACGGTGTACGACATCCTGGTCGAGCCGCTGATCATCCACGGCATCGGCGACGACGCCTATCGCCGCGAGATGGTGGCGGAGCTGATGGAGATGGTGGGGCTCGACCGCCGCCATCTCAGCCGCTATCCGCACTCCTTCTCGGGCGGCCAGCGCCAGCGCATCGGCATTGCCCGCGCGCTCGCGCTCCGGCCCGACATGGTGATCTGCGACGAGCCGGTCTCGGCGCTCGACGTCTCGATCCAGGCGCAGATCCTCAATCTCCTGAAGGACCTGCAGAAGCAGCTCGGCCTCACCTACCTCTTCATCAGCCACAATCTGGCGGTCGTCGACTACATCGCCGACCGGATTGCCGTGATGTGCGCCGGCCGCCTGGTCGAGCTGGCGCCGGCCGGCGAGCTGTTCCGCAAGCCGATGCATCCCTATACCCGCGCTCTTCTTTCGGCGGTGCCGATGCCCGATCCCGATGCCCGCCTCGATCTCGGCGCGCTGATGGAAGGCAAGGCCTCCGATCCCACCGTCTGGCCGGCGCCCTTCCGCGACGACGGCAAGACGCCGCTCTTCTGGACCGAAGCCGAACCCGGCCACTACGTCCGCATGGCACGAGGGAGCTGACCATGCTGCGCTTCATCGCTCGCCGCGTGCTGCTGATGATCCCGACCCTGTTCGTGATCAGCGCACTCGTCTATTTCATCATCGACCTGCCGCCGGGCGACTGCGTGACCTCGCAGATCGACGAATTGCTGGCGCGCGGCGACGCCGACGCCCACAGGCGCGCCGAAGAGCTGCGCGAGCTCTACGGGCTCAACATGCCGCTGTGGCAGCGCTATCTCGACTGGGTCGGCGGCATCTTCCGCTGGGATTTCGGCCTTTCCTGCCAGGACACGGTGCCGGTGGCCGACCTGATCGGCGAGCGGTTGACGCTCACCATCATCATGGAAACCAGCACCATCGCCTTCATCTGGATCGTGTCGTTCCTGATCGGCACCTACGCCGCCACGCATCAGTACAGGCTCGGCGACTACGTTGCCTCGTTCATCGGCTTCATCGGGCTGGCCATTCCGAACTTCCTGCTGGCGCTGGTGCTGCTCTATGTCGGCAAGGTCTATTTCGGCCTGTCGATCGGCGGCCTGATGGATCCGGAATACATCGACAAGCCGCTGAGCTGGGGCAAGGCGCTGTCGGTCATGCAGCACCTGATCATTCCGGTGATCGTGATCGGCATGTCGGGTACGGCCGGCATGATCCGCCGGCTGCGCGCCAACCTGCTCGACGAGCTGCAGAAGCAGTATGTCGTCACCGGTCGTGCCAAGGGCCTGCCGCCCATGAAGCTTCTGGTGAAATATCCGCTGCGTCATTCGCTGAACCCATTCGTTGCCGATATCGGCGGCCTGCTGCCCGACGTCATTTCGGGCTCGGTCATCGTGTCGGTCGTCCTGTCGCTGCCCACGACCGGCCCGATGCTGCTGGGGGCACTCAAGACCCAGGACGTGAACCTCGCCGCCACCTTCCTGCTCTTTGTGGCGACGCTCACCGTCATCGGCATGCTGATCTCGGACCTGGCGCTGGCCGCGCTCGATCCGCGCATCCGCTTCGGCGCCACCTCGGAAAAGTGAGCCGGGCATGACCGACACCGCTCCCAACGACAAGTCCCGACGCACCCCGCACTTCGTCAGCCAGGAGCCGTGGGATCCCTACGTCGCCGATCGCCTGACCAAGGAGCAGGAACGCTACTACATGGCCGGCCAGTGGAAGCTGATGTGGTGGCGCTTCCGCCGCCACCGGCCGGCCGTCGTTTCCGCGGTCTTCCTGGCGCTGATGTATCTTTCGACCCTGGTCAGCGAGTGGATCGCGCCCTACGACCTGCACACACGCAATTCGCGCTACATCTTCGCGGCGCCTCAGTCGGTGCATCTCTTCCACGAAGGCAAGTTCATGGGGCCGTTCGTCTACGGCCTGAAGATGGAGCGTGATCCCGCGACCCTGCAGCGGATCTATTCGCCCGACACCAGCCAGCCGCAGCCCTTGCGGTTCTTCTGTCTCGGCGAGCGCTACGAGTTCTGGGGCCTGATCGAGGGCCGCTTCCATTTCGTCTGTCCGGCGGAGGACGGCACCTTCTTCCTGCTGGGCACCGACCGACTGGGACGCGACATGTTCAGCCGCATCGTCTATGCGGCGCGCATCTCGCTCACCATCGGGCTCATCGGCATCACCCTGTCCTTTGCGCTGGCGCTCATTCTGGGCGGGCTCGCCGGCTATTACGGCGGCTGGGTCGACAGCGTCGTCCAGCGTATCACCGAGATCATCAAGAGCTTCCCGCACCTGCCGCTGTGGCTCGCTTTGTCGGCGGCCCTGCCGGTGACCTGGTCGCCGCTCCTGGTCTATTTCGGCATCACCCTCATCCTGGCCCTGCTCGACTG
>MKRV01000129.1:9263-9763 GCA_001897995.1 Alphaproteobacteria bacterium 65-37 | reverse complement strand
CACGCGACACGATTTTCGCCGCCATCATGATCATCCTGAACGGCATGGTGGGTCTCTGCGTGCTGGTCGGGGCGACCCGGCATCGCGAGCAGGCGTTCGGTCACTACGGCGTCAACGCGGTCCTCGCGACGCTCGCCACCATGTCGATGATCACCCTGGTCCTGCCCAACACCACCACGACGATTGCCGGCCCGCTTTACTCGACCAGCCAGCTCGTGCTGATGGCGGTGGCGTCCCTGACCCTCTACGGAGCGTTCGTCCTGGTCCAGACGGTACGGCACCGCGACTACTTCCTGCCCGACGGCGCAGCCGCCACCGACGAGAACGCGCATGCGCCGCCGCCGTCGAACCGCGTCGCACTGATCAGCACCCTGCTGCTGCTCTTCTGCCTGGGGGCCGTGGTGCTGCTCGCCAAGGCGCTGGCGCCCACCATCGAAAACGCCGTGCTCGCCGCCGGTGCGCCCAAGGCGATCGTCGGCATCATCATCGCCACCATCGTG
>MKRV01000129.1:0-9162 GCA_001897995.1 Alphaproteobacteria bacterium 65-37 | reverse complement strand
GGGAATGGCCCTGCTCATCCTGACCCTGATCGTCGCCACCCTGTCGCTCGGCACCGGCCGCACGACCGTCCTCCAGGGAGTCGTCCACCTGGTGATCTTCGTGGTCTATCTGTTCACGACGATCGTGCCGTAGCCGGTCGGCGCGATCTCGGTCGCCTGTCCACCTCCTACGCCAGGCGCGCCTGCGCCACGATCCAGCGCCGGAACGCCTTGATGCTCTTCCAGTTCCGCTTGGCTTCGGGATAGACGAGGTAATAGGCGTGGCGGCTGCGCACCGACACGTCGAAGGGCTGCAGCAGCTCGCCGGCGGCGAGATGCTTTTCGATGAGAAAGGTCGGGATGGCCGCCACGCCGAGCCCCGTCAGCGCCGCTTCGATCACCATGGCATATTGATCGAACTTGGGGCCGCGCAGCGGACTGACGTTCTGCAATCCCAGGCTCGACAGCATGTCCGGCCAGGCATCGGCCCGGCTTTGGTGCAGGCAGGTCGCGCGCTCCAAATCGGCCGGTTCGTTGATCCGATACAAGGCAGCGTACTCCGGGCTGCAGACCGGCACGATCTTTTCATACATCAGCAGGTCGAGCAGCGCGTTGGGCCACGACGCCTCGCCGTAATGGATGGCGACGTCGACATCGCTGTCGGGTGACGCGAAGGCGCGGTGATGCGTCAGGACCGTGACCTGATAGGCGATATCGGGGTGGCGCTTGGAGAACAGATGCAGGCGCGGCGCCAGCCATTTGGAGGCGAAGGTCGCATAGGAGGAGATGTGCAGGACCCGGCCGGTTTCGGCCGCCGTGATGTCCTCGGTGGCGCGTTCCGCCTGCCGGAGGATGACCCTGATCTTCTCGGCGTAGCTCTTGCCGGCGCTGGTGATGAGCACCCGCCGACGCACCCGTTCGAACAGGCGGATGCCGAGAAAATCCTCGAGTTGCGCGACCTGCCGGCTGACGGCGCTCTGCGTGATGCCGAGTTCTTCCGCCGCCCGCGTGAAGCTCGCGTATCGCGCACAGGCTTCGAACACTTCGAGGGCGACCAGCGAGGGAAGCGTCCGCTTCATCGAAGCAAACTTACTTCATTCCGATTCGAGATCAATCGATGAGCTATGCGGATGGGCCGTCGGCGCGATCGCCATGCTAGGAACTTTGCACGGGCTTTTTGACGAGCTCCTTGCTGGGAGCGCGCCACTCCAGTGGCGCTCTCGTCTTCTTGCCCACACCAACATGAGCGGCACTGGAGTGCCGCGCTCCCAGCCATGAAGGCCAACGGGAAACCGTGCGAGAATGATCGAACGAACGAGCAAGCAGCCCGACTGCGATGTCGTGGTGGTCGGCGCCGGCTTTGCCGGCATCTACGCCCTGTGGCAGGCACGCCAGCGGGGCCTCAGCGTCAGAGGCTTCGAGAGCGCGCCCGATGTCGGCGGCACCTGGTACTGGAACGCCTATCCCGGCGCCCGCTGTGACGTGCCGAGCTACAACTACGCCTACTTCTTCGACAGCGAGATCGTGCGGAACTGGAACTGGTCGGATATCTGCGCCTATCAGGGCGAGATACAACACTATCTCCGCCACGTCGCCGAGCGCTGCGACATCCTCCGGGACATTGCCTTCGACACCAAGGTGTCGCGCGCATCGTATTCGGCGGAAACCGCCCTCTGGACCCTCTCGACATCGTCGGGCGAGACCGTCGTCTGCCGCTATCTCGTCCTGGCCATCGGCGCGCTCTCCGAGCCCAAGGTGCCGGATATCGACGGCGCGCATGATTTCGCCGGCGAGACCTATTTCACCTCCAAGTGGCCGAAGGACAGGGCCGTGGACTTCGCCGGCAAGCGCGTCGGCGTCATCGGTACGGGCTCCTCAGGCGTCCAGGTCATTCCCGAGATCGCCAAGACTGCCGAGCGCGTCTTCGTCTTCCAGCGCACCGCCAACTATGTGATTCCCACCGAAGGCGGGCCGATCGACAGCAAGCACATGTCGAGCCTGCGGCAGGACCCGCAAGCCGTGCGCCAGGCCTTGCGGGAAACCTATGGCGGCAACCAGCCTCTCGGCATCGGCGAACATCGGTTCGGCGAGCTCGACGAGACAGGCCGCGAGGAAGCGCTGCGCAAGGCCTGGGACGGCAGGTACCCAGCGCTCGCCTTTCGCGATGCCCACCTGCCGGAGGCGAATGCCGCCATTTCCGACCATATCCGCAAGAGGATGCAGGCGATCGTCGAGGATCCCTGGACCGCGCACCACCTCACGCCGTGGGATCACCCCTATGGCGGCAAGCGCCCCTGCCGCAGCGATGTCTACCTGCAGACGTTCAACGAGCCCCATGTCCGGCTGATCCCGCTCGCGGAAACGCCAATCCTCGGGATCGCCCCGCATGGCGTCGTTACGAGCGCCGAGACGATCGAGCTCGACGTGCTCGTCTACGCCACCGGCTTCGATGCCATCACGGGGTCGGTGTTCGCCATCGACATCACCGGCATCGGCGGCAGGTCGATCAAGGAGGCCTGGCGCGACGGCCCGCTGAACTACCTGGGTACCATGGTCCATGGCTTCCCCAACCTGTTCCTGCCGTCGAGCGCGATGTCGCCGTCCGTCCTGTCGAACATGGCGACCCTGGCGGAGCAACAGATCGACTTCATCTTCGACTCGATCCTCTGGCTCGAGCAGCACGGTCGGCCCGGCCTTCACCCGCAGCGCGAATCGCAGGAACGATGGCGGGAGGAGACGTTGCACTATGCCGGCCGACGACCGGGCGCTCTCACCACCAAGAGCTGGTATTCGGGCGCGAACATCCCCGGCAAGCCGCGCGTGTTCATGGTCTATTGCGGCGGCTTCAAGAAATACCACGACACTTGCCTCACCGAACTGCGCGAGGGCTTTCCGAGTTACGCACTCGAACGCCAAGCCGGCTGACGGACAACCCGGCTAGCACGACAACGAAGACAAGACGCACGACAAGAGGCAAAGCGATGATTGCAGCGAGATCCCTGTTCCGTGCCGGCGCGGCCGGCGTCATGGCCCTTTGCGTCGCCTTGGCCGTGCCGGCCGTTGCGGGGGCGCAGCCCTATCCCAGCAAGGCCATCCAGATCGTCACCAGTGTCGGTCCGGGCTCGAACTTCGATCAATTGGGCCGGGTGTTCGCCGAGAGGCTGCGCCAGAAGCTCGGCGTGCCGGTCGTTCTCGAGAATGCCACGGGCGGCCAGGGGCTGGTGGCGACACGGCGCGTCCTCAACGCCAAGTCGGACGGCTACACCCTCCTGCTCACCAGCAGCGGGCTCGCCACCATGCCGGCCATCGTCAAGAATGCCGGCTACAAGGCCGAAGACTTCGTCGCGGTCGCGCCGCTCGGACAGGTGCCCTTCATCCTCTACGCCAGCAGCAGCGTGCCGGCGACCGACATCGCCTCCTTCATGTCCTACCTCAAGAGCAACGCCGCGAACCTCAATATGGGGCTGCTCACCACCTCCCACATCACCACCATGCTCGCGCGCAAGTTCGGCAAGGTCGTCGGCGGCGAGTTGGTGGAGATCGGCTATCGCAGTTCACCCGAGACGTTGAGTGCGCTGCTGGCCAACGACATCCAGATGGTGGCGACGACCCACGCCATCGCCGGGCAGCATGTCGCCCTGGGCAAGATCAAGGCGATCGGCGTCGTCGCGGACGAGCGTACCCAGGCCGTGCCGGACCTGCCGACCTTCAAGGAAATGGGCTACCCGACCTTGGTCATCAATGTCTGGGAAGCCCTGTTCGCCAAGGCCGATGTGCCGAAGGACGTGCTGGACAAGATCCGTGCCGTTTCCCGGGAGATCGTCTCCGATCCGAGCTACCTCACGGCAATGGTTCCCACCGGCATGGAGCCCTGGCGGATTCCCTTCGACTCGCTCCAGTCGGTGATCGACGAGGAGGCCAAGGCCTTCAAGAAGGATGCCGACGAACTGAAGATCAGTTTCGATTGACGAGCTTGGGCGACTGACCGGCTTCGGGAACGTCGGCAACATGGAGCCGTTCCTGCTGCAGACCGACAGAGGACTGCAGGATGCCCGTTCCCGTTCACCATCGCCGCCGGACCGTCGGTGGCGTCGACGTCTTCTATCGCGAGGCCAGGCCGCCGGGCGTGAGCCCGGATGCTCCTGTCGTGCTGCTGCCGCACGGCTATCCCTGCTCGTCCTACGAATTCAGGGACTACATGCGTCATCTCGGTGAGCACTGGCGGCTGCTGGCGCCGGATTTTCCCGGCTGCGGCTACAGCGCCACGCCCGAGGATTTCGACTACGATTTCGACGGCTTCTCCCGATTCCTGGAGGATTTCGTCGACGCGTTGGGCGTCGACCGCTTCGCGCTCTATCTCCACGACTTCGGCACCTGGATCGGCCTGCGGCTGGCGTTGCGCCATCCCGACCGCATCGCCGCCCTCATCGTCCAGAACGGCGACATCTACGAGGACGTGCTCGGACCGAAATATGCCAGCCTCAAGGAGGTCTGGCAGATGGAACGGGCCGAAGGCCTGGCGCAGCTGCGCCCCTTCGTCTCGCGCGAGCATTTCCGCGACGAGTTCCTGAACGACGTGCGCCCGACCGTGGCCGAGCGGATCCCGCCCGACCTGTGGGAGCTGCACTGGACAATGATGACCGAACAGCGACGCGAGAACGCCGCGCGGATCATCTACGACCTCAAGGACAATCTGCGCTGGTTCCCGCGCTACCAGGCCTGGCTGCGCGCGCACCGGCCGCCGACCCTGATCCTGTGGGGCCCGCAGGACGGGTACATGCCTGCGGAGTCGGGCTCCGCCTGGCTGCGCGACCTGCCGCAGGCGGAATTCCATCTGCTGGACGCCGGACACTGGCTGCTCGAAACCAGCCTCACGGAAGCGGTCGATCTCAGCCGCGACTTCCTGGCCCGGGTCCATCCCCCGCCGCGCGAGGGGGCGTAAGGACGCTCGCCCTGCCCGGCCCCCTGCCCAGCCCCCTGCCGGGCCCCCCGGCCAGCCCCGGCCCTCTTGCCCCTTTCGTCGATTGCCCTATATCCAGCGCGGCAATTTCCTCAATCAACGGACGAACAGGAATGAACGGAGATACTCCCGCCGCGCAGTCGCACCAGTTCCAGGCCGAGGTGGCCGAACTGCTGAACCTGATGGTGCACTCGGTCTATTCGGAGACCGACGTCTTCCTGCGGGAACTGATCTCCAACGCGTCCGATGCCTGCGACAAGGTGCGCTACGAGGCGATCTCGCGCCCCGAACTAATGGCGGGCGACGAGCGGCTGGCCATCCGGCTGAAGCCGGATGCCGCCGCCAAGACCCTGACGGTCGCCGACAACGGAATCGGCATGGACCGCCAGGAGCTGATCGACAATCTCGGCACCGTGGCGCGCTCCGGCACCAAGGCCTTCCTCAAGGGGCTGAAGGACGCCAAGGACGGGCTCGGCCTGATCGGCCAGTTCGGCGTCGGCTTCTACGCCGCCTTCATGGTGGCCGACCGCATCGAGGTCACCAGCCGGCGCGCCGGCGCCGACGAGGCCTGGGTCTGGTCGTCGAGCGGTGGCGCGGGCTTCGACGTGACGGAGGCGACGCCCGAGCAGGCCGCCCGCGTGCCCCGCGGCACCGAGATCGTGCTGCATCTCAAGGAGGACGCGGCGCGCTACCTGCAGCCCTACGAGCTGGAGCGCATCGTCCGCACCTACTCCGACCATATCCTGTTCCCCATCGAGCTGATCGACGAAAAGGGCGAGGCCAAGCAGGTCAATGCGGCGAGCGCGCTGTGGCAGCGCTCCAAGTCCGAGCTGAAGCCGGAGGACTACACCCAGGCCTACCGCTCGATCGCCATGGCCTTCGACGAGCCGGCGCTCACCTTGCACTACAAGGTCGAGGGCCGGCAGTCCTATGCCGTGCTGCTGTTCGTGCCGACCACGCCGCCGTTCGATCTCAGCGATCCGGCGCGCAAGGGCCGCGTGAAGCTCTATGTGCGGCGCGTCTACATCACCGACGATGCCGAGCTGCTGCCCGCCTATCTGCGCTTCGTGCGCGGCGTGGTCGACAGCGAGGACCTGCCACTCAACCTGTCGCGCGAGATGCTGCAGAACAACCCGCAGGTGAAGCAGATCCGCAGCGGCCTGGTCGGCCGCGTGCTGGGCGAGCTGGAGACCGCGTCGACCAAGGATGCCGAGACCTACGGCAAGATCTGGCAGGCCTTCGGGCCGGTGCTGAAGGAAGGTCTCTACGAGGATCACGAGCGCCGCGCCCAGCTCCTGGGACTCGCCCGCTTCGCCAGCACCGCCGGCGGCGAGGCGCCGCGCTCGCTGAAGGACTATCTGGCCGACCTCAAGCCCAACCAGACCGAGATCTACTATCTGGTCGGCGAGAGCCTGGACCGGCTGAAGTCCAACCCCAAGCTCGAAGCGGCGCGGGCGCGCGGCGTCGAGGTGCTGCTGCTCACCGACCCGATCGACGCCTTCTGGACGACGATGCCGCAGGATTTCGACGGCAAGCCGCTGAAGTCGCTGAGCCAGGGCGATGTCGATTTCGGGCTGATCCCGCTCCTCGACAAGGAAGGCGACAAGACCGACGACAAGGCCTCCGCGGCCGACGACGAGGCAGTCCTGAAGGCGGTGAAGGACGCGCTGGGCGAGCAGGTCGCCGAGGTGCGGGCCTCGCAGCGCCTGACCGAAAGCGCCTCCTGCCTGGTGGCCGCGGCCCAGGGCCGCGACCGCGAGCTCGAGCGCCTGCTGGCGCGCCAGAATCGCGGCGGCAGCAGCAAGCCCATCCTCGAACTCAACATGAAGCATGCGCTGGTGCGCCTGCTGGGCGCAGCCAAGAGCGCCGGCCACGACCAGGATGTCGGCGACCTCGCCAGCCTGCTGCTCGACCAAGCCCACATCCTCGACGGCGAGATCCCCGCCGACCCCGCCGCCTTCACCCGGCGCCTCAATGCCTTCGTGGTGCGGAGTTTGGAGATGGTGTCATCCCGAACGAAGTGAGGGACCTTTAAAGCAACAGGAAAGGTCCCTCGCTACCGCTCGGGATGACACCCTCTTCACGCCGTGCGGCCGCCGCTGCGCCAGTAGCGGTAGAGCTGGGACTCGTCGCCCTTGAAGAGGTTGCGGTCGCAGTGGGAGATGCCGGGGATGGCGCGCGGCGTCGTGCCGTAGGCGGCGTCGGCCTCGGTCTCGTCGGCGACGTACTGCCAGAGGCGCCAGCCTTTGTTCGCCCAGGCATAGGGCACCTCGGGCTCCTCGCGATAGTCGGCCAGCCACAGGTCGCAGCGCGCCAGCACCGAGCCTGGTGTGACCGGCTGGCCGAGGCTGAGCCGATGCTTGCCGAAGCGCTCGCCGTTGGCCCACTTGGGATGCGTGTAGAGCAGCGGCAGGCGGCCGGTCTGCTGATAGACCACCTGCACGAAGGCCTCGGCCTGGGCGATCTGCATCGTGTTGCGCGGATTGCGCTCGTTGGGTTCGAGATCCAACGCCATCAGGGTCTGCGGCCCCGGCCGCGCGATGGCGAGGAAGGCCATGGCCTGGTCGGACCCCGAATATTGCCGTGTGCCGAAGTGGTAAGCGCCCCACAGCAGCCCCGACTGCTCGGCCTGGGCGCGGCGCGACGAATAGGACGGATCGATCCAGTCGCCGCCCTCGGTGCATTTATGGATGACACCCAGGATGCCGGCACGGCGAACCTGGCGGAAATCGCCGACCGTGACGTTGTTGCTGATGTCGATCACCGCATCCAGCCCTTCGACCGAGGGCCGGTAGGCCTCGCCGGAGCCGGGCGCGGGCATGTAGTAGGACGGAGACACGGAGGCCGGACGGCCGCCGCATCCGGAGAGAGCGGGTGCCGCCATACCGGCCAACCCGCCCAGCATCAACCGACGAGAGATCATTCAGGCAACATTCCCACCGAACGCAGTCGCCCTCCTATTTATCACGCATGACGGTGGAAGGCGAAACAAAGCCTTGTCGCAGAGACACTTTTTGCTGCGAGTTGCAGTAAAGGATGAAGATGGGCGCCTTCCCCTAACGCGTCGGATCCTCCGACACCTGGACCAACAGCTTGCCGAAGTTCTTGCCCTTCAGCAGGCCCATGAAGGCCTGCGGAGCGTTCTCCAGGCCCTGCACGATGTCCTCGCGGTACTTGATCTTGCCCGCCTTCAAGGCCGCCGGCACTTCCTTCCAGAAGCCGTCCATGTGCGCGAAGTGGTCGGACACGATGAAGCCGGTCACCGTTGCGCGCTTGATCAGCAGCAGGCGCCAGTCGGGCCCCGGATTCATCTGCATCTCGTTGTACGAGGAGATCAGGCCGCAAAGCGGCACGCGCGCGAAGTCGTTGAGCTGCGGCACGACGGCCGCCTGCACCGCACCGCCGACATTCTCGAAGTAGATGTCGATGCCCTTGGGCGCCGCGGCGCGCAGCTCCTTGAAGAGATTGTTGCCGGCCGCGCGATAGTCGACGCAGGCGTCGAAGCCGAGCTCGTTCACGACATAGTCGCACTTGTCCTTGCCGCCGGCGATGCCGACCGCGCGGCAGCCCCGGAGCTTGGCGAGCTGGCCGACCACCGAGCCCACCGCGCCGGACGCCGCCGACACCACGACCGTCTCGCCGGCCTTCGGCTTGCCGATCTCCATCAGGCCCCACCAGGCCGTCATGCCGGGCATGCCCAGCACCGAGAGCGCCGTCGACAGCGGCGCCATCTTGGGGTCGAGCTTGATCACGCCGACGCCGTTGGAGACGCCGTAGCTCTGCCAGCCGGCATAATCGACGACGAAGTCGCCCTCCTTGAACTTGGGGTTCTTCGACTTCACGACCTGGCCCACCGTGCCGCCGACCATGGGATCGCCCAGGTTGACGTTGGCGGCATAGCCCTTGGTCTCGGCCATGCGGCCGCGCATATAGGGATCGAGCGACAACCAGATGACCCGCGCCACATACTCGCCGTCCTTGGGCTCGGGGATCGCCACCTCGTCGATCGCGAAATTGGCATCGGTCGGCTCGCCCTGCGGGCGGGAATTGAGCAGCACGCGGCGGTTGGTCGACATGACATCCTCCCAGTATTTGCGGGACGCTAGCACGCCATGCGAAACCGGAGAACGATGCGAATCTTCCTCACCCTGCTCTTTCTGCTATGGACTGGCGCCGTGACCGCCCAATCTCTCACCGCCAATGAACGTGCGCTGATCGAGGCC
>MKRV01000128.1 GCA_001897995.1 Alphaproteobacteria bacterium 65-37 | reverse complement strand
CTGCTTGACGATGTTGTAGACCCACTTCTCGTCGACCCCCAGCGCCTTGCCCATGCCGGGGGTGACGCCGAGGATGCGCTTGATCGAGGGGTTGTCGGATTTCAGCATCTCGTCGACGTTCTTGGAGGTGATGCCGTACTCCTCGGCCTCGATCATGGCGTAGAGCGACCAGCGCACGATATCGGCAAATTGATTATCCCCATGACGCACCACGGGACCCAGCGGCTCCTTGGAGATGATCTCCGGCAGGATCATGTAGTCGTCGATGGTCTGGGGCGGCGGCACGTTGGCGGCCCGAGTGGCCGCGAGGCTCGATGCATCCGTTGTGTAGACGTCGCAGCGGCCGGAGAAGAAAGCCGACCGGATCTCGTCGACCTTCTCGATGACGACCGGCTTGAAGGTCATCTTGTTGGTGCGGAAGTAGTCGGCGAGATTTAGCTCAGTCGTCGTGCCGGGCGCGACACAGATGGTCGCGCCGTTCAATTCCTTGGCGCTCTTCACGCCGAGCTTCTTGGGGACCAGGAAGCCCTGACCGTCGTAATAGTAGACGCCGGTGAAATCGAATCCGAGGGCGGTATCGCGAGTCAGGGTGTAGGTGGCGTTGCCCATGGTCATGTCGACCTCACTCGACTGCAGCGCCGTGAAACGCTGCTGCGAGGTGAGGGGGATGTAGCGCACCTTTTCGGAGTCGCCGAAGATGGCGGCGGCGACCGCGCGGCAGACATCGACCGACAGGCCGCGCCATTTGCCTTGGCTGTCGGCGATCATGTAGCCGGCCGTTCCCGTGCCGACGCCGCAATTCACCATGCCGCGCGACCTGACGGCGTCGAGATCCTTGCCGGCCAGTGCAGGACCGGCGGTCCCCAGTACGGTCGCCGCAAGGGCAGCAACAGCCACGACGAATTTAGCCTGCATTGAGCTTACCCCCCTTATGCCTTTCCCTTATGGCCAGTCTCCGCCCCGGCACGCTTGCAAGCAATAGGCCAAATGAAAACCGCCGCTCCTTTTGCGGCGGCGATTCATCTTGAAGTTGTCGGGGTGACGTATGGGGAGGGCGTGACGGCTTCGTCAGCGAATCGGCGGAGCGTACTGCAGGCCGCCTTGGGTCCAGAGGGCATTTTGGCCACGCGCCAGCCGCAGGGGCGAGCCGGTCCCGAGGTTGCGTTCGAAGCTTTCGCCGTAGTTACCGACCTGCTTGATGATGTTGTAGGCCCATTTGTCGTCGATCCCGAGCGCCTTGCCCATGCCCGGCGTGACGCCGAGCAGCCGTCTGATCGCCGGATTGTCGGATTTCAGCATGTCATCGACGTTCTGTGAGGAGACGCCGTACTCTTCGGCTTCGACCATCGCATAGAGCGCCCAGCGCATGATGTCGGCGAACTGATTGTCGCCATGGCGCACCATGGCGCCCAGCGGGTCCTTGGAGATGATCTCGGGCAGGATGACGTAGTCGTCCGGCGTCGTGGTGCCGGTCGCACGGGTGGCGGCGAGAGCCGAAAGGTCGGCGGTATAGACGTCACAGCGGCCGGCAAAGAAGGCCCCGCGCACTTCCTCGACCTTCTCGATGACGACCGGCTTGAAGCTCATCTTGTGGAGGCGGAAGTAGTCGGCGAGGACGAGTTCGGTGGTCGTGCCGGCGGTGACGCAGATCGATGCGCCGCCGAGCTCGAGGGCACTCTTCACGCCGAGCTTCCGGGGAACCAAGAAGGCCTGGCCGCCGAAGTAGTAGATGCCGGTGAAATCGAAGCCGAGCGCCGTATCGCGGGTCAGGGTGTGGGTGGCATTCCCCAGCAGCAGGTCGACTTCACCCGCCTGCAATGCCGTGAAGCGATGCTGCGCATTGGTCGGAACGTACTTCACCTTGGAAATGTCCCCGAACAGCGCGACCGCGCCGGCGCGGCAGACATCGACGCCAAGCCCATGCCAGCTGCCCTGCTTGTCGAGAAACTCGAAGCCGGGCAGGCCGGTCCCCAGACCGCAGGCCAGCACCCCCCTCATGCGGACATTGTCGAGATCCTTGCCGGCCAGAGCCGGACGCACGACGAACGCAACGGCCAACAGCCCCAGGGCCGCCGACAGAACCAGTTTACGCATCACCCACCTGAACGAGGCTCCCCAGCCTCACGCGCGGATTGTGCGCCGGCCAATTGCCCAGGCCAAACAAAAACCGCCGCCCGAAGGGGCGGCGGTTCGTTGCAGGAGTGTCGCCGGACGTTAGCGAATCGGCGGGGCGTATTGCAGGCCGCCCTGGGTCCAGAGCGCGTTCTGGCCGCGGGCGATCTTGAGGGGCGAGCCCATGCCGACGTTGCGCTCGAAGCTCTCGCCGTAGTTCCCGACCTGCTTGACGATGTTGTAGACCCACTTCTCGTCGACGCCGAGGGCCTTGCCCATGCCGGGGGTGACGCCGAGGATGCGCTTGATCGAGGGATTGTCGGACTTCAGCATCTCGTCGACGTTCTTGGAGGTGATGCCGTACTCCTCGGCCTCGATCATGGCGTAGAGCGCCCAGCGCACGACATCGGCGAACTGGTTGTCGCCGTGGCGCACCACGGGACCCAGCGGCTCCTTGGAGATGATCTCCGGCAGGATGACATAGTCGTCCGGGTTGGGTGCGTTGGCGGCGCGGGTGGCATAGAGGCCCGACGCGTCGGTGGTGAACACGTCGCAGCGGCCGGCGAAGAACGCGGCGCGGACTTCTTCGATCTTTTCGATGACGACCGGCTTGAAGGTCATCTTGTTGGTGCGGAAGTAGTCGGCGAGGTTGAGCTCGGTCGTCGTGCCGGGCTGCACGCAGACCGTCGCGCCGTTCAGCTCCTTGGCACTCTTCACGCCGAGCTTCTTGTTCACCATGAAGCCCTGGCCGTCATAGTAGTTGACGCCGGTGAAGTCGAAGCCGAGCGCGGTATCGCGGGTCAGCGTATAGGTGGTCGTGCGCGCCAGCAGATCGACCTCGCCCGACTGCAGCGCTGTGAAACGCTGCTGGGCCGTGGTCGGCACGTACTTCACCTTTTCCGAATCGCCGAACAGCGCGGCGGAGACGGCGCGGCAGACATCGACATCGATGCCGGTCCACTTGCCCTGGCTGTCGGCCGACGCGAAGCCCGCGACGCCGGTGCTCACGCCACAGATCAGCTGGCCGCGCGCCTTGACGGCATCGAGATCCTTGCCGGCTTGCGCCGTTCCGGCGACACCCACCAGCCCGGCGACGATCGCGCCGGCGGCCATGTACTTCTTCAACATTTTTGTCGTTCCCTCGTGGTTGCCTCAAACGCCCTGCCGGCCGTGTTGCCGACCGTTCAGGGACGATGTGCAATTCCTAGGCGAACCGTGGCAGGCGCGCAACGGCGGCGCGCTTGCGATTGCGGGGAGGCAGAAGGGGCCTCAGAGGCGATCTGCGCCGCTGGACGAGAAGGGATTGGTCGACCAGGCGTCGCTGTCACTGCGGCCGAACCAGCCACCGCGGCTGCGGTTCTTGTCGGTGGCGCGCTTCAGCTCGCCCTGCCACTGGCGGTAGGACACCAGGGCCTCACCGGTCAGGTTGCCGTAGCCGCCATTCTCGGAAACGAAGGGCTGCGGATTGACGAACTGACCGCTCACGATGACCGAAAAATGCAGATGCGGGCCGGTCGAGCGGCCTGTCGAGCCGACATAGCCGATGAGATCACCCTTGCGGACGCGGGTGCCCGGGCCCATGCCGTCGGCGAAGCGCGACATGTGGGCATAGAGCGTCTCGAAGCTCTCGGCGTGGCTGATTTTTACCGTTCGGCCATAATTGAAGTACCAGCCCTGGTGATTGATGACGCCGTCGGCCGCCGCATAGATCGGCTCGCCGACCTTGCCTTCGTAGTCGATGCCGTTGTGGAAGCCGCCGCCGCTCTTGCGGCCGTAGTAGTAGCGGGTACCGAACGGCGAGGACATGCGTGCACCCGGCCGCGGATCGGCAAGCGCCGTCCCGCCGAGCCGCCGCCCCTGATCGTCGAACCAGCCTTCGGGCTGATTGGGGGGCGCGAACCACCAGAAGGCCTGGCGGACCTTGCCGTCGCCCAGACTGGCAGCCAGCACGCGCGGCGTACCATCGACGGTGCGGCCCTGCACGATGTCGATGCGGGCCGAGGCCTGCGTGAAGCCGGCGAGGGCCTGGGTGAGTTCCTTGACCGACGTCGGGTTGGCGCCGGACGGGGCCAGGACTCCAGCCAGGGTCGCCGGGCTCGCCTTCACCGTCTTGACCGAATCGGACACCAGCGAGCGGGCGCCAGGGCCGGTGGTCGGCACCGCGGCAGCCGATGTGGTCGGCACGGTGGAAACCCGTTCGTCGTCGTCGTGCGTAGCGTTGGGCGCGAGCTTGTAGCCGAAGCTGCCATCCGTGCCGCGGGCCAGTTCGACGGCAAGCGAGGTGTTGGAATAGAGCTGCAGGGAAACCAGCCGCTTGGGCTGGCCGGGGCCCTGCGATTCGAGCACGGCGCGGCCGGAGGAGGCGGCCTTCACTTCGGGCTTGCTCAGCGCCTTGCCGACGGCGGTGCCGGCGGCCTCGGCGTCGGCCGGATCGATCTGGAGAGCCAGGAGCTGCTGCGTCACCGAGCCGTCGGCCGCGACCGAGAAGGGCTGGACGTCTTCGTTGGACTCCGGGGGAGCGGTGCGGGAAACCGCGGGCTTAAGCTGCTTCTTCTGGGGGGCTTTTACCTGGGCCATCGCGCCGGCGGCGCAAAGCCCACCGAGGGCCGAGACTGCAAGGGACGCTGTGAGAAGATTTTGAACGGTACGCCAGCGGTTGGCGCGTTTTTGACGCGTCATCGTGAACGCCATTAGCCTCTCCCGTTCCATTGGAACGCTACTCATTGACAGGTGAGGCTGATCAGCGATCCGCCGGCTTCCCCCGAAGCCGACGCCCCCGCGCGCCCCGCTCGCCGGCGATACTGGCCACGGAAAATCCACAAGTCCACAAAAAGTTGCAAAAATGCAACACCCGTGAAATGGCCATTAAAGGTTTGTTACGTAAGGATTTTTTCCTTTTGTCGCCCGGTCTGCGGGTTAAACGTCACAGGGGGTAACCTTGTGGCCGCTGTGACATTGCGAAAACAAGCACAATGCCCGCGCGATCTTCTGGCCCGTTTCACTGGGATTGACCGCCGGGCATCTTCCGCCATAACCGGCCAAGCAGCCGCACGAATTTGGAGGAAGATATGGCCGATCCGATTGAACTCCTGATCCAGGGGCGGGCGCATGATCTCGGGGGCGGCTTTGCGGTGCGCCGCGTGCTGCCCAGCGTCAAGCGGCGGATGGTCGGGCCGTTCATCTTCCTGGACCATTTCGGCCCGATGGACGTTCCCCCCGGGGGTGGCATGGAAGTCCGGCCGCATCCCCATATCGGGCTCGCCACCGTCACCTATCTGTTCGAGGGCGGGATCTTCCATCGCGACAGTCTGGGCTATGCGCAGGCGATCCGGCCGGGTGACGTCAACTGGATGACGGCCGGCAGCGGCATCGTCCATAGCGAGCGGACCGAGCCCGAGATGCGCGCCACCGGCTTTCGCATGCATGGCGTCCAGACCTGGGTGGCATTGCCGAAATCGCACGAGGAGACGGCGCCGTCCTTCGAGCATGTCGAGGCGGCGCGTCTGCCGGCCTGGCAGGAAGGCGGTACGGCATTGCGCCTGATCGTCGGCACCTATGGCGGCCGCACGGCGCCCACCACACATTTCTCGCCAATCTTCTATGTCGGCGTCGAGGCGCCGGCCGGCGCCAAGCTCGCGATTCCGCCGGAGCATCAGGAGCGTGCGATCTACATTGCCGACGGTGCCTTCACGATCGGTGACCGCCAACTCGTCGTGGGCGACCTCGCCGTGCTGGCCCCGGGCCAGGCGGCGGAGGCGATTGCCGGTGCCGACGGCGCCAAGGCCATGCTGCTGGGCGGCGCAACCATGGACGGGCCGCGGCACATCTGGTGGAACTTCGTTTCCTCCAGCAAGGAGCGCATCGAAAAGGCCAAGGCGGATTGGCGCGACCAGCGGCTGGGCAAGGTGCCGGGCGACGACGAATTCATCCCACTGCCCGATCGGTGAGCGGGTGCCGGCCGACTAAGATCGGCCGCACGCCCTTCAGACGATGTGTCGGATGCTGTGCTGGGCACCGGGCGAGACCCCCGCCAGCGTCAGGCTGGTGAACAGTTGAGCGAAACGCGCCGTGCCGTTGAAATAGTCAGCGGCGGTCTGCATGCCCCATTCCTGCTGGGCCCTCATGATGCCGGTGACGTCCCGCGCGGTCGTCAGGGCGGTCCAGCTATCCAGGTTGTGGGCCAGACGAAGATCGACAAAATGTGCGATCTCCTGCCGGCAGTCGCCATAGGTCGACATCAACGACTGCAGGGCATCTGTCGTCGACGCCATCGCCGCATCGGAAATCGAAGGCGTCGTGGTGGTAGGAGACGTCATCGTGGTCATTGCGTGCTCCCTTTCTTGAAGGATCCGTGACGGCGACAGCCGATCAGCCGGGATGTGCCGTCCGACGCGTCCGTCGCCGGCATCAAAGAGCGACGGCCCTGCCTCCGCCTTGATCCTGATCAAGGATCTGGGGGAGCACACTTTGTTCTGCAATGTCTTTTCGCGCCGGGCGCGCCAGCCTGCCGCAGGCGGGCTTCGGATCGTTTTGTCGTCGAGCGCTCGAGAGCGGCGCCAGCGAGTCCGATGCCAGACACTCCTTGACAGTCAGGTCTGACTGTTTGATGCTCTTTTGACAGTCAGATGTGACTGTAAACTACGAAGGCCACGGCGCATGGCGGCAAAGGCGAGGTCCGGTCTTTCCCTTCGAGCTTCCCAGCACGAGGCGACGCATCGGCGAATTCTCGATGCGGCAGTTGCTTCGCTTGTGGAAGCGGGGACTGCTGCGACAACGACGGTCGCCGTACAGAACCGCGCAGGCGTGAGCCGTGGAGCGTTGCTTCACCATTTCCCGACGCACGCAGAGTTGCTGGCGGCGACGGTGGACGAGCTCGTGCGTCGCAACGAGGGCGCTGCGCGCGACGCGCTGGCGGCTCATACCGACATCGTCGATCCGATCGATCGCGCGACCCGCGCCCTGGCCGATGCCTTCGCCCAGCCGGCCTATCTGGCCGAACTGGAACTGTGGGCGGTGGCCCGAACCGATCAGCAGTTGCGCGCGGGCCTTCGCGCCGTTGAAAGTCGCGCCCGTCGCGATCTCGAACGCGTCGTCGGCGATCTCTTCGGATCGCTGCGCGAGCACCCTGCTTACGCGACCGCCGCGGCTCTGACGATCGAGTTCGTGCGCGGTCTCGCTCTGGCCGGCGTGCTGCGCAGCAATCGCGCGCATCGCAACCGTCTGCTCGAAGAATGGGTCAGGGTCGTCCGCTTTCTGTTCGATCAGAAGTCGGCAGCCTGGATTTCGCCGAGCACGTCCAAAACCGGAAAGGCCATCAATGACTGACTTTCAGACGCTTCGCTACGAATCGCGCGATCGCAAAGCCTACATCACGCTTGCGCGACCCGATCGCCTCAATGCCATCGACGATCGCATGCCTCGCGAGATTCGCGCGGCGGTCACGCGCGCCGACGCCGATCCGAACGTGCATGTCATCATCCTTGCCGGCGACGGTCCTGCTTTCTGTGCAGGCTATGACCTGAAGAAGTTTGCCGAGGAGGGCAACAGCGAGTGGAATCAGGTCGGTCCCTCGTGGGATGCGGTTCGCGACTTTCGGGGGATGAGCCGCAACACCGAGGATTTCTTCTCGCTGTTTCGCTCCCTGACGCCGTCGATCTGCAAGATCCACGGTTATGCCGTCGCCGGCGGCAGCGACATCGCGCTGAGCTGCGATCTGGTCGTCATGGCCGAGGACGCCAAGATCGGCTACATGCCGGCGCGTATCTGGGGCTGCCCGACAACGGCAATGTGGGTCTATCGCCTCGGCGTCGAGCGCGCCAAGCGCATGCTGTTGACCGGTGACAAGATCGACGGCCGTACCGCGGCCGAATGGGGGCTGGTGCTCGAAGCCGTGCCGGCCGATCAGCTCGATGCGCGGGTCGAAGCGCTCGCCGACCGCATCGCGTCGGTGCCTACCAATCACCTGGCGATGCAGAAACTGATGGTCAACCAGGCCCTCGACAATATGGGGCTGCGGTCGACGCAAACGCTGGCGACACTGTTCGACGGCATCACGCGCCACTCGGCCGAGGGGCGCTGGTTCAAGGAGTTCGCGGAACAACGCGGATTCCACGCGGCCGTCGAATGGCGCGATTCCGGTCGGCCCATGCCGAACGGTGGCGGTCCGATTCCGGAGGCGTGATCGTGGCGCTTTCCTACTGGCCCGCCGACACCTCGCGGCCGGTTCTCGAGCTGACGGCCGGCGACGCGCTACGCGAGGCCGCCGCCGATAGGCCAGACCGCGTTGCCATTGTCGAGGTGGTCCCGCAGGGGATGGCCTCGCTGGTCGGCGCTGCGGCGACGGACCGGCGCTGGACCTATGCCGAGCTGCTCACCGAGGCCGAAAACTGCGCGCATTGGCTGCTCGAGAGCTACTCTCCGGGAGAGCGGATCTGCATCTGGGCACCGAATGTGCCGGAGTGGGTCGTCGTGCAGTACGGCGCGGCCTTGGCGGGCCTCGTGCTCGTCACGGCCAACCCGGCGCTGCGCGCCGGTGAACTGCGCTATGTGCTGCGTCAATCGCAGGCCGTCGGATTGATTCATGCCGACCAGTTCCGTGGCACGGATATGGCCGCGATTGTCCGCGACGTCGCCAACGAGGTCCGTGAAACGTTCTGCATTGCCGATTGGCAGGCCACGGTGCGGGCCAAGGTCCGCACCGGCGTCTTGCCGGCCGTCTATCCAGGCGATCCTGCCCAGGTGCAATACACGTCCGGTACGACGGGCGAGCCGAAAGGAGCCCTGCTGCACCATCGCGGGCTGGTGACGAATGCCAGCTATGTCGCTGCGCGCGCCGGGTTGGATCACGGTGTCTTCGTCAGTCCGCTGCCACTGTTTCATACCGCGGGATCGGCCATGAGTGTGCTCGGATGCGTGACGACGCGCTCGACTTATGTGCTGCCGTTGCTGTTTGATCCGGAGCTCGTGCTGGCTGCCATCGAACGGGAGCGCGGTGATCTCATCCTCGGCGTGCCCACGATGCTGATCGCCTTGCTGGAGCAGCAACGCAAGAGCCCTCACGACCTCTCGTCGTTGCGCACCGCCCTGTGCGGGGGAGCGCCGGTTCCGGTGGAACTGCTGCGGCGTGTCGAGGAAGGGCTCGGCTGCGACCTCACGCCTGTCTATGGCCAGACCGAACTCAGCCCGATCGTGTGCCAGACGTCGCCGGACGACAGGCTCGAGGACAAGGCGAACAGTTCAGGCCGCCCGCTCTGGCAGGTCGAGGTCAGGGTCGTCGACCCGAACAGCGGCGAGACGCTGCCCTGCGGTGCCGAGGGCGAGATACAGGCACGCGGTTACCAGAGCATGATCGGCTACTTCGACATGCCGAAGGCAACGGCCGAAACCATCGAAGCGGAGGGCTGGGTGCGTACCGGCGACCTCGGCACTATGGATTCGCGCGGATACGTGCAGATCACCGGTCGGCTGCGCGACATGATCATCCGCGGAGGTGAGAATATCTATCCGCGCGAGATCGAAGCCGTTCTGTTCGCCCATGCCGCAGTGGCCGATGTTGCCGTATTCGGCGTTCCCGACGCCCATTGGGGAGAGATTGTCGGCGCGGCGGTTCGCGCCACCGATCCGACATCGCCGCCGGCCGTGCAGGAGCTGCAGGCGCATTGTCGGGCCTCGCTCGCGCCCTTCAAGATGCCGACCGAGTGGTTCATCTGCTCGGAATTTCCGCTCACGGGTTCCGGCAAGGTGCAGAAGTTCAAGCTTCGAGAGCAACTGCAATCCGGAGCCCTGGCGCGGCTCGGCCGCTGAGAGGCGATCGGACGCCCGTCGGGATCTCCTCTCGGCGTGGCGTCCGTCAACCCAGCTCGGGCGGGCTCCAGGTCGTTTCTTCGTCGAGCGGATAGACCGGCCGCGGCAGCTTGGTCCAGGTGAAGTTCGCCAGCACAGGCGAGGTGAGCCCTGGGCAGTCGACCTCGTAGATTTGCTCGGGCTTGAAGAATTCGTCGAAGCCGCCGCGGAAGTGGCCGCGGCTCTTCACGACCACGACCCGCGCCTGGGCGATGTCGAGGTCGAAGATCTCGAACTGGCGCGGGTCCATGCACTGGCAGCGGATGGTGATGACGACCACCTGGATGCCGCCGAGATCGAGCAGGGCGGAGGGGCCCATATCGGCGGAGACGTTCTTCAGCACGCCGCGGCGGCCGACGAACTTGCCGTCGGACAGCTTGACGACCTTCGCCTCGCAATCGAAGGGCAGCGAGAATTCCTGGTGTTCTTCGCTGTTGAACGAGGCGGTGAAGATCGCCCCTTCGCCCAGCTCGTGCGCCTTGGCGGCGAGCGCTCCATCGTTGAAGACGCCGAGAATGACACCTTGCGCTCGGGCAGCCTTCAGGGCGCGCAGCAGGTAGGTCGTGTTGCCCCGGCCGCCGCCGCCGGGATTGTCGGCGACGTCGGCCAGGACGATGGCTTTCCGGCGTCGGTCACGGCCGACCGAGGCGGCGAGCTGGGTGGCGTCGGCCAACGACATCATCGCCCGCTTGAAGCGCTCCTTCGCGACCCAGCCGCGCTTGGCGATGTCGAGGGCGAGATCGGCCGCCGCCTTGCGATTGGCGTTGCGCGCCGTCACCACGGCGGTGAGACCGTTCTTGGGGCTGTCGCTGTAGGCAAAGCCCGCCATCACCGACACGTTCAGGATGTCGCCGCCGACCTTGGTCTGGCCGTACTTGACGAGATCGGCGTAGGGGCCGCGCGCCGTGAGCAGCGCGATCTGCGGCGGCACCAGCGGGATCTTCACCATTTCGACCGCGGTCCGTGTGCCGGCCAGGAGCTCGCGCATGTGCTTGGCGGCCTCGACGCCGCGCTCGTAGATATCGACATGCGGGTTCTCGAGGTAACCCACGAACACGTCGAGATTGTCGGTCATGCGGCGCGACACGTTGGCGTGCAGGTCGAAGACCGAGACGATCGGCACATCGGGTCCCGCCACACGGCGCAGCAGCTCGAACAGGTCGCCGTCGGGATCGTCGGTGCCTTCCGCCAGCGCAGCGCCATGGCAGGAGACGAAGATGGCATCGACCGGCAGGACCGAGGCCAGGCTGGCCTCGATCTCGGCGAGATAGGCCTTGAAGAAATTCTCCTCGACCGGGCCGCCGGGCTGGGCCAGCGCGACCCGCAGCGGAACCGGTGTCCAGGCGCCGGTGCGATCCATCTCGGTGAAGAAGCCCGGCAGGTCGGGCAGGGTGATCGACTTGCCCGAGCGCGCTTCGCTGACGATGCGGTTGCCGCGGATGTCGGCATCGTGCTCGAAATCCTGCGCCGTGGTGACCGGGGCGAACCGGTTGCACTCGATGGCGAAGCCAAGCACGGCGATTCGCGGATTGTCCCTGGACACAGTCACCTCCCTCAGGCGGCGAAGGCTGGTTCGTAGGCGAAAAGACCAGCCTGGCCCCCGGTGTGCACGAACACGATGTTCTCGTCCTTGCCGAACGCACTCTTGCGCACGAGATCTATCAGCCCCGACATGGCCTTGCCGGAATAGACCGGATCGAGCAGCAGCGATTCGGTTTCGGCCACGAGCTGGACCGCCTCCTTCATGGCCGACGTCGGCACGCCGTAGGCCTCGCCGAAATATTGGTCGTTGGCTTCGATGTTGTCGCGTGGCGCCGCCCCCTTCAGGCCGAGATGCGCCCAGGTCTCGTCGAGCAGGTCGGTGACGTTCTTCTCCTGGACGGCGCGCGGCCGGCCGACCGTGATGCCGAGCACACGTACGCCGCTGCGCACACCGTCGAAGCCGGCGACCAGGCCGGCCTGCGTGCCGCTGCTGCCGGTGGCATGGACGACGCGATCGATGCGCAGCCCGAGATCGGCCGCCTGCTGGATCATTTCGACGGCGCAGCCGACATAGCCCAGTGCACCGATGGCATTCGAGCCGCCGGCCGGGATGAGGTAGGGCTTGCCGCCCGATCGACGCACCTCTTCGGCGGCACGTGCGCCGGCGTCGGCCATCGGCGTGTCGCGCGGCACGTAGTTGAGGGTGGCGCCCAGCAGCCGGTCCAACAGGATGTTGCCGTTGTGCCGATAGGCTTCGGTCGGCTGAGAAACCCGTTCCTCGAGGACCAGCACGCATTTTAAGCCGGCCTTGGCGGCCGCGGCTGCGGTCTGTCGTGCATGATTGGATTGAAGCGCGCCCAGCGTGATCAAGGTGTCGGCGCCCTGCTGCAGGGCGTCGGCCACCAGATACTCCAGCTTGCGGGTCTTGTTGCCGCCCGTGGCGAGGCCGGTGCAGTCGTCGCGCTTGATCCAGAGACGTGGGCCGCCGAGGCGGTCGCTGAGTCGTGTCATGGGTTCGAGAGGAGTTGGCAGATGTCCAAGACGCACACGCGGAAATCGACCAAGCTGCAGCAATTCTTCCCCCTTCGGATTATCGCTGGCGCACCAGGAAAGCGTCGACCAGTTCATTGAACCTAGCGGCCTGCTCGAAATATGGCGAGTGGCCGGAGTCCGAGATTATCTCGGCTTCGCCGCAGGGCAGCCTTGCCGCGATGGCGCTTGCGAGGAATGCCGGAAAGACGACGTCCTCGCCGCCGGCGATCAGCAAGGTCGGCACGCGAAACGTCGCGAGATCGGCGAACGTACGTGTCGCCGTGCGGCGCAGGCCGTCGCGCAGCTTTGCCTTGTCGAGGGCGCCTGCCATTTCGTCGATGCTGCGGTAGAGAAGGTGAAGGGCCGGCCAGCGTGCGGCCGCCGAGGCGCCGACGGCGGGATGAATGCCCTTGGCCATGCCGTCGACGACCTTCGCCTCGGCGTCCTTCATCCAGGCATCGTAGTCGCGCCCGCCCGACGGATCGCTGCCGCGCCGGTCGAGCGTGCCCGACGTCGAGCTGAGAACCAGTGCTTTCACCTTCTCGGGGTGCGTCAGGGCATATTCCAGCATCGTCCAGCCGCCCATCGATTGCCCGACCAGGCGTACGTCGGTCAGAGCCAGGTGGTCGATCAGGGCGGCGAGGTCGCCGGCGTAGTCGGCCGGGTCGGGGCCGTCGGTGATCGCGTCCGACGGGGCGAAGCCGCGATGGGCGAAGGCAACACACGTGTAATGCGGTGCAAAGTGTGCCAGCTGCTGCCACCAGCTCAGGTGATTGCCGCCCAGGCCGTGGGCGAAGAGGAGGGCAGGGCCGCTGCCGCATACTTCATATTATAGAGTGCCGAAGGGGCGCTCGAGGTGGCCGACCGTGCGCGGCGGCGGCGCATAGCTCTTCATGGGCGATCCTCTCAGAAAGGGGCCAGAAGGCGGCCCCTCAAAAGAGGATCAGCCTAGAACCCATGATGCCGAGCGGCCAGCGGCCGGCGGCGAAGAGACGGAACTTGCTTTCGAAGAGCGATGCGCTCTCGCCGGCCAGGCGCGCCCCTGCCATACGTTCGACGGCGAGTTGATACACGGCTTGCGATGCTGCGCCGGCCGCGACATGGACCGAGGCCTTGGCGGCGTCGCCCATGCGGGCGGCCGCGGTGGCTGCCTTGCCGTGGACCATTTCGCCGGCATCGGTCGTGAGCTCGGTGAGCGCCGTCCACAGGGCCCGCTCGCCATGGAGGGTCTCGGCCTGGCCGAGCAGGGCGCGTCGCATCGTTTCCTCACGCTCCCACCAGGCGGGCGACCAGTCACGCGATTTGAGGAGCGCCTCGGCCTGCGGCCAGTCCCGCGCCAGCTCGACGGTGAGCGGCCCGAGATCGAGGGCAGTGGCATAGGCCTCGGCGTCGGCGAGATCGCCCGGGATCAGCGGCTCGCCCAGAGCCGCGAACCAAGAGGCACTGCGGACTTCCGCTCGCAGGCGGTCGAGCGGTGCCAGCGGCAGGGCGGCGACAGGTCTCACGCCGGTTGATGCGCCTCCGGCAGGGTGAGGCCGTACTTGGTGGCGACTTCGGTCGCCCGTTTCACGAAGTCGGCGCGCATCTCGTCATTGGTGCGCTGCTTGATGTTCCACTTGCGATAGACGTCGTTGTTCCTCGACTTCGAGCCGCCGAAGAAGGACGGCAGGTAGGGGAAGTATTCGTCGATCGCCGCCTGCAAAGTCGCCTTGCCTTCGTCGGTCTTGATGAGTTCGGCCGTGAAATCCTCACCGAACTGGGCGTGGAAGCGTTCCTCCGGCATGGTCGCGCGCGCCAGGTTGCGCAGCGGATGGAAGGTGC
>MKRV01000127.1:1805-16515 GCA_001897995.1 Alphaproteobacteria bacterium 65-37 | reverse complement strand
CTGCAGCTCAAGGCCTCGTCGCGCAACGTCAGGATCGAGCTCGCGCTCGATCCCATGCTGCCCTCGGCGGTGGGCGATTTCGACGAGCTCACCATCGTTTTTCAGAATCTGGTCGACAATGCCGTGAAGTACGCCAAGCCCGCGACGCCGGTGCGCATCGCGGCACGGCCGGTGGGGGCTGACCGGCTGAGCGTCGCGGTGAGCGACGAGGGCGACGGTATTCCCGCGACGCACCTGCCGCGTCTCACCGAGCGCTTCTACCGGGTCGATACCGCCCGCTCCCGCCAGCTTGGCGGCACCGGCCTCGGCCTCGCCATCGTGAAGCACATCGTCAACCGCCACCGCGGCCGCCTCGATATCCAGAGCAGCCCGGGCAAAGGCTCGACCTTTACCGTGACCTTGCCAGCCGTTCGCTGATCTCGCGGATCAGGCCTCGGGTTTCGGTATCGGCACACCGAGATAGCAGCCGAACTCCTTGGGGAAGTCGACCGAGACGCGGGCATGCACCCGGCCCTGGCGATCGAGGAATGTCGCCTGATCGTCGAACGGCACGAGTGCGCCGTGCCAGATGTTGGGATGGATGTAGAGGCCCTGACGGCCATCGCAGTGGAACGAGACGAACTTCTCCGGCGAAATGTCGTCGCCCGGCAAGGCCAGGGGAACGACGAAGCTCTGACCGTTGACGGGGTAAAAGAGCTGGCCACCGTCGGGGTGATAGTTGGCGCGCCAGACGAGGGCGCGCGTGCGAAGCCGGGCCGGGTTTTCGCTTTCGGCGGCTTCTTCCGGCCAGTTGCTCCATCCGAATAGATAGCTGTCGCCGACCGCGTTGTTCCGGGCATAGAGCACTTCGCCTTTCCACCAGAACTCGAACAGCCCCTCGGTCACCCCGCCCTGATCACCCGAATTCTCGTCGATCGGACGCCAGCCTTGCGCCGGCCAGCGCATGATCTCGATGGGAAAGGTCCGGGGTTCGTCGACGAGGCGGCCATAGCCTTCGAGCGAGTGGGGCGTCGCATCCACGAGCGGCGTCTCGTGCACCTTCCTCACGCCGGTCGTAGGCACATAGGCGATATCGGCGGGGTCGACGTTCATGATCACTCTCGCTTCATGATGGCGATTGCAGGGCGCTCCTCAACTATCTGCGTCCTGCATCCTGGAGAAATGACCGTTTGATTACATTTCGCTTCTCCACCGACTGTCTTTTCCTTGTAACCGCACCGTAGCCCAGTCGAAGCCTGCAGCCGTTAGGCAGCGGCTGGGCGACACCTCGAACAGGGTTGGGGGGCACGGTGCTGCGACTTGAAGGGGTGACCAAGAGCTTCGCTGGCAAGCATGCCGTCGACAACGCGACGCTGACCGTTCCCGTCGGCCAGATGGTCGGCGTGATCGGCCGGTCCGGCGCGGGCAAATCGACCCTGTTGCGCATGATCAACCGTCTGGGCGATCCCACGTCCGGACGCATCCTGTTCGGCGACACCGACGTCACGGCCCTGCGCGGCCGGCCGTTGCGCGCCTGGCGGGCTCGCTGCGCCATGATCTTCCAGCAATTCAACCTCGCCGGCCGTCTCGACGTGCTGACCAACGTGCTGATGGGCCGGGCCTTCCATATGCCGCCCTCGCGCGCGCTTCTGAAGATGTGGACCGACGAGGAGAAGGCGCAGGCTCTGTCGGCGCTGGAGAGCCTCGACATGGCCCGCATGGCCGGCCAGCGGGCCGAAACCCTGTCGGGCGGCCAGCAGCAGAGGGTGGCGATTGCCCGCGCCCTGGTGCAGGAGCCCGACATCGTGCTGGCCGACGAGCCGATTGCCTCGCTCGATCCGCGCAACACCAAGGTGGTGATGGATGCGCTGCAGCACATCAACCGCCATCTCGGCATCACCGTGATCTGCAACCTGCACAGCCTCGACCTCGCACGCGGCTATTGCGACCGCCTGGTCGGTATGTCGGCCGGCCGCGTGGTGTTCGACGACGCTCCTGCTGCGCTCACCGATGCGACCGCTCGCGACCTCTACGGTCTCGAAGCCGGTGACGTGATCGGCCACGCGCCGCCGATGGCGCTGCCGGCTGGTGCGCAGCCGGGCTTCGCGCTCGCTGGCTCCTGATTCCTGCGCCGTTACCAAGCTTTTCCGGTTCGAGTTTTTCCCAAGGAGAATGAGCATGTTCACCCGTCGTCTCGTGCTGGGCGCTGCCCTCGCCGGTGTCACCGCCGTCCCGTTCGCCGGCACCGGCCAGGCGCAATCCTGGCGCAGTGCCTATCCGGAACTGGTGCTTGCCGTCATTCCGGCCGAGAACGCGTCGGGTGTCACCGAGCGTTACGGCCCGTTCGTCGAGTATCTCGCCAAGGAGCTCGGCACCAAGGTGACGCTCCGTATCGCCAACGACTATGCGGCGGTGATCGAAGGCCAGCGCAACGGCAGCATCCATATCGCGGGCTACGGTCCGGCTTCCTATGCGCGTGCCGCGCTGACGGGCGTGAAGGTCGAGCCGTTCGTCACGACCGTGAACAACGACGGCACCATCGGCTACTACTCGGTCTTCTATGTGCGCGCCGACAGCCCCTACAAGACGATCGAGGATCTCAAGGGCAAGAATCTCGGCCTGGTCGATCCCAACTCGACCTCGGGCAACAACGTGCCGCGCTTCACCTTGAACAAGCTCAAGATAAACCCCGATACGTTCTTCGCCCGCGTCACCTATGCCGGCAGCCACGAGAACGCCGTCATCGCCCTGCAGCAGAAGACGGTCGACGTCGCCGCCAACTGGTGGAATGCCGAGAACGATTCGAACCTGACCCGCATGGCCTCCAAGGGCCTGGCCAAGATCGAGGACTTCCGCATCATCTCCAAGTCGGACCTGATCCCCAATTCACCCTACGCATTCCTTGCGAGCCTGCCGCCCGATCTCAAGGCCGCCATCGTCAAGGCGTTCGACGAGGCGCCGACCAAGGCCAAGGCCGCTTTCGACAAGCTGTCCGACGGCAAGGACCGCGCCTTCACCAAGGTCGACGCCCAGACCTACGAGCCGGTCGTCGAGCTGATCAAGTTCGTCGATCAGCTGCGCAAGCAGAAGAGCTGAGCACAGCCGATACCGGTCGGGGCACGACGCTCCCGTGGGTACCCATGTCGTCCGATTGCCCGACGCGCAGCTCCAGCCTCTGCTGGCGGCCTATGACGCCTCGGTGCAAAGCCGCCGCCGCCACACGCTGCTGATCCTGGCGTGTGTCGCGGGGGCGATGTTCCTGGCCTCGATCTCCGCCGAAGTCTCGTTCTCGAAGCTCTTCGAGAATCTCCATCGCTTCCCGAGCTACATCGTCCGGCTGTTCTACCTCGAGAACGGCCAGCCGGTCTGGACCGATCTCGGCGAATGGTTCTGGGGTCTGTCGCGCTGGCTCAGGCTGCTCGGCGAGACCTTGCTGATGGCCTATGTCGGCACCGTGCTCGGTGCCGCGGTCGCTTTTGTCTTCGCCTTCCTCGCGGCCGCCAACGTCGCGCCGTCGCACTGGCTGCGCATTGTCGTGCGCCGCTTCTGCGAACTCTGCCGCACAGTGCCGACCCTGGTGCTGGCCCTGATCTTCGTCATCTCCTTCGGTCTCGGACCCATGGCCGGCGTGCTGGCTGTCATCGTCCACACCTTCGGTGTGCTGGCGAAGCTCTTCGCCGAGGTCGTGGAGAACATCGACATGAAGCCCGTCGAAGGCGTGTCGTCGACAGGCTCGCCCTGGCACGTCGCCATGCGTTTCGGCGCGGTGCCGCAGATCCTGTCGAATTTCACCAGCTATACGCTGTTGCGCCTCGAGATCAACGTGCGCGAGGCGGCCGTCATGGGGTTCGTCGGCGCCGGCGGCATCGGCCAGGATCTCGTCGAAGCCATTCGCAAGTTCTACTACTCCGACGTCTCCGCCATCCTGGTGCTGATCCTGCTAACGGTGGCGGTGATCGACATGCTGACCTCCAAGGCACGACACAGGTTGATCGGGCTGGAAGAGAGAGGGTGATGCGCGCTCCGACCTCCTCCTTGCGCGAGCGTTATCCCGAGCATTTCCAGGGCTTCGGCCGCGACCGCTTCGTGGCGGCCGCGATCGGCTTTGCCCTGTTTGCCCTGCTGATCTACGCGATGGGCCATCTCGGCTTCTTCGACGGCACGCTGCTCGCGGGCTTCGGCCGGCTGTTCGAGATCGTGGGTCTGATGCTGCCGCCCGATCCGGGTTCGTGGGCGCATGTGAAGACCTTCTCGGTCTCGCTCATCGAGACGATCGCCATCGCGCTGCTCGGCACGCTGTCGGCCGCCGTGCTGGCGCTGCCGCTCGCCTTTCTGGCGGCCCGCAACGTCACGGCTCAGCGTGTCGTGCGCTTCCTGTCGCGTCGTTCCCTCGACACCATCCGCAGCGTCGATATTCTCGTCTGGGCGCTGATCTGGATCAATGTCGTGGGGCTCGGCCCCTTCGCAGGAGCCCTTGCCATCATGACCGCCGACATCGGCAGCTTCGGTAAGCTCTTCTCCGAGGCGATGGAGGCGGCGGACCGCAAGCCCGTCGAAGGCATCACCTCGACCGGCGGCAGTCATGTATTCGGTATCCGGTTCGGCATCCTGCCGGAGGTCTTTCCGGTGCTGATCAGCCAGATACTCTACTATTTCGAGTCCAATACGCGCTCGGCCTCGATCATCGGCATCGTCGGCGCTGGCGGCATCGGCCTGCATCTCGCCGAGGCGATCCGCACCCTCGAGCTGCAACAAACCTCGTTCATCGTATTGATGATCCTGGTGGCCGTGGCGGCCATCGATTTCCTCTCGAACCGACTGCGCTTCGCCCTGATCGGCCGGCGTGGGGGAGCGACCGCGTGACCGATCCCGCCGAACAATCCCGCTATGCCCTCTACTACGCCCCGCGCGCCGACGAATCGCTGGCCCGCACGGCGGCACAATGGCTCGGCAGAAACGCCGAGACCGGCCAGAGCCGCGCCCTCGTGCCGGTGGCGGGCATTGCCTACGAGCGGCTGGCCGCCCTCGTCGCCGACCCGCGCCTCTATGGCTTTCACGGCACGCTGAAGGCCCCGATCGCGCTCGCCGAGGGCCTGACCGAACGCGAGCTGCTCGATGCGGTCGGCCGCTTCGCCGTGAACCAGCGCGCGATCACCGTGCCGGCGATGATCCTGGCCGAAATCTCTGGCTTCCTGGCGCTGGTGCCGGCTGCGCCCAGCATGGAGCTGAACGATCTTGCCGACCAATGCGTCGTCGAGTTCGACGAATTCCGTCGTCCCGCCGATGCGGCGGAGTTGGAGCGCCGCCGCGGCTCGGGGCTCTCGCAACGCCAGGACGATCTCCTGGTGCGCTGGGGCTACCCCTATGTGCTCGAGCAATGGCGCTTCCACCTGACCTTGAGTGGTCGCCTGCCCGATGATCGCGAGCGTCGCCTGGTGTTCGGTGAATTGCAGCGCCGTTTCGCCGGGGAGATCGACCGGCCATTGGCGGTGCGCGATCTCTGCATCTTCCGGCAGGCAGGTCCCGGCCGGCCGTTCTCCGTGCTGGCGCGCTTCAGGTTGGGAGGTGGACGCCGCCTGAGCACGCAGGTCTGGCAGGCGGCATAAGCACTGCCAGAAGGTCGACAAAGCGCCGGACGGCTTCGTCCAGGGCCCCGTCGTTCACGATCGTCACCAGCCGCGGATCGTCGATGGCGTAGGCTCTGGCGCGATCGAGACGGGCCACGGCCTGTGTCACTGTCTCGCGGCCGCGGCCGGCGAGGCGTTCCTGCAGCCGTTGCGCGGAGGCCGTGATCAGGACCGGCTGGGCTTGCAACTCGAGACCGCCGGTCTTCTGGAAATGATCGCGCGAGCCGCTCACCACCACGGCCATGCCGGCCTGCCGCCAGTCGTGGATCTCTCGGCCGACACCGTAGTCGTTGCCGTGCGCCTGCCAGTGATAGGCGAACAGGCCGTGCGCGCGCCGGGCTGCGAACTCGGCGGGACTTAGCGCAATATGGTTTTCGCCACCGCTGTCGGCCGGCCGCGTGATGTAGCGATGCGCGAACACGATGGGCGCCTCGTCCGGCAACAGCGCCCGCGCGCGCGCCAACACCGAATCCTTGCCGGCACCGGACGGCCCCATGACGTAGACCAGCGCGCCGGTCATGGGCTTACTCCTCCCCCGCAAAGACGGGAGAGGAGAATGACTTTTGCGCTCTCAAACAACGCGGTCGCCTTCGCGCCAGACAGCACGGACGACCGGGGCGTTGTCGACGGCGCGGACGCGGACCAAGTCGGCGCGGCGGTCGGCGGCGATCTCGCCGCGATCGCCAAGACCCACCGCGCGGGCTGGATTGAGCGAAGCGAGCCGCACGGCCTGCGGCAGCGCGATGCCGACGTCGCTCGCCGGCAGCTTGAACAGGCTCTCCATCAGGCTCGCCGGCACGTAGTCGGATGACAGGATCTCGGCGTGGCCGATGCGCAGCAGATCGATGGCGGCGATGTTGCCGGAATGCGAGCCACCCAGCACGACGTTGGGCGCACCGACCAGCACGGCGAGGCCGGCGTCGCGCGAGGCCTGGGCCGCTTCCCGCGTGGTCGGGAATTCCGCGATGGTCATGCCGTTGGCGACGGCCTCGCGAACATGCGCCTCCGTGGCGTCGTCATGGCTGGCGATGGGCAGTGCGCGGGCATGGGCGCGGCTCACGATCTCGCTGCGATGGCGTGCGGCGTTCTTGTGGTGCAGCGCCGTGACACGCACCGAGAATTCTTCGAACTGCTCGTCGGTCATGGCGTGCTTGCCCTTGTAGTACTGCTTCAGCTTCTCGGGATCGAGGAACTGTCGCTGGCCGGGCGTGTGGTCGTTGATCGAGACCAGGCCGACCAGCGGCAGGTCGATCCACTTGTCGACCGCTTCGACGGCATCCTCGGCCGAGATCTCGCAGCGCAGGTGGATACGGTGCTCGGCGCGCGTAAGCTGGCGCCCGGTGGCACCGCAGATCGCCTCGATCATGCGCTCGCGGTTCTGCACCCGGTCGGACTTGCCGTGCACGTCGCCCAGCGCCAGTGAATCGTAGACGGTGGTGATGCCGGCGGCGCTGATCTGCGTGTCGTGCGCCATGACGGCCGAGACGCTCGGCCACTTTACGCCGGGGCGCGGCGCAAAGTGCTTCTCCATGTTGTCGGTGTGAAGCTCGACCAGGCCGGGCAGGAGATAGTCGCCTTCGAGGTCGAGAGCGCCCGCGGTGTCGCTGCGGCCGCGGGCGACTTCGGCGATCCGCCCGTTGCACACCACGACGGTGCCGTCGAACTCGGCATCGGCGGTGACGACGCGGGCGTTGGTCAGGACGGTTTCGGTACGCATGGCGAGGCTCCAGCCTGGGAGGCGAGGGGGGACGCGAGAGGCGACGTGACGGGGGGAAGGACTTCGTGGACGCGCGTGGCGACGGCATCGCGCACGCCGGGGTCATGGAAGATGCCGACGATGGTGGCGCCGGCATCGCGACGCTGGCGGATCAGTTCGACCACGCCGTCTCGGTTGGCGACGTCGAGCGAGGCCGTCGGCTCGTCGAGCAGCAGGATCGGATAGTCGACGATCAGCGAGCGGGCGATGTTGACGCGCTGCTGCTCGCCGCCTGAGAAGGTCGCGGGCGGCAACGCCCACAGCCGGGGCGGAATGCCCAGCATGCCGAGCAGGAACTCGGCGCGGCGGCGCGCGTCTTCGGCCTCCACACCACGGCGCAGCAGCGGCTCGGCGACCAGATCGACTGCGGCGACCCGCGGGATCGCGCGCAGGAACTGGCTGACGAAACCCATCGTGCGATGGCGCACATCGAGCACCGTGCGCGGCTCGGCACCGACCAGTTCGGTCCAGCGATCGTCCTGGCGCACCCGGATGGAACCGGCATCGGCGCGATAGTTGCCGTAGAGCGCGCGCAGCAGAGTGCTTTTGCCGGCGCCCGAGGGGCCGACCAGCGCCAGGCATTCGCCCGGCGATACCGCGAGCGCGACATCGAACAGCACGGGCAAGGCGAGGTCGCCATGCGCATGGACCACGAAGGACTTGGTGAGGCCGGAAACGCGAAGGGCGGGCTGCATGATCACACCGGCAGGATCGACGCGACGAGCATCTGGGTGTAGGCGTGCTGCGGATCGTCGAGGACCTGGTCGGTGAGGCCTTCCTCGACGACAGCGCCGCCTTGCATGACCATCAGCCGGTGCGTGAGGAGCCGCGCCACACCGAGATCGTGCGTCACCAACACGGCGGAGAGATGCAGACGTTCGACGAGGCCGCGCAGCAGGTCGAGGATGCGGGCCTGCACCGAGACGTCGAGGCCGCCGGTTGGTTCGTCCATGAAGACGAGCCTGGGGCCGCTCACCAGGTTGCGGGCGATCTGCAAGCGCTGCCGCATGCCGCCGGAGAAGGTCGCGGGACGGTCGTCGAGGCGATCGCCGTCGATCTCGACGCGGGCCAGCCAGTCGGCGGCGGTGCCGCGGATGTCGCCGTAATGGCGCGCACCCACTGCCATCAGCCGCTCGCCGATATTGGCGCCGGCGCTGACGCCCATGCGCAGCCCCTCGCGTGCATCCTGGTTGACGAACCCCCATTCGGTGCGGGCGAGCAGCCGGCGGCGCGCCTCCGAGAGGCGATGCACGTCGACTGTCCCGGTCGAGGCCGTCGCGTAGGCCACCGAGCCGGCGTCGGGGGTGATGCGGCCGGCGAGGCAGTTCAGCAGGGTCGTCTTGCCCGAGCCGGATTCGCCCACGATTCCCAGCACTTCGCCCGGCCAGAGATCGAAGCTTACGTCGCGGCAGGCGACCCGGCCGGCGAACCGCTTGGTGACATTGCGGGCTGAAAGCAGCGCCCCGTCGCTTGAGCCCAGCTCGCCGCTCATCGCCGCCCCTCGCAGTAATCGGTGTCGGAGCAGACGAACAGGCGCTTGCCGGCATCGTCGACGATCATTTCGTCGAGGAAGCTTTCCTTGGAACCGCAGAGCGCACAGCACTCGCTCCAGTGCTCGACCTCGAACGGGTGATCGTCGAAGTCGAGGCTCTTGACCGGCGTATGAGGGGGCACGGCGTAAATGCGCTTCTCGCGGCCCGCCCCGTAGAGCTGCAGCGCCGGGCTGCGGTCGAGCTTGGGATTGTCGAATTTCGGGATCGGCGAGGGACTCATGATGTAACGTCCGTTCACCATCACCGGGTAGTTGTAGCTCTTCGAGATGCGGCCGTGGCGCGCGATGCTCTCGTAGAGACTGACCTGCATGACGCCGTACTCGGATAGAGCGTGCAGGGTGCGCGTCTCGGTCTCACGCGGCTCGAGCATGCGCAGCGGTTCGGGGATCGGCACCTGGAAGACCAGGATCTGGCCTTCCTTGAGCGGCGTTTCCGGCACGCGGTGACGGGTCTGGATGACGGTGGCGTCCTCGGTGCACGTCGTCGTGGCGACCTCGGCGACGCGCGCGAAGAACCGGCGGATCGACACGGCGTTGGTCGTGTCGTCGGCGCCCTGGTCGATCACCTTCAGCGTGTCGTCGCGACCGATGATGGCGGCCGTCACCTGGATGCCGCCAGTGCCCCAGCCGTAGGGCAGCGGCATCTCGCGGCCGCCGAACGGCACCTGATAGCCCGGCACCGCCACCGCCTTGAGGATGGCGCGGCGGATCATCCGCTTGGTCTGCTCGTCGAGGTAGGCGTAGTTGTAGGCGCCTTCGGCAATGGTGGTGTCGGGTGTGCTGGTGTCCGGCATGGCCTACTCCGCCGCCTGACCGAGGACTGCGCGCTCCTCGGCGGCACGCTGCCGTCGCGCTTCGACGTCGGCGCGCAGCGCCCGCACCACCACCAGCTCCGACTGGAAATCGACATAGTGCGGCAGCTTCAGGTGCTGCACGAAGCCCGAGGCTTCGACGTTGTCGGAATGTGCCAGCACGAACTCCTCGTCCTGCGCCGGCGAGTCAGCGGACTCCGCGAGTTCGCGGGCGCGCAGCGCGCGGTCGACCAGTGCCATGGCGATCGCCTTGCGCTCGGCATGGCCGAAGGTGAGGCCGTAACCGCGCGTGAACTGGGGCGGGACGTCCTGTGAGCCTGCGAACTGGTTGACCATGTCGCATTCGGTGACGTCGATCTCGGCGATCTCGATGGCGAAACCCAGTTCCTCGGGCAGGAAGGCGACCGGCACGTGGCCGTAGCGGATCTCACCCACGAAAGGATGGTTGTTGCCGTAGCCACGCTGGGTCGAGTAGCCGAGCGCCAGCAGGAAGCCTTCGTCACCGCGCGCGAGGTTCTGCAGGCGCAGCGGTCGGTCCGCCGGCAGGCTGAGCGGCTGGCGGGTGAGGTCGTCGGGCCGGCCGTCCGGGGTGGCGGGCGGCGGCTCGAGCAGGCCTTCGCGCGCCAGGATGTCGCCGACATGCGGCAGGGTTCGCGCCGTGTCGGCCGGCGCGGTCGGCGCTTCGGGTCGGTCGGCGGCGATGGCCAGCGAGAAGTCGAGCAGGCGGTGGGTGTAGTCGTAGGTCGGGCCCAGTACCTGGCCGCCCGGCACGTCCTTGAAGGCGGCGGAGATGCGCCGTTCGGGCACCATCTTCGCGGTGTCGAGCGGCTGGGAATCGCCGAAGCGTGGCAGGGTCGTCCGGTAGGCGCGTAACAGGAAGATCGCCTCGATCAGATCACCGCGCGCCTGCTTGATGGCCAGCGCCGCGAGCCGCCGGTCGTAGCAGGAGCCTTCGGTCATCACGCGATCGACTGCGAGACCGAGCTGATGGTCGATCTGCTCCAAGGTGAGCTCGGCAAGACCGCGATCGCCACGGCGGCGGTCGGCGATCAGGTCCAGCGAATGGGCGATGGCGGTCTCGCCGCCCTTTACCGCGACATACATGGCGAGACCTCCACGGAAATGCTGCGCGGCAGCGCCAGCAGTGAGCTGCCCGAGGTGAAAACGAGGTCGGCGCCGCAGGGAAACAGGGCGTGGTTCGCGGCACACTGGCGCCAGAACCCATCGTCGAGACCGGCGACGGCGAGGTGGGCCTCACCGTCGATGCCGGGGCCGCGGCACAGTCTGATCGGTCCTTCGTCGAGCGACGGCACTTCGATCACCAGGGTGGCCGAACGGTCGGGATAGGTGTCGGTCCCGACGGCAAACCCCTCGAAGGGATCGGCGTCTTCGTGGCGCAGCACGGCGAAAGTTGCCTCACTGCGCGATACGACCATCGGCGTGCCGGCATGGAAGCGCAGGTAGTCGCGGACCTCCGGGCGGTCGAACGCGGGGGCCAGCCAGAGCGGCGTGTCGCGATCGGCGAGCGTGAGGAGATAGGCCGTCGTGGCCCGCGAGATTGTGCCGGGCCCCACCGCTGCGCCGGCCAGCGACACAATGCGGCCGGGATGGCTGAAGGCGTCCAGCACCCGGCGGAAAAGGCGCTGGGCGTCGTGCGCCGGGTCGGCGAAACCTGGCGAAAGGGAACTCGAGGTGCCGCTCATGTGCCGGCCTCGCGCGCGACGGTGAAGAACTCGACCTTTGTGGCGGCGGCGCGGGCAGCGATCAGGCGATGGCGCGCCTCGGCCTCGCGGGCGAGTGGGGCGACGATCTCGGCCTCGAGCCGTTCGCGCCAGTCGTCGCGCTGGCCCAGCGCGTCGATAACGGCCACGATCTCGGCCTGCTTTGCTTGGCGGCCGCCGACATAGCCGAAGCCGACTTCGCCGCTTGCGAGCCGCACGGCGGCGCGCGTCACCGTCATCTCGCCGGCGCAGAAGGGCGCCCCGGTCCCCGAGATGCGGCCCTGCAGCATGATCAGCCCGATCTCGGGCTGTCGCAGGATCGTATAGGAGGGGGCGGGCTCGAGGGCCTGCCACAGCGAGTCGAGGCGAGGCGCAGGCGCCTTGGCCAAAAGAGATAGCCACCGCCGACGGCGTTCGATGGCCTCGGTGTTCAATTCACTGCAAGACATGGTGTGCTCTTGGAACGAGCCGCACCATCGGCAGGATGCGTTACGATTCGAAGGGCATGGCGTTAATGTCCCGTGACAAGGTGTACTGCCTTGTCCCCAGCAACTCGCCCCATCGCAGTTGATGTGAAGTGCTCCCGCATCGCGCGCTAAGGGGACTCACTTTTTCGTGAGTGCGCGAACGAACGGCAAGGTCCTGTCGTAAAGCGAGTATGGAAGGGACTCCGCTTACTTGCCGACATCCTCTGTCTGCAAGGCTGGCCGCGCTGGCGGTCGCGTGCACGACACGATTCTGTGGCCATCCCTTTCTTGATGGTCGAGTTCGGCCAGAAAACCCTCAGCGCATGACAATCATCTCGTCGCCGACGTGCCACAAAGGAATGCCGGCTTTGTATTGCAGATGGATGTCCAGGCGATGGTTCGGGCGTAAGGATGACGCCAAGTCATTGGTGCCATCGATGCTGGAGTGCTGTTGAATCATGCGGTGGTACGGTTTGCCTGAAGAGGCGGGTCTAGGCTGGTTGCGGATGAGAACCTCCTCCCGGAGGTTCGCGCGGCACGTCGCAAAGGTCGTTCCCGTCGTTGCCTGCATTCCCGGATCCGAGATCCTGCCGCTCCGCTATGCCATGGCCTTCCTGGCGCATCTTGCGCAGGGCGGGCGGATAAGCGATCGATCGCCTCGAAACGGGCGTGACGGTGCCGGTGCTTCTTTCAATTTCGACCATTTTCGGGGAGGGCCCCTGCTCTGGGCGCCCAGCCTCCTCGCCTCCAGCCATCTGTTCATCGGCCACACAGCCTGCCCCGGTTTCAGCAGGGTCGCGTCCGACTATTCGTGGTGGCGGGACACGCGCTTCTGCACCCCCGGCTATGACTACTTCCACGATGGATGGAACTACGCGCACGTCCCTGTCGACATGGCGCCTCATGCCTATGCTTCCGTTTCAGTAAGCGGCATGGAGGACGCCGCGTGGAGTGAAGGCGCGCAGCGGTCGATTCTCCTCTACTCGGATCCCGTCGAGCAGGCCGTCGCCTACTTTCATTTTTGCCGGAATCACCCGTCGCGGGCATACAACATGCTAGCCGGCCGGCGAATCAGGGACTGGGCGTTCGGGGATTTCTTCTTCCAATACGCTCTGCCTTCATATGCGAGAATCTTCCTGACCTATCAGATCATGGCGGACAGAGTCCCCGGATCGGTGCTCCTCGTGCCGTACGAGAAGCTGCGGGAGCATCCTGCGAAGACGCTCGCTTCCGTGCTCGGGCATCTGGGGGGCAACCGCTGCGATCTGTCCTTGATCGACGAAGCCGTGGCCTGCGCTCGCCCCGAGCGTCTGGCGACCGCGAACAGCAGATTGGTCGATCGCCGTCGACTGGATGCGCTCAATGGCAATCTCCAGACGGAGAAGACATTCCTGAAGAGATTGGATCCGAGCCTCCGCCGTGAAGGGCTGGAGTACCTCGAATCGCTGGGAGTCGACGCACGCTATTTTCCGCAATCGCACGAGGTGGAGATGGTATCGCGAACGAGCGCGGCGTAGCGCTGGTTCTATCTGTCGCCGAATGGAACGGCGTCGGGATCTGCGAATGGATCGGCAAGCTCAAGGTGTCGCTGCGACACCGCTTGGGGGAGTGGGATGAAATACAACATCGTCGTGGCGACCCATCACAAGACCGGGACCGTCTGGATGATGTCTGTATTCAAGTCGATCGCGAAGCGGTTGGGCAGCCGGTACGTCGATTTCTGGTCGCACTATGGCCGGGTGCATCGTCAGCTCAGGAAGCCGTTTGTCTTGTTCAACTACGATTCGACATTCCTGCAGCACGCGGACGTGCTCGATCGTGACGATGTGCGCATTCTTCATCTCATTCGGGATCCTCGCGACATCCTCATTTCGGCGATGCACTACCACAAGACGTCCGCCGAGACCTGGCTTCGCCAGACGGCCCCTGGCGATGACGGCATCACCTATCAAGACAAGCTCAACTCCCTCGCCACTCCCTTCGAGCAGTGCGTTTTCGAGCTCGAGAACGCGACCAGCAGTACCATCGAAGCCATGCTGAACTGGCAATACGATCGCGCCAACTGCCTCGAGGTTCGGTACGAAGACCTGCGGCTGGATCATTCGATGGACCGCTGGTCGCAGATCCTGGCTTTCGTCGGGCTGCAGGAGAACGAGCTGGAAATGGGCAGGGAATGCTTTTGGAAGCACAGCCTGTTCGGAGGAGCGGCCGGCGGGAACAGGCACGTTCGCTCGGGCGACGTCGCGCAATGGAAGCGATATTTCACTCCGGCGCTCGCCGACGCTTTCGTCGAAAGATTTCCCGATGCGCTTCAACTGCTGGGTTACGAGCGGGATCACAGCTGGATCGATGACCTCGACGAGGCTCCGGAGGTCGAACGACTCGTAAGTGCGCGGGCAGGCTGAGCCGGCCCAACCGTCGTGGCGACGCTGGAGCCAGACAAAGCACCCCCTCTCAGCTGTCACCTGTGCGACCCCGGACTGTCACAAAGCGCTTGCGGCGCGCTACTGGAGCACCGCCCTGCGGCAGTACGTCAGATCCGGTCGCCGGCTAAAAAATATAGATATTTCAATGCCTTGCATAATGTATGCAAGACGATCCTCAGAAAGGGTCTGTCGCTGTAACTGAAGTGTCATTTAACAGTCATATGACAGTGACGTGCGGCTCCTAGGGGAAGGGCGCTTCGGATTTCATCGAAGGAGAACCCTATGCACTTCGCCAAAATTGCGCTTACGACAGCGGCGCTCGCGCTGTCGTCGGTCGCCGCCTACGCCGCTGATATTTCCGGCGCCGGCG
>MKRV01000127.1:0-1771 GCA_001897995.1 Alphaproteobacteria bacterium 65-37 | reverse complement strand
GGCATCAAGCAGATCAAGGCCAAGACCGTGACCTTCGGCGCCACCGACGCGCCGCTGCCGGGCAAGGAGCTCGACGACTCGGGCCTCGCCCAGTTCCCGATGGTGATGGGCGCCATCGTGCCGGTCGTGAATCTCGAAGGCATCAAGCCGGGTGAACTCACCCTCGACGGCGCGACGCTGGCCAAGATCTACCTCGGCCAGATCAAGAGCTGGGACGATGCTGCCATCGCCAAGCTCAACCCGAACACCAAGCTGCCCAAGCAGGCGATCGTGCCGGTGCGCCGTTCGGACGGTTCGGGCACGACCTTTAACTTCGCCTACTACCTGGCCGACATCAGCCCGGAATGGAAGTCGAAGGTCGGCGTCGCCACCGCGCTCGAGTGGCCGGTCGGCATCGGTGCCAAGGGTAACGAAGGCGTTGCCAACAACGTGGCCAACACGAAGGGCTCTATCGGCTACGTCGAGTATGCCTACGCCAAGCAGAACAAGCTCATCCACACCAACATGATCAACAAGGCCGGCAAGACGGTTGCGCCGACGTCGGCCACTTTCCAGGCCGCGGCGGCCAATGCCGATTGGAAGTCGCAGCCCGGCTACGGTGTGATCCTGGCCAACCAGCCCGGCGACCAGTCCTGGCCGATGACCGCGGCGACGTGGATCCTGATCTACAAGAAGCCGGTCGATGCCGCGACCACGGGTGAAGCGCTGAAGTTCTTTGCCTGGTCCTACGCCAAGGGCGGCAAGGCGGCCGAAGAGCTCGACTACGTGCCGATGCCGGCCAATGTCGTCACCGACATCCAGAAGATGTGGTCCGCGGAGATCAAGGACGCCGGCGGCAAGCCGCTTTTCTCGCCGACCAACTGAGGCATGTGGGGAGCGGATGATCGCCATCCGCTCCCCTGCTGTTCGTTCGACCTTTCCGCCCGAGCGTACCGGGGCGGGAGGGCAGGGGGAGGGGTATGGGTCCGAGGGGGCGTGACGTGAGCGAAGTAGCCTTGAGAGATGCGAGCGTGTCGACCGGCGTGTCGTCCTCGCGTGCGGCCGTTCTGCGGCGGCTGAGACTGAACGACAAGATCTTCCATGGGCTGACCCGTGGCGCGGCTTTCACGGTGCTGGCGCTGCTGAGTGGCGTCATCATCGCGCTGATCATCGGCGCGGCGCCGGCGCTCAGCACCTTCGGGTTCTCCTTCTTCACCAGCCAGTCCTGGAACCCGGTCACCGAGAAGTTCGGTGCGCTGGCGCCGATCTATGGCACGCTGGTGACCTCTTTCATCGCCATGCTGATCGCCGTGCCGGTCGGCCTGTTGATCGCCTTTTTCCTCACCGAGCTCTGCCCGATGGCACTGCGCCGCCCGATCGGCATCGCCATCGAGTTGCTGGCCGGCATCCCCAGCATCATCTACGGCATCTGGGGCCTGTTCGTCTTCGCGCCCTTCCTGCAGAAGTATGTGCAGCCCTTCCTGATCGACACGTTCGGCAGCATTCCCATCCTCGGGACGCTTTTCGAAGGGCCGCCCTACGGCATCGGCATGCTGACCGCGGGCCTCATCCTCGCCATCATGGTGCTGCCCTTCGTCACCTCGATCTCCCGCGACGTCTTTTCCGCCGTGCCGCCGGTTCTCAAAGAGGCGGCCTACGGCGTCGGTTGCACGACCTGGGAAGTCTTCCGCAACGTCATCCTGCCCTATACGAGGGTCGGCGTGATCGGCGGCTTCATGCTGGGGCTGGGCCGGGCGCTCGGTGAAACCATGGCCGTCACCTTCGTGATCGG
>MKRV01000126.1 GCA_001897995.1 Alphaproteobacteria bacterium 65-37 | reverse complement strand
AGGAGGGCGATCCGGTGGCCGAGGCACCGCTGCGGGCGGCCGATCACCTGGAGAAGGTTTTTGCCACGGTCGGTATGCCGGGCCGTCTCGGTCCGCTCGATGTTCCACAGGCAAGTATCGACGCGATCCTCGAACCGTCGCTCAAGAACTTCAACGCCGACCCCAAGCAGGAGTTCGCGAAGGAACGCGACCTGCTGCGCGAGGTGTTGGCTGCGGCTTGGTAAAAAGGGATCTGCAGCCTGCCTGCAGATCGGCTGGCTCAGCCGCGCTAAGCGGCTGAAAGATCGAGATATTTGGAGGTTGGCTGGGGGACCAGGATTCGAACCTAGACTAACCGGGTCAGAGCCGGTTGTTCTACCGTTAAACTATCCCCCAACAGCCCGGCGACAGGTCAGTACCCGGCGACAGGAAGGTCGGGCGCACGATTTAGCGATGACGAACGGGATTGGCAAGCCGCACTCGCCCCGGAACGTTTCCTAAGTTACGATCCCGCCAAGGAAAAGGTTTTACATGGCCGGGGATACCAAGCCGAAGGGAGGCTGGCACAGCGGTCGGTTTGCGCACACTTTTGCGGCCATCGATCTCGGCACGAATAATTGCCGGCTTCTGGTGGCCCGGGCGTCGGTCGATGGATTCGAGGTGATCGATGCCTATTCCCGCCCGGTGAGGCTGGGCGAGGGGGTGGCGCTGAACGGAGCGCTGTGCGGCGATGCCATCGAACGCACCCTGACTGCGTTGGGCGTCTGCGCGTCCAAGATCGAACGCAACGCCGTGACCCGCGCCCGCCATATCGCCACCGAAGCCTGCCGCCGCGCCTGCAATGGCGGGGACTTCCTGGGCATGGTGAAGGAACGCACTGGGCTTGCCTTCGAGGTGATCGCGCCGGCCGAGGAGGCGCGGCTGGCGCTCGCAAGCTGCGAGAACCTGCTCGATCCCGCCATTCCCTTCGCCCTGCTGGTCGATATCGGCGGCGGCTCCACGGAAGTGAGCTGGATCCGCGTGATCCCGCGCAACGACCGCAGCGGTGGGGTCGGAACCGAAGTGCTGGGCATGACCTCGGTCCCCTGGGGGGTCGTGACCTTGTCGGAATCCTGCACCCTCAGCCAGCCCCGCGAGCGGCCGCTCAGCCGCGCCTGCTACGACGACATGGTCGAGCGCATCCGTACCGACTTGAGGCCGTTCTGCGCCACGCACCAGATCGGCGGCGCCATTGCCCGCAATGAAGTGCAGATGGTGGGCGCCTCGGGCACTGTGACGACGGTGAGCGCGCATCATCTCGGCTTGAAGCGCTATAACCGCACCATGGTCGACGGCTCGCGATTGAGCCGCGACCAGATCCTGCGGATTTGTGACGAGCTTTCGGTGATGTCGGTGAACGAACTTACCCATTTGCCCTGCATTGGCGACGACCGCGCCGACCTGGCGCTGGCCGGCGGGGCGATCCTCGAGGCGGTGTGCCGCCAGTGGGCGGCGCCGTCGGTGCGCGTGGCCGATCGCGGCCTGCGCGAGGGCGTGCTGATGGACCTGATGCGCCAGGCCGACCGCGAGGCCGATCCGCTCTGCCGACGGGGCCACTGACCGTGGCCCGCGATCGCGACGGCGGCCGACCCCCCAGCAGCAAGTCCCCCAGCAGCAAGCCAACGGGCCGGCGCGCCACGGTGCGCGTGAAGACGGCGCGCGGCCGCACTGTTTCTTCATTGCGCTGGCTGCAGCGCCAGTTGAACGACCCCTATGTCGCCGAGGCCAAGAAACGCGGTTACCGCTCGCGTGCCGCCTTCAAGCTGCTGCAGCTCGACGACCAGTTCCGTTTCCTGAAGCCAGGCGCCCGCGTCGTCGATCTCGGGGCGGCGCCCGGCGGCTGGACACAGGTGGCGGTCGAACGGGTGAAAGCGGGAACCAAGGGAGGGAAGGGCAGCGGCGTGGTGATCGGCATCGATCTCACGCCGGTTGAGCCGATTGCCGGCGCCACCGTGCTGGCTAAGGACTTCTACGACGACGATGCGCCGGCCGAGCTGATCGCGCTGCTGGGCGGCCCGGCCGACGTCGTGCTGAGCGACATGGCGGCCTTGGCGACCGGCGAAACCCAGGTCGACCACCTGCGCATCATGGGGTTGGCCGAAGCGGCCCACGACTTCGCACGCCAGGTGCTGAAGCCCGGCGGCACTTTCGTCGCCAAGGTATTGCGCGGCGGCACCGAGCGGACCTTGCTCGATATGCTCAAGAAGGATTTCGCCAAGGTCCGCCACGTGAAGCCGGAGGCCAGCCGCTCCGATTCGGCCGAAATGTACGTTGTCGGCACCGGTTTCCGCGGCTGATTGCCCGGGGGAAGCCCGCTTGGTGGCGCAGTATAAAAGTCGGCTCTGCAAGGATGTGCTGGCGTAGGCAATGAAGAAGTTTCTGGGCAATCTCGTGCTCGCGGCCGTGTCCCTCGTGGTCTGCGTGGTGCTGGCGGAACTCGCGACTCGGATGATCGACAGGCTGCCGCTGTTCGCGGCCGACCTGCCGCCGGTCGGCGGCACCGAGGGCAGCGATACGACAGCCAATCATCTCGGCAATCTGCCGAAAGCCGACGGTGCCACGCCCTCGCTCTACGCCAGCGATCCGCCGCCGCTGCCCAACCGCACCAAGGCGCCGCAGGAATGGATCGACCTCGAGAAGGCGATCGTCAGCGGCACCGCCAAGGGCGGCGCCAAGACCTTCACGCAGCGCTTCGAAGACTGGGACATGTTCAAGGCATGGAACTCGGTCTTCGTCGGCGACGACGTCTGCAAGCACTGGTACCTCAAGGGCGCACCCGGCCAGCTCTGGGTCTACGATCCGCCCGACGGCAAGTCGCGGCCGGTCTTCCGCTTCCTGCCCAACGTCACGACGCCGCGCGGCCTGGTGACCAACGAGCTGGGCTGGCGCGGCCCGCCGGTCCAGGCGGCGCGCCAGCCCAAGACGGTCCGCATCGTCTTCGTCGGCGCGTCGACCACCGCAGAGGTGCACGGCTATCCTTATTCAGGGCCCGAATACATCCAGAACTGGCTGAACCGCTGGGCGGCGGCGCGGCGGCTCGACGTCAGGTTCGAGGTGCTGAATGCCGGCCGCGAGAGCCTGCAGTCGGCCGACATCGCCGCCGTCGTGAAGACCGAAGTGGCGCCGCTCAGGCCCGATCTCGTCGTCTACTACGAAGGCGGCAACGAGCTCGATCTTTCCACCGTGGTGAAGAACGTGCCCAAGGGCGTGCCGCAGCCGGCCAGCGGGCTGGCGCGCTGGCTGCGCGAAGCGGCCAAGCATTCGGCGCTGGCGCGGCGGCTGGAGGCGATCACCGACGGCGGCGAATGGCCCAAACCCGACTACCAGATCACCTGGCCCGCCGGCGTCGACGAGAAGGATCCCGATCTCGCGCGCCCCGATCTGCCGGTCAATCTCAGCCGGATCCTGCACAACCTCGACTCGATCCGCGAAGACGTGACCAAGGCGGGCGGTGAGCTTGCCGTCTCGTCGTTCAGCTGGCTGGCCAAGGACGGGCTGCAGCTCGATGCCAACCGGCACAAGCCGCTGGTCGAAGGCCTGAACGTGCGTCTCTATCCCTATCGCTACCGTGACCTCGAGCGGATGACTGTCTTCGAGAACAGGGTGTTCGAGAAGTACGCGAAGGAGCACAAGCTGCCCTTCATCGACGTGGCCGGCTTGATGCCACACGATCCCGAGCTGTTCAGCGACGCCTTCCACAACACGCCAGCCGGTGTGAAGCTCCGGGCCTGGATCGTGTTCCTGCAGCTGGTGCCCCTGATCGAGAAGAAGCTGGTCCTGGGCGAGTGGCCGAAACAGCCGGCCGAAATGGGCGTCGCGCAAGCTCCTTTCGCCGTGGCGCCGCGCAAGATCACTTTCGATTGCACGAACGCGCCCGACGTCGCGCGGCCGGCGGATTAGCAGCGGATTAGCAATAGACCGGTCCGGCGTAGGGATTCCTGTGCATAACGGCCGCGCAAGGCCGGGCTTGGCTTGCGCGCGGCGGTGTGTATAAAGGCTCGCCAACCCGGCGGCCCCTCCCAGGGCCGCCGTTTTTGTTTTCCTCAAGGTCGGAGGGTTGGCATGCAGATTCAGGAAGCGCTCACCTTCGATGACGTCCTCCTGAAGCCCGCCGCCTCGGCTGTTCTCCCCGGCCAGACCGACACCCGGACGCGCCTCACCAGGACCATCGAACTCAATATCCCGCTGATGTCCTCGGCCATGGACACCGTCACCGAGGCGGCCATGGCGATCGCCATGGCCCAGGCCGGTGGCATCGGCGTCATCCACAAGAACCTCGACGCCGAGGCGCAGGCCAACGAGGTACGCAAGGTCAAGAAGTTCGAAAGCGGCATGGTGGTGAACCCCGTCATCATCCATCCCGAACAGAAGCTGGCCGACGCGCTGGCCCTGATGGAAGCGCACCAGATCTCGGGCATCCCGGTGGTCGAGCGCGGCAGCGGCAAGCTGGTCGGCATCCTCACCAACCGCGACGTGCGCTTCGCCACCGACAGCGACACGCCGGTCCATGCCCTGATGACCAAGGACAAGCTGGTCACGGTGCGCGAGGGGGCGACCCGGGAAGAGGCCAAGCGGCTCCTGCACCAATACCGGATCGAGAAGCTGCTGGTGGTGGACGATGCCTATCGCTGCATCGGCCTGATCACCGTCAAGGACATCGAGAAGGCCAACAAGTTCCCCGGCGCCAGCAAGGACGAGAAGGGCCGCCTGCGCACCGCCGCGGCGACCGGCGTCGGCGAGGACGGCCTGCGCCGTGCCCAGATGCTGATCGACGCCGAGGTCGATGTGATCGTGGTCGACACCGCGCACGGCCATTCGCGCGGCGTGCTCGAGGCCGTGACCCGCGTGAAGAAGCTCAGCAACTACACCCAGATCATGGCCGGCAACGTCGCCACCCGCGAAGGCGCCCAGGCGCTGATCGATGCCGGTGCTGACGCCGTCAAGATTGGCATCGGCCCGGGCTCGATCTGCACCACCCGCATGGTGGCGGGCGTGGGCGTGCCGCAGCTCACGGCGATCTTCGAGGCGGCCGAGGCCTGTCACGCCGCGGGCGTGCCGGCGATCGGCGACGGCGGCATCAAGTATTCTGGCGACCTCGCCAAGGCGATCGCCGCCGGCGCCGACTGCGCCATGATCGGCTCGCTGCTGGCCGGCACCGACGAGGCGCCGGGCGAGGTGCTGCTCTACCAGGGCCGCTCCTACAAGTCGTACCGCGGCATGGGCTCGATCGGCGCCATGGCGCGCGGCTCGGCCGACCGCTACTTCCAGCAGGAAGTGCAGAGCACGCTCAAGCTGGTGCCGGAAGGCATCGAAGGCCGGGTGCCCTACAAGGGCCCGGTCGGCAACATCATCCACCAGCTGGTCGGCGGCCTGCGCGCCGCGATGGGCTATACCGGCAACGGCACGATCAAGGAGATGCAGAAGAACGCCCAGTTCCTGCGCATCACCGGCTCGGGCCTGCGCGAAAGCCACGTGCACGACGTCGAGATCATGCGCGAAGCCCCGAACTATCGCGGCGGGATGTGACGACGCGCCGAAGGCGCGTCGTCAT
>MKRV01000125.1 GCA_001897995.1 Alphaproteobacteria bacterium 65-37 | reverse complement strand
GCAGAAGGTGCGCACCATGCGCGTCTATGAGGGGCCGTCGGAAGTGCACCGCATGGTGATCGCACGCCGCATCTTCGGCGGGCGTTGACATTCGAGGGATTGCGGGCGGATCATTTCCGTCCGCAGTCCGACTTTCGTTCCAGGAGCCGCCGCATGACCTACTCGCTCGACAGTTTCGTCAAGGACGCGCAAGCCGCGCTCCGCACCAACAACAACGCCGCCGGCCGCGAGCAGGTGCGGGCTCTCCTGGAGAAGCTGCTGACCAACAAGGGGTTCGTCGACGAGGCCGTGGGGCCGGCCGCGCCGATCGGCACGCGCAAGCTCTACGAGGACAAGGATCTCGGGTTCGTCGTGCTGGCACACTGCAATCCCAAGGCACACAAGAGCCCCCCGCACGATCACGGGTCCTCCTGGGCGGTATATGGCCAGGCGGTCTCCTATACCGACATGAGCGAGTTCAAGCGCCTCGACAGCGGCGACGGCGCGGGCGATGCCAAGATCGAGAAGGTCAAGACCTATCGGTTGGAGCCGGGCCATGCCGGCGTCTACGATGTCGGCGCCATCCACGCCATCGATTATCCCGAAGGCAGCCGCTTCGTGCGCGTCACCGGCCGCGATCTCGACCATGTCCGTCGCCTGAAATTCGATACCGCCGCGGGCAAGGCGATCACCATCGAGAGTGCAACGGCAGGGGCTGCCGGCTGATCACGGATCAGTTATCGCAACCATGTAGGCCCTGAACGTTGCCATGCGAAGGGTGATCGCATGGACCGTAGAGTATCGCGTTACATCCATCGCGGAAAATTTTACGTCGAGGGCTGGCTTCGAACCGAAGCGACCCTGGTGATCGCCGCCCTCGGCGAGCACCAGCAGACCCTCGGCGTGAAAGGCGGCATCGCCGAGATCGGCGTCCATCACGGCAAGCTCTTCATCCTGCTCTATCTGCTCGGCCGCGAACACGAGAAGGCGGTCGCCATCGACCTGTTCGGCGACCAGGATCAGAACGTCGACCAGTCGGGCGGCGGTAACCTGGAGAGGTTCCGGAGCAACCTTCAACGCCATGCCGACACGCGGCGGCTGGTGGTCCATCAAGGCAACTCACTCGACCTGTCCGCCGCCGATCTCGTGCGGCTGGCCGAGGGGCCGTTGCGCCTGGTCAGCGTCGACGGCGGCCACACGCCACAGCATGCCGTTCACGATCTCGCGACGGCCGAGGGCGCCCTGGCCGAGGGCGGGATCATCATTGTCGACGACGTCTTCAACGAACGATGGCCGGGCGTCTCCGACGGCATCCATCGCTTTTTCGCCGAACGGCCGAACCTGGTGCCGTTCGCACTCGGCGCCAACAAGACTTACTTGTGCCGACCGTCGCAGCGGGACAGCTATCGCGACGCCGCGGCTGCAGTGGCCTCCTCGGTCACGATGTCGGAGTTTCTCGGCGAGCAGGTCGCGATCCTGCAGTTCCAGCGCCGGAGCGTGCAGGATCGCATCGGCCATACTGCTATCTGGCGGCGCCTGCGCGCCACGCCGATCGGCCGACCGCTGCGCTGGGCCTGGCGCACCGGGGGCCGCTTGCGGCAAGGTCTGACGCGCCGCGAGGATTTCTAGAACGGCTCATGGCCCGGGCGCGTCCTGGGTGTGTCCTAGGCGCGCCGGCGCGGGCCGTTCTTGTGGCCCCAGGCTTCCATCGCGTCGAGCAACGGGCCCAACGTCCAGCCCTTGCGAGTGAAGGAATACTCGACATGCGGCGGGATGGTGTTGTGCACCGTACGCGCCACGATGCCGTCCTGCTCCAATGCACGAAGCTGCAGGGTCAGCATGCGCTGGGTGATGCCCGGCACCAGGCGGCGCAACTCGTTGAAGCGCCGCGGTTGATCCTTGAGATGAAAGAGGATGGTCGGCTTCCAGCGTCCGCCGATCACCTCGACCGTCGCCGTTACCGCGCACCAGGGGGCCTTGGTCGTCGCCATCTGCGTCTCCGCGCGTGTCACGAGGGCGTCTCCATGCGTGACACAAAGTATAAAAAATGTGCGTACTTATGAGAATCGTACCGGGATGATAGCACCGGCCTCGTGAACTCTGGAGGCCTGCGATGATCGTCATGATGGGAGCGACGGGACAGGTGGGCAGTGCTGCCCTCGAGGCCTTGAAGCAGCACGGTGGGCCGGCGCCGGTGCGGGTGATCGCCCGCAACCCCGAGCGCGCCAAACATTTGGCCGGAAACGGCGTCGAGATCGTGCGCGGTGATGCCGGCGACACGGCCGGCCTCGCTGCTGCTTTTGCCGGCGCCGATGCCGCCTTTGTCCTGCTGGTACCGCCGATGCAGGCAGGCAATGTTCTGGGCGAAAGCCGTGTCATGGCGCGGTCGATCGCGCAGGCGCTGCGTGACGCCCACGTGCCGCATGTCGTTGCCTTGTCGTCGGCCGGCGCCGATCTCGCCGACGGAAACGGCATCGTGCGCACGCTCCACGATTTCGAGCAGGCGCTCGCGGGCGTCGCGCCGTCGCTCACCTTCCTGCGGCCCGGCGACTTCATGGAGAACTGGGCGTCCCTGCTGCCGGCGGCACGCGAGGCGGGCGTGCTGCCCTCCGCCAAGATGCCGCTCGATGCCGCCAGCGAGACCGTGTCGGCGCTCGATGTCGGGCGCACCGTGGCGGCGCTCCTGAGGGAGCCGCGCCCCGGCCGTCGCATCGTCAACCTTGCGGGACCGCGGGACTACTCGCCGGCCGATGCGGCGGCCGCACTCGCGCTGCTGCTCGGCAAGCCGGTGATGGCCGTACCCTCGTCGCGCGCCGAGACGATCGCCTCCCTCGAAGCCGTGGGCGCCAGTGCCGACTACGCCGCCAAGCTTGCCGACCTGTCCGACGCGGTGAATGCCGGCCGCGTGGGCTTCCGGCCGGACGAGGGTGAGGGTGGGGGCGAGATGCGGCGCGGCACGGTGACCCTGCAGGAGGCGCTGCAACGCCTCGCGCAGGGAGAACGTTCGTGATCAGCCAGGCGATCTATGTCGCTGCCTTCGTTGCCGCCATCGGCTGCGGGCTTGTTGCCGGCATCTTCTTCGCCTTCTCCTCGTTCGTGATGCCGGCGCTCGGCCGCATTCCGCAAGAGCAGGGCATCAACGCCATGCAGTCGATCAACATCGTGGTGATCAACGCCAGCTTCCTGTCGTTGTTCGTTGGTACAGGCGTGATCTGCCTGGCGCTGGTCGCAGGATCCTATGTTTGGTGGGAGAGCCTGAGCGGCAAGCTGCTCCTGCTCGCGAGCCTGCTCTATCTCGTCGGCTGCTTCGGGGTGACGCGAGCCTTCAACATTCCGTTGAACGACGCCCTGGCCGCGGCCCGGCCGGCTACGCCGGAGGCCGCTGCCCTGTGGGCCCACTATCTCGATCGGTGGACGATGTGGAACACGGTCCGTACCGTGGCGCCCACCGCATCGATGGTTCTGTTCGTTGCTGCGCTCCTACTGAAGCCGTGACGCCGCCGCCTGGTTCGCCTCGAGACGCTTCTGCAGCATACCGGCGATGCGCTCCTTCAGGCGTGCCACGCGCTCGGCGCCGGCCTTCTCGGGGCTGCCGGCATCGAAGGGCGGCTGTGGGTCGTATTCGAGGACGAGCTGGATCGACTTGGCGATCTCCTCGCCGGCCAGCTCGGCGGCCATCGTCAGGCCGAAGTCGATGCCGGCCGTGACGCCGCCGCCCGAGATGCGGTTGCGATCGCGCACCACGCGCTCGGCCACGGGAATGGCGCCGAAGGCCGGCAGCATGTCGCGCGACGCCCAGTGGCAGGCCGACCGGTAGCCCTTGAGCAGGCCCGCAGCGCCAAGCACGAGCGAGCCGGTGCAGACCGAGGTGACGTAGCGCGCGCCGGCGGCCTGCTTGCGCAGGAAGGCGAGCGTTTCCTCGTCGGTCATCAGCGCGACCTGGCCGCCGCCGCCCGGCACGCAGATCACGTCGAGCTGGGGGCATTCGGCGAAGGTCGTGGTCGGCACGATCGAGAAGCCGGCATCGGTCGGCACGGGATCGCGCGTCTTCCAGATCATGTGCAGCTTGGCGCCCGGCACGCGGCCCAGCACCTGGGCGGGCCCGGTGGCGTCGAGCTGGGTGACGTCGGGGTAGAGTAGGATTCCGATCTGGATCGTGTCAGCCATGGTCTTGTCCTCGGCGTTTCTCGGGAGCGCGCAGAGTAGAGGGATCGCGGCCTGGCAGAAATGTCAAATATCGTCTATTTTCTGCCAATGCCCCGGCCGCACCGCATCGCCCTCCTTGCCTACACCGATTGCCAGTTGCTCGACGTCACCGGGCCGGCGGCGGTGTTCGGCGCCGCCAACGAGGGGCGCGACAAGCCGTTCTACGAGCTCGAGATCGTCTCACCCGACGGCGGGGCGGTGACGACCAACAGCGGTGTGGCGCTGATGACCCGCCCGATCGGCGGCCGGCCCGACACGCTCCTGGTGGCCGGCGGCTCGCGCGGCCTGAAGGTCCTGCTGGAGCGCCAGGACGTGCTCGCCTGGTTGCGCCAGGCCGCGCCGAGGGCCAAACGCTTCGGCTCGGTCTGCACCGGTGCCTTCGTGCTGGCAGCCGCGGGCCTGCTCGACGGCAAGCGCGTGGCCACCCATTGGTCGGCCTGCCAGCGGCTCGGCGAGCGCTTCCCGGCGCTGACCGTGGATGCCGAGGCACTGTACGTCGTCGACGGCAAGATCTGGACCTCGGCCGGCGTGACGACCGGCATCGACATGGCGCTCGCCCTGGTCGAAGCCGATCTCGGGGCGGCCAAGGCCAATCTGATCGCCCGGCACTTCGTGCTGTACGCGCGCCGGCCGGGCTACCAGTCGCAGTTCAGTCCGCTCCTGCAGGCGCAGGCCAAGGCCGATGCGAGGTTCGCCAAGCTGATCGACTGGATGCAGGCCAATCTCGACCGGCCGCTCGACGTGCCGGCGCTGGCGCAGCGGGCCGGCCTGTCCGAACGCAGCTTCTATCGGAAGTTCACCGACGCCACCGGCAAGACGCCGGCCCACTTCGTCGAGAGCCTGCGCCTGCAGGCGGCGCGGACCCTGCTGGCCAAGGGGTTGCCCCTCAAGACCATCGCAGACCGGGTGGGGCTGCGTTCGTCGGCGCGACTCGGCCAGGCCTTCGAACGCCGCTTCGGCATGGCGCCGTCACTCTTCCGCGAGATGCACGCCGCTCCTTAGTTTGTTGGAGGCTTAACGCGGCGGCTTGAATGGCGGTCGCATCATTCTCGCTGGATCCGATCGGCGCTGGCGCTTGGCTTACATGCCGCTGCCGCCGCCCGAAGTCATCATCGTCGTGTCGTGACGGCGCTCCATTTCCTGGATCGCCGCGTTGCGGCGCCGGTCGGCGTCCTGGTCGGTCGCCAACGGTTTGCCGGCGGTCGCGGCACAGCTACAAAGCTGCAAGACGAGAGCCGAGAGCGCTGCGAGGGATCGAAGCGACATCATCCGACTTCCTTTCGCGAACGATACCGCGTAAGCGGCATCGGCGGAAGGAGCGGTCCGGATGCTAATGCCGCATTCGCAGGCTTCCGACCACCAGCGCCGTCGCGGCGAAGCCGGCGCTGACCCAGAGTGCCGCCTGGGCGGCATCGGCGGCGGCCGCGGCGCCGGCCGAGAAGTCGAACAGGCCGAAGATCAGTGCCACCAGGGCCGCGCCCATCGTCTGGCCGAGGGTGCGGGCCGAGGCGATGATGCCGCCGGCGCTGCCGCTGCGGTCGCGCGGGACGGCATTCATCATCAGCCGGTTGTTGGGCGAGGCGAAGATGCCGAAACCGGCGCCGCAGAGCACCAGCCGCCACATGATGTTGGCGGCCGACGGATCGGGCGGCAGGAGCGCCGTGAGGACGAGGCCGGTCGTCATGCTGGCGAGGCCCACCGCCCCCAGGAAACCCGCGTGATAGCGGTCGGCCAGCCGGCCGGCGATCGGGGCGACGGCGGCGAGCGCCAGCGGCCAGGCAGTCAGCAGGATGCCGGTATGGGTGGCGTCGCGGCCGAGCACGGTATGGAAGAAGAACGGCAGGCTGACGAAGGCCAGGCCCTGGGCCGTGAACGTGCAGGTCGAGGCGCTGATCGACAGCGAAAAGATCGGCCGACGAAAGACGTCGACCGGCATCATCGGATCGGGCAGGCGCGTCTGGCGCCATACGAACAGGGCCCCCAGGATCGCGGCCGTGCCCAGCTCCGACAGCACGACCAGGGCCGAATGCCCGTGCGCGATGCCGTCGATGCCGAAGATCAGCAAGCCGAAGGTGGCTCCCGACATCGCCGCCGACAGGAAGTCGAATGGCCGGCGGATGTGCGTCGTATGCGGCAGGTAGCGCTCGGCCAGGACGAAGGAGACGACGCCGAGCGGGATATAGACGGCGAACAGGATCGGCCAGGAGGTGATCGAAAGCAGCGCTGCGCCGAGGCTGGGGCCGGCGGCCAGCGAGGTCGCGACGACCGTGGTGTTGAAGCCGAGCCCGCGCCCCAGCATGTTGCGCGGATAGATGGAGCGCACCAGCGCCGGCTGGATCGCCATGATGGCGGCACCGCCCAGCCCCTGGAAGGCCCGGGCGGCGATCAGCCAGGGCAATGACGGCGCCAGCGCGCAGCCGATCGAGGCGATGGAAAACAGCACCAGGCCGAAACGGTAGACGTGCCGATAGCCCACGATGTCGGCCAGCGCCGCCACCGGGAGCAGGGAGACCATCAGGGCGATCTGGCTGGCATTGACGATCCAGATCGAGCTTTCCGCCGAGATGCCGAGATCGTGCGCGATGTAGGGCAGCGCCAGATTGGTCATCGAGTTGCTGAGAACGGACATCATCAGCCCGATGGTGATCGTCGCCACCGCGAGCACGCGCGGCAGACCGGGGGGCATTCCGTCGGGGAGGGATGCCTTCGAGGTCGCTTCGGCCATTTCCTGATCTTATTGCGGAACGGTCGGGGCGTCGCCACTCACGGTGGTGCGCTGCATCAGGCGCTTGTGCTTGGTCGCGTCGTAATGGGTCGCACGATGCAGGACGGCACGGTTGTCCCAGACGATGACGTCGCCTTCGCGCCAGGCATGCGAGACCATGAATTCCGGCTGCTCAGCGCGCTGTGCCAGCTCCCAGAGGAGCGCCTTGCCGGTCGCCTCGGGCCAGCCGACGATGTGGCCGGCATGGGCCCCGATATAGAGCGCGCGGCGGCCGTTGATGGGGTTGTCGCGGAACAGGCGCTGCTTGACCGGCGGCAGTTCGGCCAGCGCCTTGGCGCTCAGGATGCCTTTCTGCACACGGTCGCGCGAGTAGGCCAGGGCATGCTCGGCGACCAGGGGATGAATGGTTGCCTGCAGCGCCGGCGGCAGGGCATCCCAGGCCGCGCGCATGCTGAGGAATTCCGTATTGCCGCCCTCGGGCGGGCAGATGCGCGCCGTCAGGATCGAGCACAGCGAGGGGACGCGCTTGAACGAGGAGTCGGAGTGCCAGAAGTAATTGGCCTTCTGGTAGATCATCCGCATGTCGTCACTGGGGATCGGCTTGCCGGTCTCGATGTCGAGATTCGACTGCCGTGCGAATTTGCTGCCGGCGGCGGGATTGGCGCTGAGCGTCGTCTCCAGCGGGCCGAAGTTTTCGCTGAAGGCAATCTGCTTGTCGTCGTCCATCGGCTGGTCGCGGAAGAGCAGCACGGAATGCTCCTCGAAGGCGGCGCGGATCGGGCCGAATTCACGCGCCGACAGGGGGCGCGTGATATCGATGCCGGTGATCTCCGCGCCGAACAGCGGATGGAGCTTGCGGACCTCGATGCTGCCGGTGTTGCGCATGGCGCCAGCCTCTTGCCTCTTCCCTGTTCAGTCGATGATCGCTTGGTAGGTGAGGACGCGCAATTCGCGCCGGATCGGATAGGTCGAGGAGGGCATGAGCTGGGTCAGCAACACCACGGCCATGTCCTCCTTCGGGTCGATCCAGAAGGCCGTCGAGGCGGCGCCGCCCCAGGCGAACTCACCTTGGGTGCCGGCGATGTAGGCCTTGGCCGGATCGATCATCACCGAGAAGCCCAGCCCGAAACCGATGCCGGTGTAGGTCGATTCCGAGAAGCGCGGCGTGCCCATGTCGGCCATGTCGCCGTTCAGGTGGTTCATGGTCATGAGCTCGACCGTCTTGCGGCCGAGCAGGCGCACGCCGTCGAGCTCGCCCTTGTTCAGCATGAAGCGGCAGAAGCGGAGATAGTCCGACGCGGTCGAGACCAGGCCGCCGCCGCCGGAGTTCACCTTGCGCGGTGCGAGGTAGCGGCTCTTGGCCGGATCGTCGATCAGGTCGAGCTTGCCACGGCCGTCCGAAGAGAGGGGGCCGGCTGAGTAGTTGGCCGCGAAGCGATCGTGCTTCTCCTTCGGCACATGGAAGTCGGTATCGACCATGCCCAGCGGATCGATCACCCTTTCCTTGAGGAACTTCTCGAAGGGCTGACCGGAAATCACTTCGACCAGGTAGCCCAGAACGTCGGTCGCCACCGAGTAGTTCCACGCCTTGCCGGGCTGGGCGATCAGCGGGATCGTCGCCAGCTTCTCGACCAGTTGCTTGAGGCTCGTGTCGGCGGTCTGGAAATCGACGCCGTCCTTGGCGCGATAGGCGGCATCGACCGGCGTGCTCTCCATGAAGCCGTAGGTCAGGCCCGACGTGTGGGTCAACAGGTCGCGGAAGTTGATCTCGCGCTCGGCCGGCACGGTTTCCATCTTGCCGCGGCTGCCGCCGACATAGACGCGCGTGTTGGCGAAGGCGGGAATGAACTTCGAGATCGGATCGTCGAGCTGAAAGCGGCCTTCCTCGTAGAGCATCATGATTGCAGTGGAGGTGAGCGGCTTGGTCATCGAATAGATGCGGAAGATCGTGTCGGGCCGCATCGGCTTGTCGCGTGCGACGTCGGCCTTGCCGTAGACCTCGGCGAAGGCAAGCTGGCCCTTTCGCATGACGCAAGTGACCACGCCCGCCAGCTTTCCGCTGTCGACCCACTGATGCATCCACGTGCGCACGCGATCGAGCCGCGCTGCGGAAAGTCCGACCTGTTCGGGGGTAACGAGCGGCAGCGTGTCCATAGCGATCCTCCTGTGAGCGCCGCTACACTAGAGCAGCGCCCGGGAAGATGGAACCGCATGCGGTTCCATCTTCCCGGGCATGAGCTGCTCTAGAATCAATGGACTCTAGAGCACGACCTCCCGCTCGACTGAGTCCAGTCGAGCGGAACGTGCTCTAGCGCAGGACGACAGGGTTCAGACACGCAAAAGACAGGAGGGAGCAATGGCAAGATTATGTGAAGGACGGGTGGCGATCGTCACCGGCGGGGCGCGTGGCGTGGGCCGCGAGCATTGCCTGATGCTGGCCGAGCACGGCGCCAAGGTGATCGTGAACGACCTCGGCGGCGATCGCGCCGGCAAGGGTAACGATGTCGGGCCGGCCCAGCAGGTCGTGAACGAGATCAAGGCCAAGGGCGGCGACGCGGTGGCCAATGGCGACGACGTCTCCGACTGGAACGGCGCCAAGCGCATGATCGACCAGGCCGTCTCGGCCTTCGGCAAGCTCGATGCCATCGTGCTGAATGCCGGCATCCTGCGCGACCGAATGCTGGTCAATATGAGCGAGGACGAGTGGGACGCCGTCATCAAGGTGCACCTCAAGGGCACCTTCGCACCGGCCCGCCACGCCGCCGCCTATTGGCGCGACCAGGCCAAGGCCAAGGGCGGCCCGGTCGATGCCCGCATCATCACCACCACCTCGGTGTCGGGCATCTACGGCAATATCGGCCAGACCAACTACGGCGCAGCCAAGGCCGGTATCGCCTCCTTCACCGTCATCGCGGCGCGCGAGCTGGCGCGTTACGGCATCACGGTGAACTCGATCTCGCCGTCGGCCTTCACGCGCATGACCGAGGATCTGCGCGAGTACAGCGAAGAGGACAAGAAGCGTCGTGACCCCAAGTGGATCGCGCCGGTCGCCACCTGGCTGGTGAGCGAGGACAGCCGCGAAGTCACCGGCCGTGTCTTCCAGGCGGGCAACGGCATCTTCGCCGTGGCCGAAGGCTGGCACAAAGGTCCCGAGGTCGAGCAGATCATGGACCCGCACCAGGCCGGCAAGGTGCTGGGCGAGATCGCCAAGAAGGCGCGCAAGAATGCCGGCATGAATGGGCTGGATCTCGATTAGGGCAGGCGGGCCGCCAAAAAGATGCTGTCATCCCGAGCCGAAGGCGAGGGACCTTTGCTGATCCGCAAAGGTCCCTCGCTACGCTCGGGATGACACCCTCTTTGCGGCGAGCGGCGAACCTGCCTCAAGCGACGTGCTGGCGCAGCAGTGCGGTCGCCCAGTCGACGAAGACCTGGAGGCGCCGCGATAGATGGCGCCGGTGCGGATAGAGGATGTGCACCGGCATCGGCGCCGCCCGCAGGTCGGGCATGACTTCGACCAGCTCGCCGGCGTCGAGATGCTGTCGCACGTCGTAGAGCGGGATCTGGATCAGTCCCAGCCCGGCCAGGCAGCAGGCGATGTAGGCTTCGGCATTGTTGACGGTGAGACGTGCCGGGATCGCTCGTGATCTGACGTCGTTGCCCTCGACCCATTCCCATTCCTCGATCCGTCCGCTGGTCGGCGAGGCGTAGCCGACGGCGAGATGGCGATCGAGATCCTCGATTGCCTGGGGAACGCCATGCTTGCGCAGATAGCTGGGGCTTGCGCAGCTGCAGAGGACGATGTCGCCGATCTTGCGGGCGACGAGACTCGAATCGCTCAACGGTCCGACGCGCACGGCGCAGTCGATCCCCTCGTGGACGAGATCGACGGCACGGTCGGTGACGCCCATCTCGAGCTCGATCTTGGGATAGTGGCTAAGGAAGTCGGGCAGGGCGGGGGCGAAGATCAGGCGGCCCATGCGGCCCGGCACATTCACCGACAGCCGGCCGGCGGGAAGGCTCGAGGATTGCCGGAACAGGCCCTCGACGTCCTCGTAGTCGCCGACCAGCCGCTCGCAGCGTTCGTAGAAGACGATGCCCTCCTGCGTGGGCGCCACGCGCCGCGTCGTGCGGGCGAGCAGGCGGGCGCCGACCCGCGCCTCGAGCTCCTGGATGGCCATCGAGACTGACGATCTCGGAATCTGCAATGTTGCGGCGGCCTTGCTGAAGCTGCCGCACTGCACGACTCGGCTGAAAATGCGCAGGCTTTCGATGCGGTCCATCGGTATCCCGATTATCCAATAGGCTGACAATTCATGTCAGAAAGGACGACTTTATTCCGTATAGCTGGACGATCAAGCTTGGCCCGTCTGTCTCGATAGGAAAATAGGAAGAGGAGCCATTCGATGGTCGACCACGGCCTCAAAGGGAAGACGGTGATCATTGCCGGCGGTGCCAAGAATCTCGGCGGACTGCTGGCCCGCGATCTTGCACAGCACGGCGCAAGAGCGGTCGCGATCCACTACAACAGTGCAGCGTCGAAGGCCGAGGCCGACGAAACGGTCGCCGCGGTGAAAGCCGCCGGCGCCAAGGCGGTCGCCCTTCACGCGAACCTCACCACGGCGGGGGCGATGGAAAAGCTCTTTGCCGACGCCGTTGCCGCGGTCGGCCGACCGGACATCGCGATCAATACCGTGGGCAAGGTGCTGAAGAAGCCGATCCTAGAGATCTCCGAGGCCGAGTACGACGACATGAGCGCGGTCAACGCCAAGTCCGCCTTCTTCTTTCTCAAGGAGGCCGGCAAGCACGTGAACGACAACGGCAAGATCTGCACCCTGGTCACGTCGTTGCTCGGCGCCTTCACGCCGTTCTACGCGGCCTATGCCGGGACCAAGGCGCCGGTCGAGCACTTCACGCGCGCCGCCTCGAAGGAGTTCGGCGCCCGCGGCATCTCGGTGACGGCGATTGGGCCCGGACCGATGGACACGCCGTTCTTCTATCCGGCCGAAGGCGCGGATGCCGTCGCCTATCACAAGACCGCGGCGGCGCTGTCGAAGTTCACCAAAACCGGCTTGACCCATATCGAGGACATCGTCCCCTATATCCGCTTCATGGTGTCCGATGGCTGGTGGATGACCGGCCAGACCATCCTCGTGAACGGCGGCTATACGACTAAATAGAATGACTGCACCTCCCATCGATCCTGCGCCGAGATCCTATCCGCCGTTCGTCTCGCTGTTGCGGCGCTCGGCACGGCGATGGGAGGCTGCTCCCGGACAGTCGGGCTTCGAGGCGATCGAAGCCTGGCTGCTGGGCGATGCGGTCGCGGAAGACGATACCTTGTACTCCTTCGAGCAGTTGGCCTGGCGACTGGTGGCGGCGGGCCTCCCGCTCGAGAGAGCCAGCCTGCATGTCGGGACCCTGCATCCACAGATCTATGGCTACTCCTGGAACTGGAAAGCCACCGATGGCCTCTGCGACGAGGTCAAGGTGGCCGAAAGCGCCCTCCAGACTGACGCCTACCGCCGCAATCCGCTGTTCGACGTCATCGAACGCGGAACGGCCTATCGCGGCAAGACGACCGATCCTGCCACGGTGGTGCGTTATCCGCTGATGGCGGAACTGGCGGGGCAGGACATCGTCGAATATGTCGCTCTGCCCCTCAGGACGGGCGGCCAGTACAGCAACGCCGTGACCGTCGCGACCAAGCGCGAGGCCGGCTTTTCGGACGGAGAGTTCGCCCAGCTCCAGCACCTCCTGAAGCTCTTCGCCCTGCATGTCGGGCGGCAGCTCCAGCGACGCATCGCCGGCGATGTGCTCGACACCTATCTCGGTGCCGCGGCGGGCGGCCGTGTCCTCGACGGCCTGATCAAGCGCGGGGCGGGTGAGCCAATCCGGTCCGTGATCTGGGTGTCCGACCTGCGTGGCTTTACCGACCTGTCGGAACGCCTCGCGGGCCCCGACATGATCGCGTTGCTCAATACCTATTTCGGCTGCCTGGCCGGTACGGTGCTCGACCACCGCGGCGAGGTGCTGAAATTCATCGGTGACGGGTTGCTGGCGGTCTTCCCTTTTTCAAGCTTCGCCACGGAGAGGGCGGCGGCCGAGGCCGCGCTCGCGGCTGCCGAGCAGGCCTGTGACCAGCTGGATCGGCTGAATGCGATGCCGCCGCCTGAGATCGCCGCCATCGCAGACTGGCACCCGCTGCGCACCGGCATCGCCCTGCACGACGGCGAAGTTTTCTTCGGCAATGTCGGCGCGCCGGCGCGGCTCGACTTCACGGTGATCGGCCGCGCGGTCAATGCAGCAAGCCGGGTCGAGGCGCTCAGCAAGTCGCTGGGGCGGTCCATCCTGATCACCGAGGCGGTGGCCGGCCACCTCGATCGCCCGCTCGACGATCTCGGCCGCCATGCCTTGCGCGGCGTGGCCCAGCCGATCGCCCTCTTCAGTCCCCCGCTCGCTTAGCGGAAAGGCCTCGGGCTGCCGCTTTTCGCCGCTTGAGGCTTCCGCCAGGGCCGGGCATGTGTGGGCCGACTAGTGTGGGAGGCTCCAAGATGAAAACCAAGTTCAACCGTCGCACCATTCTGACCGCGGGCGCCGCCGCCGCGCTCACGCCGGGCGCTGCGCTCTTTGCCAGCCCGGCCGGCGCGCAAGCCTGGCCCAGCAAGCCGATCCGCTGGGTCGTGCCCTATACCGCAGGCGGCCTCACCGATTCGGTGACCCGTCTCACCCTCGAGAAGACGAATGTCGGCCAGACCTTCGTGGTCGACAACAAGCCGGGGGCCAACTCGCTGATCGGGGCCGAGGCCGTCGCCACGGCCACGCCCGACGGCTACACGTTCCTGACTGTCATCGCCGCGCACGCCGCCAACAAGACGCTGTACGACGGCAAGCTGAAGTTCGATCCGGTGACGAGCTTCGCGCCGGTGTCGCTGGTCGGCATCGCCCCGATCATGATCCTGGTCAGCAACGACATGCCGGTGAAGAGCGTCGGCGAGCTGATCGACTACGCCAAGAAGAACCCGGGCAAGATCTCGTTCGGCTCCTCGGGCGTCGGCTCGGCTGCCCATCTCTCGACCGAGCTGATCATGCAGGTGACCGGTACCAAGATGGTACATGTGCCCTACAAGGGTACGGCGCCGGCGCTGAACGACCTGATGGCCGGCAACCTGCAGCTCCTGCTCGACGTGCCGATCGGCACCATGAGCCAGGTCCGTGCCGGCAAGGCCCGGGCGCTCGCCATGATGTCGAAGGACCGCGTGCCTGGTGCCGAAGACGTGCCGACCATCGTCGAGTCGGGTGGCCCGTTGATCGAATCGTCGAGCTGGGTGATGTTCATGGCCCCGGCGGCCACGCCCAAGGAGATCGTCGACAAGCTGGGCGCCGAAGTCGCCAAGGCCGT
>MKRV01000124.1 GCA_001897995.1 Alphaproteobacteria bacterium 65-37 | reverse complement strand
ATGCGGATCACCGGCGAGGGCGAGACGCGGCCGGCGCCGAAGCTGCCGGCCATGCCGACCACGCCGCCGGTCGCCATCGGCGCGATCTCGCGGCCGAGCAGCGACAACGCTTCCTTCTGGTCGTGCCTGGCTGCGATCTTGACCACGACCTCGCGCGCCTCGCCGGCGCGCGAATGCGGTCCGTAGGTCGCTTCGCTGCCGATCACCTCGATGCTGACCTCACGATAGTCCGGCAGGCCCCGCTCGGCGAACAGGCGGCGCGTCTTCTTGATGATCGCTTCGGCGCTGTGCCGTCCCTTGGCCGCCGCCTCGCGGCCGCCCAGCATGAAGATCGAGCTGAACTTGAAGCCGTCCGGCCAGGTCGTGGAGACCTTGTAGGTGTCGGTCGCCGGCCGTCCCTTGGCACCGGCAACGCGCACACGATCCTTGCCGACCTGTTCATAGGTCGCGCCGGTGAAGTCGCAGACAACGTCGGGCACGATATAGGCGCGCGGATCGCCGATCTCGTAGAGCATCTGCTCGGCGACCGTCGCCGTCGTGATCAGGCCGCCTGTGCCGTCGGGCTTGCCCAGCACGAAGGCGCCGTCGGCGTCGACCTCGGCCACCGGAAAGCCTATGTTGTCGTAGTCCGGCACCAGCCGCCAATCGGTGAAGTTGCCGCCGTTGCACTGCGCACCGCATTCGATGATGTGGCCGCAGAGCGTGCCGGCCGCCAGCCGGTCGTGGTCGTCCATGCCCCAGCCGAAGGCATGGATCAGGGCGCCCAAGGTCACCGCCGAATCGACGCAGCGGCCGGTGATCACCACGTCGGCGCCTTCGTCGAGCGCGCGGGCGATCGGGAAGCCGCCAAGATAGGCGTTCATGCTGGCGATCTTCGCCGGCAGCTCGGCGCCGGTATCCATCTCGCGTACGCCGGCCGCGCGGAACTCGGCGACCCGCGGCAGGATGTCGTCACCGGTGACGACGGCGACCTTGAGCGTCACGCCCGCCGCTTCGCAGGCCTTGAGCACGGCCTCGCGGCAGGCCTGCGGATTGACGCCGCCGGCGTTGGTCACGACCTTGATCTTCTTCTCGGCGATCTCGCGCGCCAGCGGGCCCATCACGGCCGTCACGAAGTCCGTGGCATAGCCCGCCTGCGGGTTGCGCAGCTTCTGGGCCGCCATGATCGACATGGTAACCTCGGCGAGATAGTCGCTGACGAGATAGTCGACATTGCCGTGACGCACGAGCTGCACCGCCGCCGTCTCGGTGTCGCCCCAGAAACCCGAATGGCAGCCGACGCGGACGGTTTTCTTCTGGGTCATGGTCGTCTCTTCCTCTGTTTTCCGGCTTTGACTTCTGGCTCTCGTCGCGGCCCTCAGCCCTCGGGCTCGATCCCGGCGGCCTTCACCAGCCGGGCCCACTTGTCGATCTCCGCCTTCTGGAAGGTCGCGAGATCGGCCGGCGTACCGAGCTTGAGGATCACGTTGAAATCCCGCATGCGCTGCTCCATCGCCGGCTTGGAGAATTCCTCGCGGACGATGGCGTTCAGCCGGTCGACGATCGGCGCCGGCGTCTTGGCGGGCGCGAATACGGCGTACCAGGCGTCGAGGTCGAAGTCGGTGCCGAGCTCACGCATGGTCGGCACGTCCGGCATGTTGGGCGAACGCTGGCTCGACGAGGACGCGATCGCCTTCAGGCGGCCACCCTTCACGTGCGGCAGGCCGGTACCGACGTCGATGAAGGTGAAATGCACGACGCCGGAGATCGTGTCGTTCAAGGCCGGTGGCGCGCTCTTGTAGGGCACGCGCAGCACGTCGATGCCGGCGATGCGCTTGAAGGATTCGCCCGAGACATGCGCGGTGCTGTTGCCGGCGCCGTAGGACAGCTTGCCCGGATTGGCCTTGGCATAAGCGATCAGGCCCGCGAGATCGTTGAACGGCGCACTGGGATGGGCGACCAGCACGAACGGCGCCAGCCCGATCAGCGCCACGCTCTCGAAATCCTTCACCGGATCGTAGGGCAGGTTCTTCAGCAGGCTGGGATTGGCGGCATGCGAGGTATTGGTCGTCACCATCAGCGCATAGCCGTCGGGCTGGGCACGGGCCACCGCGAGCGCCGCCAGGCTGCCATTGGCGCCGGGCTTGTTGTCGACCACCACCGACTGGCCGCTCACGGCCGCCAGCCGCTCGCCGAAGATGCGCGCCATGGTGTCCGTGCCGCTGCCCGCCGTGAAGGGAACGAAGAGCGTGACCGGCTTGGAGGGATAGGCCGGTGCAGGGTTGGTTTGGGCGTGGGCGGTGCCCGCGATACCGAATGCCGCCGTCGCTCCCAGGAAACGGCGCCTGTCGATGATCATGGAAATCTCTGTCCTTTGTCTATCTGGCTTATTTCTTCTTGCGATTGATGAAGGCGCTCATGCGCTCCAGGTGCTCGCCTTCGGCGACCGACTGCGCGAAGGCATCGATGCCGGCCTGGACGGCTTCGTCGAGCGGCAGACGCTCCCAGCGCCGCATCAGCCGCTTCTGGGCCCGCATGGCAAGCGGCGTCGCTTCGGTCGCAATCGAGTTCACGCAATGCTCGATGGCGGCATCGATGTTCGCCGCCGGCACGACGATCTCGACCAGCCCCCAGGCCTCGGCCTTGGCGGCGCTGATATTGTCGCCGGTGAGCAGCAGCCAGGAGGTGCGGCCCCAGCCGATCAGGCGCGGCAGCAGGGCCGCCTCGACGACGGAAGGAATGCCGACCTTGACCTCGGGCATGCCGAAATGCGCGGTATCAGTCGAGATGCGGATATCGCAGGCCGCCGCCACTTCGAGGCCGCCGCCCAGTGTGTAGCCTTCGAGCTTGCAGATCACCGGCACCGGGCAGTCGCGGATCGCCTGGCAGAGCCTGTGGATCAGGGTGATGAAGGCGCGGCCATCTTCCGACGACTTCATCCCTGCCATGTGGTTGATGTCGGCGCCGCCGATGAAGGCCTTGCCCCCGGCCCCGGAGAAGACCACCGCACGCAGGTCGGGCTCCTGCGACAGCGTCTGGAAGGCCGCGATCAGGTCGGTGAGCGCTGCCGGCCCGACCACGTTCAGGCGGCGGGAATTGTCGAACACGACGTGCGCCACGACACCTGCCTCGCGCTTTTCCCGCCTGATCTCGACCTTGTGCGCGGCTGACGCCATGATGTTTCGCTCCGTGGCTTTACAGATTGGGGGTTGATTCCCCTATTAGAGCCCCGCAAGAACCCACCACAAGAGCCAACAGCCCACCCCGAACGCGAGCCCTCAACCGTGCCCGACACCGCCGCCGCCTCCGTCCCCGATCTCGCCGGCTGGGGCATCGATCTCTCCCGCTACTCGGTCTTCGTGCCGTCCGATCCGTTCGAGGACAGGGTCGGGCCGTTCTTCTTCCATGTCGGCGCCGACACCCGCGCCGCCGATGCCGTGCATTGCGTGCTGCCGACGCATGCCGCGCACGCCAACTATGCCGGCGGCGTGCATGGCGGGGCGCTCCTCACCTTTGCCGACTACGCGCTTTGCCTGGTCGCCGGCCGTGCCGCCGACGGCGGCACCAACAGCTCTTTCGCCCTGACGGTGAGCATTGCCTGCGAGTTCGTCGACGCCGCCAAGATCGGCCCGCCGCTGGAAGCGCGCGGTGAGCCGCTGCAGGTGACCGGCCGACTGGCTTTCGCCCGCGGCCGCATCACTCAGGAGGGACGCACGATCGCCTTATGGTCGGGTGTGTGCCGCCACGTGGCGCGCGCCAAGGCAATGGCCCGCAAGGAGGAGAATGCGCCGCGCCATATCGAGGCGAGCGCCGCGCCGCAGGTCGTGCCGGCGGGCTTCGAGCTGTTCGACAAGGCAAGCGCCTATTCGCGTGGCATCGGCCCGGTCTATGTCCGCCGCGAGGAGAACGGCGCCTCGCTCGTCCAGCCGACCAGCCCGCATATGTGTAATTCGGGCGGTGCCCTGCACGGCGGCTATATGATGAGCTTTGCCGACACCGCCATCACCCGCGCAGCAGCCCTCACCACCGACATGGCGCCCTCGACGATTTCCTTCGCTGCCGAGTTCCTGTCGGCCGGCGAGCCCACGGCGCCGATCACCACCCGGGTCGAGATTCCACGTCGCGGCAAGTCGATCGCCTTCCTGCGCGGCCTACTCGAGCAGAACGGCCGGGCGCTGCTCTCCTACTCGGCGACGATGCTGCTGCGCCCGAAGGCGTAGAGACGTCTCATTCTGGACCGCGGGCCGCCCGCAGTCCGGTCAACGCATCGTCTTGGCGATGCGCTCGATTTCCTGACTGAAGGCATCCCTGAGGCGACGCACGCCGGGAAGATCTCCGCCATGCGCTGCGCGCTCGACCGCCCCGGCGACATGGGCGAGGTCGGCAGCACCGATCATGGCAGCCGTTCCCTTCAGGCGATGGGCGGCGCGGGCGATCTCGACGACGTCGTCGGTCGCGCCGACCTCACGCTCGACTTCGCGCGCGGTGGCAAGAAATTCCCGCTCGACTTCGGCCAGGGTGGCGGGATCGTCGCCGAACAGCTCGACGAGCCGCGTCCGATCGTAGACTTCGCTCACTTCGTTCACTTCGCCGGTTCCGGGGCCAGCCAGACATCGAGTGTCGCGCGCAGCCGATCGATGCCGATGGGCTTGGTGACGAAACCGTCCATGCCGGCGGCGCGGCTGCGACTCTCCTCCTCTTCCAGCGTGCTCGCCGTCATGGCGAGAATGGGCGTGCGCGTGCGCCCTTCGCCCGCTTCGGCGGCACGGATGCGCCGCGCCAGCTCGAAGCCGTCCATGGCCGGCATCTGCAGGTCGGCGAGCACGAGATCGTGTCCGCCGCGATGCCACAGTTGCAGCGCTTCCTCGCCACTTGCCGCGACATCGGTCGTGGCGCCGGCGAGTTCGAGCTGACGAGCCAGGATCTTGCGGTTCACGGCATTGTCGTCGACCACCAGCACGCGTCCCGCCAGCCGGCTTGCCTCCATCGTCGCCGAAGCTGGCGAGGCGGGTGCCGCCGACACTGCCGAAACGCTCGGGCTGGGCGCAGCCTCCAGCCGTACCGTGACTGCAAAGGTCGAGCCGGCCCCCGGCGCGCTCTGCAGCTCTACCCGGCCCTGCATGGCTTCGGCCAGACGGCGCACGATCGACAATCCGAGGCCGGTGCCGCCGAAACGACGCGTCGTCGAGCTGTCGGCCTGCACGAAGGGCTGGAAAAGGCGGCGCTGCTGATCCGGCGTCAGCCCGATCCCGGTGTCGGATACGGAAAGGCGAAGCGCCACGCTGTTCCGATCGTCGCTCTCAGGTCCGCGTTCGAGCCCGAGCCGCACCGTGCCCGTTTCGGTGAACTTGATGGCGTTGCCCAGGAGATTGAACAGGATCTGCCGCAACCGGACCGGATCACCGATCGCATGGGCAGGCACGTCGGCGGCGACGGTGGCGGACAACACCAAGCCCTTCGCTGCCGCCTGCGGCGCCATCGTCTTGACCGCCCCCTCGATCAGCTCGGCGGTCGAGAATTCGACCCGTTCGAGGTCGAGGCGGCCCGCTTCGATCTTCGAGAAATCGAGGATGTCGTCGATGATGCGCAGCAGCGACGAGGCCGAGTAGCGCACCGTGCCCAGCGCCTCGCGCTGCTCGGCAGAAAGCGACGTGCGCTCCAGCACGTCGATCATGCCCAGCACGCCATTCATCGGGGTGCGGACCTCGTGGCTGACGGTGGCGAGGAAGGTCGACTTCGCCTGGTTGGCCTGCTCGGCCGCGCGCTGCGCCACGAGAGCGGCATCGCGGGCAGCGCGTGCTTCGTCGAAGGCGGCTTGCAGGCGGCGGGCGAGTTCCTCGCGCTGGTAGGCGAGCGCGATATTGTCGTACTGCCAGCGATGCACGTCGCGGACATAGGCCATCAGATGGCCGACATAGGCGCCGCCAGCGATACCGACGAGTTGGTAGAACGGATCGGCCGAGACCAGCAGCACCAGAAGCAGCGGCGCCGTCGTGGCGAGAGCGAACGCATAATAGGTCGGCGGATGGGCCGAACGGATCGGCACCGCCGTGGTGATGGTGGCCAGCAGCACGAGCCCCAGCAACATGCGCTGCAACTCGAAGGGTTGTGACGCCAGCAGGAACCCCGTCCAGCCCCAGCAGGCACCAGTGAGGAACGACAGGGCGGCGAACCGCCAGCCCCATCGGATCGCTTCGCCATCCTTTGCCCGGATCTGATTGAAGCCGTGGCGCAGGACATCGAAGGCCACCGTGACCAGCAGATGGGCTGCAAACGGACCAGCGAGTTCGAAGAGGTCGATCTGACGCCAGTAGATCGCGGCGATCACCGGCCACAGAACCAGGGCGAAATAGCGCGACTGGGCCGAGCCGTCGAACAGGCGCCGGATCAGCTCGGCGCGCACGAAGGCGTCTTCCCTTATGCGGTCAGGCCTGGCGGTCGGCACCGGTGCGGCAGAAGTATCCAGGGGGGCGTCTGTCATGAGGAGTGTGGCGTGGAGGACACGGTCAAAGCTTATCAAAAAGCTTAAGAACGAGCTATAATTGCTTGAAGAATCATGTTATTTTCACGGCATTGGTGAGTAATTCATTTTGGGCTCAGTAATGCAGCTGCCGTCCGTTTTGCTGGTCGAGGATGATGCGTTTCAGCGCAAGGCCGCCGAAACCTACCTGACCAACCACGACCTCAAGGTGATCGCTGTCGAGAACGGTGCCCAGATGCGGCGCCAGATCTCGCGGGCCATGCCGGACCTCGTCCTGCTCGACGTGCAACTGCCCGGCCCGGAGGACGGCTTCACCTTGGCCCGCTGGCTGCGCGAAAGCAGCACCCGGGTCGGTATCATCATGCTGACGGCGGCAGGCGCTTCGGGGGACAAGGTGCAGGGCTTGGAAAGCGGCGCCGACGACTATGTCGCCAAGCCCTACGAGCCGCGCGAGCTGCTTGCACGCTGCAAGAGCGTGCTGCGCCGTTCGGTCAACAAGGCCACGCCCGCCCGGCTCGAACGCGTGCGCATGGGCCGCCATACGCTCGACCTGCCGCGCCGCGCCCTGTTCGACGAAGCGAGCCGCGACGTTCCCTTGACCTCGGGCGAGTTCGACATCCTGAAGATCTTTGCCGAGAACCCCAACCGGCCGCTGTCGCGCGACTGGCTGCTCGAGACCACCAGCCATCGCAGCCGCGATCCGTTCGACCGCGCGATCGACCTGCGCATCACCCGCATCCGCCGCAAGATCGAGCCGGCGCCCGACAAGCCGACCGTGATCCGGACCGTGCGCGGTATCGGCTATATGTTCGTGCCGCCTATGGAATGAACCCGGAAATGGGTTACAAGGGCCGCCCCGGCCTCCGCGGCCGGACCGCTGGGGGCCCGTAGTTCAGCGGTTAGAACGAGCCGCTCATAACGGTTATGTCGCAGGTTCGAATCCTGCCGGGCCTACCAGGCAGCCTGCACGTACCACACCGCAGGTGCCCCCGCAGTGAAGGAGCCGCCGGATTGCAGGCTCGGCGGCATTGCGTTTTGTCAAAGGTTCCACCGGCCCGACAGGCTATACGCTCGCGTGCAGCTTGAGCGGAAGAACCGGGCGCGGATCGGTTCCATCGACAGGTTCAGCGACGGAGCGAGCGATGATCAGCTGGCTGGTTCGTATCGTCCTGGCCGTTTCTGCAGCGATGACCGAATGGTTCGTCGCCACCGACTCGCTGCACTTTCAAGTCGTCCAGGGCACCGTGGCGGTCTTCCTGTTCACCCTGATCGTGTTCGTCGTGGCGTTCTGGCCGCGTCATTGGGCAGAACGCCTCAACCGCCTGGGAAGGAAGTCATCTGCATAGCCATCCGACGCAAGGCAGCCCGGAACGCGGCTGGCGGCGCTGGCTGCCTGGCCTCGTCACCCTGCGCGACTATGAGCTCGCCTGGCTGCGTCACGACATCGTCGCCGGGCTGGTGCTCATCACCATGCTGGTTCCCGTGGGCATCGCCTATGCCGTGGCATCGGGCGTTCCGGGCGTGTACGGCCTTTACGCAACGATCATCCCGCTGATGGCCTACGCGGTCTTCGGCCCCAGCCGCATCCTCGTCCTGGGGCCGGATTCGTCGCTGGCGCCCCTCATCTTTGCCGTTGTCTTCTCGCTATCGGGCGGCGATCCGATGCGCGCCATCGCCCTTGCCAGCGCGATGGCCATCGTTTCCGGCATCATCTGCATCCTGGCGGGGATTCTGAAGCTGGGCTTCATAACCGAACTGCTGTCGAAGCCGATCCGGTATGGATACATGAACGGGATTGCGCTGACGGTGCTGATCAGCCAGCTGCCCAAGCTGTTCGGCTTCTCGATCGACGCCGAGGGGCCATTGCGGAGCCTCTGGGCGATCGCCATCGCGATATGGGACGGGCGCACCAACTGGATCGCATTCGCCGTCGGGATCGGCGTGCTGGCCCTGATCCTGCTGCTGAAGCCGAACAAGCGGTTACCCGGCGTCCTGATCGCAACAGTCGCAGCCATCGTTGCCGTCAGCCTGTTCGATCTGTCGGGACGGGCGGGCGTGGCCGTCCTGGGCTCGCTGCCGCAAGGGCTTCCGATATTCGACATCCCCTGGATCGGTCTTGCCGACCTGGGACCGGTCCTTATCGGTGGCGCCGCCGTGGCCTTGGTCTCCTTCGCAGATACCAGCGTCCTGTCGCGTACCTATGCGGCGCGGCTCGGCCATCCCGTCAATCCCAATCAGGAAATGGTGGCCCTCGGCGCCGCCAATCTCGCGGGCGGCCTGTTCCAAGGCTTTCCGATCAGCAGCAGTTCGTCGCGGACACCGGTGGCGGAAGCCTCCGGTGCCAAGACGCAGCTCGCCAGTGTTGTCGGCGCGCTGGGCGTCGTGGTCCTGCTGATGGCCGCTCCCGACCTCTTGAAGGACCTGCCGACACCAGCGCTCGCCGCCGTGGTCATTGCCTCCGCCATCGGATTGATCGAAGTCGACGATCTGCGACGCATCTATCGCATCCAGAGATGGGAGTTCTGGCTTTCGATGGTTTGTTTCGTGGGTGTCGCCGCATTGGGGGCAATCCCTGGGATCGGCGTCGCCGTGGTGATCGCCGTCATCGAGTTCCTATGGGACGGCTGGCGGCCACACTCCGCCATTCTCGGTCGGGCAGACGGCATCAGAGGCTATCATGACATCACACGCTATCCCGCAGCTCGGTTGGTCCCGGGCCTCGTCCTGTTTCGTTGGGATGCGCCCTTGTTCTTCGCCAATGCCGAGCTGTTCCAGGAGAGGATCCTGCAGGCGGTGGCGGACTCGCCGACGGCGGCGCGTCGCATCGTCGTTGCCGCCGAGCCCGTCACCAGCATCGACGTGACGGCCGCCGACATGCTGGCGGAACTGGACGACAAGCTGCGGGCAAGCGGCGTCGACTTCTGCTTCGCCGAGCTGAAGGACCCCGTCAAGGACAAGCTCAGGCGCTTCGGCATGTTCGATCGCTTCGGCGACCGAGGCTTCTTTCCGACGCTCGGAGCAGCGGTCGACGCCTACGTTGCGGCTTACGCTGTCGACTGGGTCGACTGGGAAGATCGACACGGCTAAGGGCCAAGGCCGACGTCAGAAGCTCTTCACCTTGTAGTTCAGGACCACGCGTATCTCGTCGACCGACGTGTATACGCCGCCCTGGCTGGTCGTCGCTTTGCCGTAGCGCGCCCGCAGCCAGAATCCGTTCAGCGGTTTCCAGTTGGGGCGCCATTCGAGGTCGAAGTCCCATTCGTCCTCGACGACCGGCAACCCGGCCGCCGGCGCCGAAGTCCAGCCCCGAAAGTACTGCACCGCCGCAGCGATACCTGGAAGGCCCAAGGGCGTGAAATCGTAGGACAGCCCCAGCAGCACGGCGCTCTCGCCGGCACGCTGGAACTTCAGGACCAGTGCGTCGGTGTAAAAGGGATTGGCACTCCACGGGGTTTGAATGGCGTACTTCGGATCGACGACCGAATAGGCGGCCGTGAAGATGCCCGTCTCGTACCCGACCTGAAGACGCACGCCGAACTGATCTGTCGAGAAGGAGGAGCCACCGGCCAGAAGGTTGGAGCCGGTACTGCGCTGGTCGACATACTGCGCCGCCAGGATCGTGCTGATGCCGTTGGCAAAACTTGCGCCGTACTTGGCTTCGGCATAGGCGATGTTGATGACGTCCTGGGAGTAGTAGTCGACCACGCCGACGGACAGCGGCCCCCAGGTCAGGAGGCCACCGGCCACGCCGACGCCATTGTCGTTGTTGACGCCCGCCGCGCGCGCCATGGACATGAACACCGGCGAATCCTGCGGCTTGATGGCGGCAATATAGCCCGCCCCGTAGCGGACCTTGAGGCCGCCTTTTTCCTCGCTGCCGATCGTTCCTTGCAAGGCATAGCCATAGAAGGTGTTGGGAATCATCCGGTTGTCGTGCGGACCGAGGAAGGGCGTGTCCCAGATGTACCGACCGGCGGTGAAGGTCGTCCTGTCGTCGAGATGCAGCTGTCCGTACAGTTGCCCGACGACGGCGATACCCTGCTGTCCCGGGCGCAACAGCCCGGTATCGCCATGATCGGCCGGCGCGTAGAGCGGCAATGACGTGTAGAAGACCACACCACCCGAAATCAGATTGAAAATGCGACCGCTTTCGAAGCTTACCGAGCCGCCCGCGGCCCACGCCTCCGGCCACGGGGCACCGGGTCCATTGCTGACTTGCTCGCGATAGTAGCTGCGGAAGTTTACATCGCTCTTGGCGTCACGAAAGAACGCCGGTGCATCCTTGAGTTTCTCCCGCCACTCGGGAAAGAGCGTCGCAGTCGGAGGGGCCGGTGGGCTGAACAGCAGTTCGATCGCCGTCAAGCTCTGCTGGGCCGTCGACGGTATGGGCCGTTCCTGCAGAAAACCCTGAGCGACGGCGCCGCTCGTAGCGAAGGCAACAGCCGACGCCGCGGAAACGGTAAGGCACCATCGACACAGAGAAAAAGTGCGCACAGCTGGCTCCCCTTCCCAGAGATATCAGCACAGCACCAAGTTGGTCGCCAACGTCCCTTCACCGGGCTCCCTGCAGTTTTTCTGCATGTCGCGCCTGGTACCCCGCGCATGGTCCCGACCGGAATGTCAGGTGCACGATTTGCGAGCCCGGCCGATGGAAGCAGCGTGCTGTGCCATCAGCCGACAAAGCGTGACGAGATCGCCGGCAAGGACGTCATCCGGTCTCGCTGTATCGACGCTCGATCGCGCGGCAGTCGCGGCAACCTCGTAGTCGATGACGACATGACGGGCGCGGCTGCCGCCGGCCAGGGCAAGCTTGCGCGCAGCATAGCGGCGCACCGTATTGGACGGATATGACGCATAGCAGATCACGTCGAGTGCCATAGGCCCGTCATCCCCCACAATAGCAGCGATGTCGCCGCGACGACGGCTCTCCGCCGCCAGGCCGCTCCGGCGCAATGCATAGGCGATGATTGCCGCGGCCGCGTCGTCTACCTGACCGCGCCCCCCGACGCAGCGGAACACCGTATCGTCATCGTCCTGGCCGGCGCTTGACGCCACGCCGGCCGGCTCGTCGAGCCCATCGGCCGGCGAGCCGTCGGTCAGAATATCGAGAACCTCGTCGGTGCCCTCGACGATCGCCTCGATCTGATCCGCACTCAACCGGTCGCGCGCACGATCGGCTTCCGCCAAAACGACCATGCGGCCCATACTGTCGTCCAATCCCTGCTCCGGCCCCTTGGTCTCGATCTCAGCCAGCGCCACAGACGAAGCGTCTGCCACCGCCTTGCGGATGAGGCGTCGGTAGATCTGCTGATACGGCTCCAACGCCGGCTTGTCGCCCAGCAGAATGTGCAGGAAGCCAAGCTGTGGCACATGGGTGCCCAGCACCAGCAGGCAGATCGTGATCGGTGTCGAGAGCAGCAGGCCCACCGGCCCCCACAGCGTGCCCCAGAAGATCGCCGACATGATGAGGGCAATGGGTGTGACGCCGGTGGAATCGCCGAACAGCAATGGCTCGACAATCTGGCCGACGACGATGTCGCTGACGACGATCCACCCCAGCACGAGAAAAGGCTGCGCCCAGCCCGGCATGACGGCAAAGGCGATCAGCGTCGGCAGGACGGCGCCGAGAGCCGTGCCGAGGTAGGGAATGAACCGCAGGCCGCCCGCCATCAGCCCCCACAAGGCGGCGTTCGGCAGTCCGAGCGCGAACAGGCCAACGCCGACCAGGACGGCAAAACCAATATTGGTGACGAGCTGCAGAGACAGCATGCGCGCGACGCGACCGCTGGCATCGCCGATGGCCTCCGACGTGGCATGGACGTCGCTGGCACCGAACAGGCGGACGAACTGGTCGCTGAGATGTTCGCGATCCAGCAGGATGAAGACCGCAAGAATGACCACGATGCCGATGGTCAAGAGGGGATGCAGGAGCGGGCCGACGAAGGCGGCCACGGCCGCCAAGTCCGAACCGCCGGTCTGCACGCGCAACGGCGTCTCGACGACGCCGGCTGCCGGCGCAAGGTCACTGGCCAGCGAGGCCACCATGGCAACAAAGCGACTCAAGGCGCCACCGCCCTCGGCCAACCCGCGGATATCCTTGATCTTCTGCTGCAGGTTGGTCTGATAGGCCGTCAGGCTGCCTGCGACGTCGGCGAGTTGAGTTGTGAACAGTGCGGTTACGGCGCCCGCCACCAGCACGGCGCCCAGCACAACCACCGCCACAGCCAGCGGCGGCGGCAGGCCGCGACGCACCCAGGTGACAGCCGGCCCCAGCACGAACGAGAAGAGAATGGCCACGGCCGCGGGGATGAGGACGTCGCGGCCGAAATAGAGGGCCGCGATCACAATGGCGGCGATGAGAATTACGGCCGCGGCGTGAACAAGGCGCGAGTCGTTCCGAGTGGTCGTGGTGAAATCCAGGTACTTCATGGCAAGCCCCCTCGGGGCGCATGAACGAGATCGTGCACGAAACCCAGCTTCTCGATGGCTGGCGCGGGAAGCAGGAAAGGATAGAGGTCGGCCTTGCCCATCGCCCGGTTGAGGCTGTTGAGGGCGAGCGACAGGGGCAACCAGCTTGCGATGAGGCGGACGATACCCACCGCGCGGTAGGGATCGAAGTCGACGACGGCATCGAGCTCATCGCCACTCACCAAGCCAGGCCGGGTCGATAAACCGAAAGCATGCGCCGTCTCCAGAGTGTCGACGATGTGCAGATAGTGTGCCCATGTCTCGGCGAAATCTTCCCATGGATGGGACGCCGCATAGGTACTGACGAACCGTGACTGCCAGTCTGCCGGCGCACCGTTGGCGTAATAGTCCTGCAGTGCCTTCGCGTAGTCCTGTGTGTCGTCGCCAAATAGCGCCCGGCAGGCCTCCAGCCGGTCGCCGTCCCGCACCAACCTGTCCCAGAAGTAGTGGCCAGTCTCGTGCCGGAAGTGACCAAGCAGGGTTCGGTAGGGCTCGTGCATGTCGACACGGTTCCTTTCCCGAAAGGCGTCGTCGGCCTCGGCCAGCGCCACCGTGATAAGGCCGTTGTCGTGGCCGGTCATGACTCTGGGACCGTCGACTTGCAGCGGCTCGGCGAGGACGTCGAAGGTGAGTGCCCCCACAGAATCGTCGTTGGACGTCAGCAGGGGCAGCTCGAAGCGTAGCAGCGAGTAGAAGAGCCGGTGCTTCGCCACTTCGATCCGACGCCAAGCGGCAAGATTGGCCTGGTCGGACAGGTCGGGAATCGTCCTGTTGTGGCGGCAGCAGACACAAAACGGACCGGCCAGGGCGGCATCGACCAGCCAGTTGCAAGCATCATGGGCGGCATTGGCGCAAAGGCGGTACGAGGCGCCGGGCGACGCCAAGGCACGCCACATATCCCCTTCCGGCTCCAGCGCCGACATCGCTTCCATTTCGGGGAGATAGCCCAGCCGATGCGAGCATTGCTCGCAGACCGTGTTCTCGAAGTAGAGGATCTGCTGGCAGCTTTGACACTTGAACAGCTTCATGGCCACGACTCCCGGGCCTTGAGGCGCACCGATCGGAATTCGATTGTCTGCAGGCCGCCCTACAACGCTCCAGCGGACGTCCCGTTCCAAGGCGGCCCGCGCCGCAGCAGCGAATCGGGCTCGTATCGCAACGAAACAACCTCTTCGCTGGAACGCGCGAGGGGGAATGAACGTTGTTCGACCACAACGCCCGCTCGCTGAAGCCCCGCTAAAGCATCGTTCGGCGTTCTGAGGTCGACGAGGTAAGGATATCGATTTGTGACCGGCCCTGCGCGCGCGCGCCTTTCCGAAGGTCTTCCCTACCCTCTTGGCGCCACTTGGGACGGGCTGGGCGTAAATTTCGCCCTCTTCTCAGCCAACGCTACCAAGGTCGAGCTCTGCCTGTTCGATGCGGCGGGCCGGCGCGAGACCGAGCGGATCGTTCTGCCGGAGTTTACCGATGAGGTGTGGCACGGCTATCTGCCGGACGCGCGGCCGGGCACCATCTACGGCTTCCGCGTGCACGGGCCTTATGAGCCGACATCGGGTCATCGTTTCAACGCCCACAAACTGCTGCTCGATCCCTATGCCAAGCAGATCATCGGCAGGCTTGAGTGGAACCCTGCCCTCTTCGGCTACCAGATGGAAACAGGCGACGACCTGAGCTTCGACACGCGCGACAGCGCGCCCTTCACTTACAAGAGCTGTGTCATCGACCCGGCCTTCAGCTGGGGACGATCGCCACGGTCGCGCACCGCCTGGGAGAACACGGTGGTGTACGAAGCGCATGTCCGCGGCTTCACCCGGCAACACCCCGCCGTTCCCGAGGCGCTTCGCGGCACTTACGCCGGCCTCGCAACCGCCGAGATCACCGGCTATCTGTCGTCGCTGGGCGTAAGCGCCATCGAGCTGCTGCCGGTTCACACCTTCGTCGACGACAGCAACCTGCTTGAAAAGGGGCTGAAGAACTACTGGGGCTACAACACGATCGGGTTCTTCGCACCTGCGCGGCGCTACGCGGCCAATCCCGACTTCTCCTTCGCCGAGTTCAAGGAAATGGTGGCGCACCTGCATGCTGCCGGTCTCGAAGTCATCCTCGACGTGGTCTACAACCACACCGCCGAGGGCAACCAGCTGGGGCCGACCCTCTGCTTCAAGGGCATCGACAACGCCTCGTACTATCGGCTGGCCCCCGAGCCGCGCTACTACATCAACGACACCGGCACCGGCAACACGGTGAATCTCAGCAACTCCCGGGTCCTGCAGCTCGTGATGGACAGCCTCCGCTACTGGGCGTGCGACATGCGGATCGACGGCTTTCGCTTCGACCTCGCGACCATCCTGGGGAGAGAGCCGCACGGCTTCCAGGAGGAAGGGCGTTTCCTCGATGCCTGCCGACAAGATCCGGTATTGTCGGAGGTAAAGTTGATCGCCGAGCCGTGGGACATGGGTCCCGGCGGCTATCAGGTCGGCCGCTTCTCCCCGGGCTGGGCCGAATGGAACGATGCCTTTCGTGACACGGTCCGCGCCTATTGGCGGGGCGACGAGGCCAAGCTACCCGATCTCGCGGCGCGGCTGACGGCCTCGGCCGACCTGTTCGCCAACCGCGGTCGGAAGCCATGGGCATCGATCAACTTCATCACGGCCCATGACGGCTTCACGTTGGGCGATCTCGTCGCCTACAAGGACAAGCACAACGACGCGAATGGCGAGAACAACGCGGACGGCCATTCGCACAATCTCTCGAATAATTACGGCGCCGAAGGGCCGACCGACGATGCGGAGATCATCGCGACGCGATTGCGCCAGATGCGCAATATGCTGGCGACGCTGATCTTGGCGCGCGGCACCCCCATGCTGTTGGGCGGCGACGAGTTCGCGCGCAGCCAGAAGGGCAACAACAACAGCTACTGCCAGGACAACGAGATCTCCTGGGTCGATTGGCAGAGCATCGGCCCCGACGAGCGCGCTCTCGCCGAATTCGTACGCAAACTGATCATGATCCGCCACGCCCTGCCGATGCTACGCCGTGGCCGCTTCCTGACGGGCGCCTTCGACGAGGAGCTGGGCGTGAAGGATGTGAGTTGGCTGACACCGGCCGGCGCGGAAATGACGGACGCCAACTGGAATGATGGCAATGCTCGGTGCCTCGGCGTGCTGCTGGACGGCCGCGCCCAGGAAACGGGCATCCGTCGCGTCGGCTCCGATTCGACGTTGCTGATCGTCATGAATTCTCACAGCGATGCCGTTCCGTTCACTCTGCCTGCCGCAGTAGGGGGCAGCCGCTGGGTGAGGCTGATCGATACCAGCGATCCGGACGGTGAGGCCCTGGCGTTGCGTGACTTCGGCCAGGTCTATGATGTCGCCGGACGCTCGCTGCATCTCTTCGTGTTGCAACCCAGTCGAACCTCCGACCGATCGACTGCCGCCGAGCGGTCGTTCCAACGTGTCGTGCAGGCGATGGACGACGCCTCGGCAAAATCCGTGCGATTCGGCTTCGACTGACGAGAATACCGCTCGTCACACAAAGTGAAATCCTGCCTCGGCCAGCATCCGAAATGGGGCGCCCAGGTGGCTCGAGCGCGGCATCGAAGGATGCGGGCGATGGCAACGCGTTCAATCCCCTGGCGTTAGGTCTGCTCAATCAACAAGGAGCGACCGCAATGAGCAGCACGACCGACAAGATCAAGGGCACCGCGAACGAAGTCATCGGCAAGGCGAAACAGGGCGTTGGCGAGGCGACAAATGACCCGGCGCTGAAAGGCGAAGGCAAGCTGCAGGAAGCCAAGGGTGATTTGCAGAAGGCCGTCGGAAAGACCAAGGATGTCGTAAAGAAGGCAGCGGACCTCTGAGCCTTGGATTGCAGAAGCCGAACAAGGGGCGCCCCCGGGCGCTCCTTGGCTGGCTGAAACGCCCTACTTGAGGCTGGCGAGCGCAGTTGCGCGCTCGAACGACAGGCCAAGGCCCTGCAGGATGGTCGCGACAACAACGCGGTCGTAGGCGGCCGGCATGGGGCGGAGCGCGATCTGGCGCATCGCCAGCATGATGTAGCCGTGGACGAGATCGACGGCGGCCTGCTCGCCGAAGATCCTGAACTCCTTCTGGCGCACCCCTCTCCTGACGTCGGCAAGGACGAATTCACCGATCGTCTCCAGCATCCTCGGTGAGGCGATTGCAAGCTCGAGCACGAGCAATGCCGTCGACGGAGCCTCGCGGGCGATGGAAAGATATCGCCGGCAGCCATCGACCAGCCTTTCCGAACCGCTGGCAAGCGTGCGGCGGCGCTCTTCGGCCGCCTCCATCATCTCGGAGGAGAACCGGATCGCGACCGCCTCGACGATGTCCGCCTTGTCGCGGAAGTGGTTGTAGAAGGTGCCCGTCGTCACTTCCGCGCGATCGGCGATTTCCTGCACGGCGAACTGGGCCAGCCCCCGCTCAGCCATCACCTCGATCGCCGCGGAGATGATCTGGCGGCGGGTGCGCTCGCGCTTGGGCAGGCGAGGTCTGGGTTTGGTCGGCTCCATTCGAGAACCTGGCGGTTTCATCACAAGGACTGTACTGCAATTTCTTTATACTTGTCGTTCATTTTTAGACGACGCATATAATTTCATGTCGCCCGGGGGGACGACTGGCTTCATCGACGAGACCTCGAGCATGTATCGCACCACGACGACGAGAACCACACGGAGAGCCTTCCTCAAGGCCTCCACGGGCGCCGCCACGGCTTCCCTGCTGGCGGCAGGGCCTTTCGACATTGCCCAGGCACAGAGCAGCAGCCCGGCGGTTACCCAATCGCGCGGCCCGCACAACATCCTGTTCGTGTTCACGGATCAGGAGCGCTTTCAGAGCCGTTGGCCGCAGGGCCTGTCGCTGCCCGGCCACGAGCGGCTGGAGCGCACCGGCGTGACCTTCACGAACCACCAGTGCCCGGCCACGATGTGCACGTCGTCGCGCTCGGTCATCGTGACAGGGCTGCAGACGGCGACCAACGGCATGTACGAGAACCTCGATGTGCCCTGGATGCGGGATTTGCCGACGAGCAATCCGACAATCGGCCATATGCTGCGAAAGGCCGGCTACTACACCGCCTACAAGGGCAAGTGGCACCTCAGCCGCGAGTTCGACACGACCTCGATCGACAAGTTCATGACTCCGGAGATGGAAAGGTACGGGTTCGCCGACAACTTCTCGCCGGGCGACCTCATCGGCCATACCCTGGGCGGCTACAGCTTCGACCACATCACGGCCGGCAGCGCGATCAACTGGCTACGGACCAAAGGCCGCCCGCTCAGCGACGACGGCAAGCCCTGGTGTATGTATGTGAGCTTCGTCAATCCGCACGATGTCATGTATTTCAACACCGATGCGTCGGGCGAGCAGATACAGGACACCGGAAAGCTGCGCCTGCAAGCGGCTCGCGCGCCCGAGCATGCGCTCTACAAGTCGACCTGGGACGTTCCGCTTCCCGACAGTCTCCGCCAGTCTTTCGATGCGCCGGGGCGCCCCGCCGCGCATGGGGAATTCGATCGCATCTGGGATTACATCTTGGGCCACATCCCGCCAGACGAAGCACGCTGGCGGCGCTTCAACGACTACTACATCAATTGCATCCGCAATGTTGACCGGTCGGTCGAGGCGCTGCTTGCCGAACTGCAGGCCCTGCAGCTCGACCAGAACACGATCGTGATCTATACGTCCGACCATGGCGAGATGGCCGGCGCCCACGGGCTGCGCGGCAAAGGCCCGTTCGCCTACCAGCAAACCAATCACCTTCCGCTCTACGTCGTGCATCCCGACGTCGCCGGCGGTCAGCAGTGCAAGTCGCTCAGCAGCCACATCGATTTTGTCCCCACCATGCTCTCCATGGCGGGGGTGGCGCCGGACCGCGCTGCCGATAGTGCGGGACGGCCTCTGCCCGGCAAGGACTTGTCGGGTCTTCTCGCCGGTCCCGGCAACCAGGCGATCGACGCTGCGCGGCCTGCCACGCTCTTCACCTACAGCGGCCTTGCCAGCAACGATTCGGCCGTCTTCGACTTCGCCGCCAAGGCTGTCATGGCCGGCAAGGATCCCAAGCTCGAGGCCCGGCAACAAGGCTTCAAGCCGGACCTCAGGAAGCGCGGCCACGTTCGTTCGGCCTTCGATGGCCGCTACCGGTTCACCCGCTACTTTGCGCCGGTGGACCACAACAGTCCGGCGACGATCGACGAACTGTTCAAATGGAACGATGTCGAACTGTACGACCTCGCGAACGACCCCGGCGAGACGGACAACCTCGCCTTGGCACGCGCAGCCAACGCTGAGGTGATCACGACGATGAACGCCAAGCTCGAGGCAGTCATAAAATCGGAGATCGGGAAGGACGACGGGCATGAGTTGCCCGACATCGCCGGCGTCACCTGGGGACTCGACAAAGTCGATCTGTAGAACTGAGCCGGCTCGGAACACCCTTCGACGTCTGCCGTTGCGTTCTCAGCACATCCACCGATGGCATTGCAGGAGGAGGCTATGGAACGCACGATCGTTGCGAGTTTCGCGACCCGCCGCGAGGCCGATCTCGCGGTCGAACGCCTGGTACAGCAGCACGGGATCGAACCGACAGACGTTTCGGTAACGGCACCCGGCAGAGCCAATAGTGCGGGAACGAAGGCGGCCGGAGCGGATACGGAGAGCGGTCATCCCGGTGTCGCGAAGAGCGGCCGCCCTCAATTGGCAGGTCCCGTCGAAGTGTCGGTCGGCTGTCATGCCCACAAGGCCGAACGCGTGGAAGCGGCCTTTCGGGAAGCCGGCGCCATGAAGATGAAAGCGCAATGACGCACCGTCGTGCCGTTGGTGACCGACCGCGGCACGTCGAATGACACCCGGTGCAGAAAGAAAGGGCCCGGCTACTTGAGCGGGCCCTTTCCCTTCTCAGTGAGAAGGCCCGGAGCGACGTCCACGAGCGCGACCGAGCAGGGATGAAACTTTCACCGCTCAGAACGGTTGCATGGCGCGCACGCCAAGGCTCACTTCTCGTTCTCCGACGAACGATCGAACTGATCGTCGATGGCGGGCGGCTATTGAGGCGAGCCGCCTTTATTGAGTATTGGACGGCCTCCGCCGACACGCGTACATCTTCAGAACCATTGCACTATCCCTTAGGCGCGATGGCCAAGAGAGGCGTGTGTTCCCGCCCCGTATGCGAGGAGCAGCGTAAAGAACTTCCGAGCCCGGCTCGTTCTCACCGTCGTTTTCCGATTATTGCTTCTCGCTTGGATCGTTGCCTGGCCACGCTGCGGCGTTTTCCCTTGGCCTCGTGTCCCCGACACATGGT
>MKRV01000123.1 GCA_001897995.1 Alphaproteobacteria bacterium 65-37 | reverse complement strand
CTGGGCGGCTCGCGGCCGTCGCGCCGGCGCCGCAGCCGCGGCCTCTCCTGAGCCGCGGCCGCCCCTGAGCGGCGCGCCGTCCTAAGCGGGGTGCCCGTTCAGCGGCTGTCCATCTTGAGCGCGGCGATGAAGGCCGACTGCGGGATCTCCACGTCGCCGACCTGACGCATGCGCTTCTTGCCCTTCTTCTGCTTCTCCAGGAGCTTCTTCTTGCGGCTGATGTCGCCGCCGTAGCACTTGGCCAGCACGTCCTTGCGCAGCGCGCTGATCGTCTCGCGGGCGATGATGCGGCCGCCGATCGCGGCCTGGATGGCGATCTTGAAGAGCTGGCGGGGGATCAGGTCCTTCAGCCGCTCGCACAGCGCCCGGCCGCGATGCTCGGCCTGGCTCTTGTGCACGATGATGCTGAGCGCATCGACCGGCTCGGCATTGACCAGGATCGAGACCTTGACCAGCTCGCCTTCCTCGTAGCCCACCATCTCATAGTCGAAGCTGGCATAGCCGCGCGTCACGGATTTGAGCCGGTCGTAGAAGTCGAACACCACCTCGTTCAGCGGCAGGCGGTAGACCGCCATGGCGCGTGCGCCGGCATAGGTGAGCTCGATCTGCTGGCCGCGGCGCTCCTGGCAGAGCGTCAGCACCGATCCGAGATGCTCGTCCGGGGTCATGATGGTCGCCTTGATCCAAGGCTCCTCCATGCTCTCGATATGCACGGGGTCGGGATAGTCGGCCGGATTGTGCAGCTCGAGCGAGGTGCCGTCCGTCATCTTGAGCTTGTAGACGACCGAAGGCGCCGTCGTGACGAGGTCGAGATTGAACTCGCGCTCCAGCCGCTCCTGCACGATCTCGAGATGCAGCAGGCCCAGGAAGCCGCAGCGGAAGCCGAAGCCCAGCGCGGCGCTCGACTCGGGCTCGAAGTGGAAGGAGGAGTCGTTCAGACGCAGCTTGGCGAGCGATTCGCGCAGGGTCTCGAACTCGGCGGCATCGGCCGGGAACAGGCCGCAGAACACCACCGGCACGGAAGGCTTGAAGCCCGCCAGCATCTCGGACGCGGGCTTGCGGTCGTCGGTGATGGTGTCGCCGACCTTGCAGTCGGCGATCGCCTTGATGCCGGCGATGATGAAGCCGACTTCGCCGGGGCCGAGCTCGGCCACGTCGGTGGCCTTGGGCTTGAACACACCGACCTTGTCGAGGTCGTAGGAGGCCGCGGCCGCCATCATGCGGATACGCATGCCCTTCTTCAGCACGCCGTCCTGCACGCGCACCAGCGTCACGACGCCGAGGTACGGGTCGTACCAGCTGTCGACCAGCAAGGCCTTCAGCGGCGCATTGCGTTCGCCCTTGGGCGGCGGCAGGCGCTTCACCATCGCTTCCAGCAGGTCGTCGATGCCGATGCCGGTCTTGGCCGACACCTTGATCGCTTCGGACGTGTCGATGCCGATCACGTCCTCGATTTCCCGGCACACCCGCTCCGGCTCGGCCGAGGGCAGGTCGATCTTGTTCAGGACCGGGATGATCTCGTGGTTGGCGTCGATCGCGTGATAGGCGTTGGCCAAGGTCTGCGCCTCGACGCCCTGGCTGGCATCGACCACCAGCAGCGAGCCCTCGCAGGCGGCGAGCGAGCGGCTCACCTCGTAGGCGAAGTCGACGTGACCGGGCGTGTCCATCAGGTTCAGCACGTAGGTCTTGCCGTCCTGGGCCGGATAGTCCAGCCGCACGGTCTGCGCCTTGATGGTGATGCCGCGCTCGCGCTCGATATCCATCGAGTCGAGCATCTGGTCGTGGAATTCACGCTCCGTCACCGCCCCGCAGCGCAGCAGCAGCCGATCGGCCAAGGTGCTCTTGCCGTGGTCGATATGGGCGATGATCGAGAAGTTACGGATCAACGACAAGTCGGTCATTTGATGATTCCACCATCATCCTGAGCGTTCCGTGTCATCCCGAGCGTAGCGAGGGATCTTTGTTGGTCCGCAAAGATCCCTCGCTACGCTCGGGATGACACGAAAGGGGCTCACGACGACAAAAAACTAACCACGCAACGTTGCGCCGGTCGCCTTGGTGACGGCGGCGACGATCTTGGCGGACACGGCTTCGATCTCGGCATCGGTCAAGGTACGCTCGACCGGTTGCAAGGTGACGGCAATGGCCAGCGATTTCTGCCCCTCGGGCACGCCCTTGCCGGCATAGACGTCGAACACGCGCGCGGCGGCGATCAATGCCTTGTCGGCGTTGCGCGCGGCCCGCACCAGCTTGTCGGCCTCGACGGCGGCCTCGACCAGGAAGGCGAAGTCGCGCTCGACCGGCTGGAAGGCTGACAGCACCAGCTTGGGCCGCGCCTTGCTCGCCCGGGCCTTGGGCAGCGGCGGGGCGTCGAGGAAGACCTCGAAAGCGGCCACCGGCCCCTTGAGGTCGGCCGCGGCGGTGATCTCGGGATGCAGCTCGCCGAAATAGGCCATGACGCGGTCGCCGAGCTTCAGCACGCCCGACCGGCCGGGGTGATACCAGTCCGGCGCGCCGGCCTGGGCCGAGAGCGTGTCGGGGGCGCCGATCGCGGCCAGGACGGCCAGCGCATCGGCCTTGGCGTCGAAGGCGTCGACCGTGCGGGCCGGTCCCTCCCAGTTGCGCGGCACCGCCATGTTGTGGCGCAGGCCGGCCGCCACGGTGCGCTGCCCCTGGGGCGTCGCGTCCTTGTATTGCGGGCCAACTTCGAACAAGGCGGGATCGGCCAGGCCGCGCGCCTCGTTGCGCGACGCCGCGTCGATCAGGTTGGGCAGGATCGAGGGCCGCATCGTGTCGAGCGTGGCATCGATCGAGTTCAGCAGCCGGAGATCGGCCTGGCCGCCGCCGAAACGCTCGGCCTTGTTGCGCGGCAGGAACGACCAGGTGACGGCCTCGTTCATGCCGCGCGCGCCCAGCGCCCGGCGGGCCTGCGGCACGCGACGCTGCAGCGGATTGCGCACCGGCTTGGCGGTCGCCGACAGCCGCGGCAGCGACGTGGTCGGGATGTGGTCGAAGCCGTAGACCCGGGTGACTTCCTCGACGAGATCGGCCTCGCCCACGATGTCGGGGCGCCAGGACGGCACGGATGCCGTCCAGGGGCCGTTGCCGCTCACCGTGAAGCCCAGCTTGCCGAGAATGGCGGCGGTGTCGGCCGCCGGCACGTCGATGCCGCTCAAGCTCTTCACGCGGTCCTTGCGCAGCTCGTAGTCGCGCTGCCAGGCGGGCATCACGCCGCTCGCGACGATCTCGCTCGCCTCGCCGCCGCAGAGCTCGAGGATCAGGCGCGCGGCGACTTCGGCGCCCCACTGCACCGACTGGGGATCGATGCCGCGCTCGAAGCGGTAGCGGGCATCGGACAGCACGCCGAGCTTGCGGCCCGACGCGGCCGTGCGGATCGGATCGAAGTAGGCGACCTCGAGGAAGACCTCGGTCGTGTCGTCCTGCACGCCGGTCACCTCGCCGCCCATGATGCCGCCGATGCCGTGCACGCCGTTGGCGTCGGCGATCACCGCGACCGAGGGATCGAGCGTGTAGGTCTTGCCGTCCAGTGCCAGCACCTGCTCGCCCTCGCGCGCCTGGCGCATGACGAGATCGCCCGCGAGCTTCTTGGCGTCGAACACGTGCAGCGGGCGGTTGAGGTCGAAGGTCACCAGGTTGGTGATGTCGACCAGGGCCGAGATTGGCCGGAGCCCGATCGCCTTGAGGCGGCGCTGCAGCCAGTCGGGCGAGGGGCCGTTCTTCACGCCGCGGAAATGGCGGCCGACCACGATGGGGCAGGGGCTGTCGGGCCGGGCCTCGTAGCCGTGCGTCCACTTGATCGGGCTCTGGTAGGCGCCGGCGACCTTGTCGACCTTCATGGCCTTCAGGGTGCCGAGACCGGCCGCCGCCAGGTCACGGGCGATGCCGTGCACGCCCAGGCAATCGCCGCGGTTGGGCGTCACCTTGATTTCGATCACGGCATCGTCGAGGCCAAGCGCCTCGGCCGCCGGCGCGCCGGTCGTTGCGTCGGCCGGCAGGTCGATGATGCCCGAGTGATCGTCGCCGAGCTGCAGCTCGCGCGAGGAGCAGAGCATGCCGTTGCTCTCCTCGCCGCGGATCTTGCTGGCCTTCAGCGTGATGTCGGTGCCCGGGATGTAGCTGCCGGTCGGGGCAAAGATGCCCTTCATGCCGGTCCGCGCATTGGGCGCGCCGCAGACGACCTGGACCACGCCGGCGCCGGTATCGACCTTGCAGACGCGCAGCCGGTCGGCGTTGGGATGCTGGACGGCTTCGACCACGTAGCCGACGACGAAGCCTTTCAGTGCTTCGGCCGGATTGCTGATGCCTTCGACCTCGAGGCCGAGCATGGTCAGCGTCTCGCGGATCTCGGCAAGAGTCGCGGCGGTGTCGAGATGCTCCTTGAGCCAGGACAGGGTGAACTTCATCGGCCGAGCCCTCCGGTCAGCGAGGGCATCTCGAGCGCCGAGAAGCCGTAATGGCGCAGCCAGCGCAGGTCGGCGTCGAAGAACGAGCGCAGGTCGGGAATGCCGTACTTCAGCATGGCGATGCGATCGATACCCATGCCAAAGGCGAAGCCCTGGTAGATGGCGGGATCGAGGCCACAATTGCGGATCACGTTGGGATGGACCATGCCGGAGCCCAGGATCTCGAGCCATGAATCGCCGGCGCCGATCTTGAGTTCGCCGCCCTTCCACGAGCAGCCGATATCGACCTCGGCCGACGGTTCGGTGAAGGGGAAGTAGGAGGGACGGAAGCGCAGCGGCAGGTCGTCGATCTCGAAGAAGGCGCGGCAGAAATCGACCAGGCAGCCTTTGAGATGGCCGAGATGCGTCGTGCGGTCGATCACCAGCCCTTCGACCTGATGGAACATCGGCGTATGGGTGGCGTCGTTGTCGATGCGGAAGGTGCGGCCCGGCACGATGATGCGCAGCGACCCGCCATCGGCCAGCATCTTCTGCACGTTCTTGTCGAGCATGGTGCGCGCCTGGCCGGGCGAGGTGTGGGTGCGCAGCACCATAGGCGTGCCGTCGGCGCGCGGCGGCAGGTAGAACGTGTCCTGCATCTGGCGCGCCGGATGGTCGGGCGGGATGTTGAGCGCGGTGAAGTTGTGCCAGTCGTCCTCGATGTCGGGACCGTCGGCCCAGGTGAAGCCCATCTCGCCGAAGATGGCGGCAAGCTCGTCCATCACCTGGCCGATCGGATGCAGGGTGCCCTGGTTCTCGGGCCGGATCGGCAGGCTGACGTCGATCCGTTCGGCGGCGAGCTTGGCGGCGAGCGCGGAGGCGCTGAGCTCGCCCTTCCGCGCATCGAGCGCCGCTTCGATCTCGCCCTTGAGCAGGTTGACCCGCGCGCCGAATTCCTTGCGCTGCTCGGGCGCCAGGCCGCCCAAGGTCTTCATCAGGCCGGTGACGCTGCCCTTCTTGCCGAGTGCCGCAACACGCGCGGCGTCGAGGGCGCCGAGATCGGCGGCGGCCTGCACCGCTTCCAGCGCCGTGCTGCGTATCGTCGATAGATCGTCCATCTTGCCCACTCTCGAAACCGAACACGAAAAAAGGGAGCCTGTAGTCCAGGCTCCCTCCTTGCGATTTCTATCCGTGGCGCCGGTCGCGGCGCGTGCGGACGTTACTTGAGGGCGGCCTGGGCCTGATCGACCAGGGCCTTAAACGCCGCCGGCTCCCGCGCCGCGAGATCGGCCATGACCTTGCGGTCGACCTCGATCCCGGCCTTCAGGATGCCGTTCATGAACTGCGAGTAGGTCATGCCATGCTCGCGTGCCGCGGCGTTGATGCGCTGGATCCAAAGGCCGCGGAAGGCGCGCTTCTTGTTGCGCCGATCGCGATAGGCGTACTGAAGGCCCTTCTCGACCTTCTCGATGCCGACGCGGAACGCCGCCTTGGCGCGGCCGCGATAGCCCTTGGCGAGCTTCAGAACCTTCTTGTGACGAGCGTGTGCAGCCACGCCCCGCTTTACGCGTGCCATGGTCTACTACCTCTCGTACGGGAAGAAGTTGCGCTTGATGATGCGGGTGTCGGGTTCGGACACGATCGCCATGCCGGTCGCCTGACGCAGGAAGCGGTTGCCCCGCTTGGTCATGCCGTGGCGCTTGCCCACGACCCCATGCTTCACTTTGCCGGAGGCCGTGAAGCGAAAACGCTTCTTGGCTCCGCTCTTGGTCTTCATCTTGGGCATTTTCGTTCCTTTTCAAAGGGTTACGATTGGCGGCCGAGGCAATGCCCTTACGGCCAGGCCGCCGAGAGAGGCGGGGTTATACCGATGCCGCCGAACCCGTGCAAGCACGCCGGAATCGGGCAAAATCGAGCTTCACCCGGAGAATTCGCATGAAGCTGGCAGGAAAGGTGGCGCTGGTGACCGGCGCTCAACAGGGAATCGGCGCGGCGATCGCCCGCGCTTTGGCCGCCGACGGCGCCGACGTGGCGCTCAGCTGGCTCGACGACGAGGCCGCGGCGACCAAAGTCGCCCAGGACATCCAGAGACTCGGCCGCAAGGCACATCTCGTCCGCGCGGATGTCGCCAAGCTCGCGGAGATCGAGGCGATGGTCGCCGCGACCGCCCAGGCGCTCGGTGCGCCCGACATCCTGGTGAACAATGCCGGCGTCTATCCCCGCGTGCCGCTGCTGGAGATGCGCGAAAGCGACTGGGACCATGTCCTCGACATCAACCTCAAGGCCGGATGCTTCGCCACCATCGCGATGGCCAAGGCCTTGATCGAGAGAGGCAGGCGCAATGGCGCGGTGATCAACCTCGCTTCATCGGCGGTGCGCGGTGCGGTGCGGGGCGTGCACTACAGTGCAAGCAAGGGCGGCGTCGTGTCGATGACGCGCGCGCTCGCACTCGAACTCGCGCCGCACGGCATTCGCGTGAATGCCATCGCGCCCGGTCTCACCGATACGGCGCAACCACGCTACGGCAACACCGACGACGAGTTGATCGAGATGGCGCGCACGACGATCCCGCTGGGCGGTCGCTTGCTCGCGCCAGAGGAGGTTGCACGCACTGCTGCCTTTCTCGCGTCGGACGATGCGAGTGCGGTGACGGGCCAGGTTCTGCATGTGAACCGCGGCTCCTATATGCCTTGACAGTGGCTAGCACTTCGCCGTTGACGATGGCTCACGCGCGTGTCTTGAGTCGCAAATCGTCAACGTGAGACGCGGAGGTTTAGATGCTTCCACCGGGTCAGCGTTCCGCGGCGACTGCCGGCACAATCTTCGGGTGACGGCATAGCGGATACAAACGAATGGCGCGCCGGGGCGCGCCCCCGTGGGTCGCAGCAGTAAGGCATGACCCCAATTGGGCCGTCCCCGACGTGGCGCCTTTTTCAAACAGAGCGAGTGTCATCGAGAAGAGGGTGTCATCCCGAGCGTAGCGAGGGACCTTTACGGCCACAGTAAAGGTCCCTCGCTACGCTCGGGATGACACCGTTTTGTTTTCCTCCGCCTCGATCCGCGCCCACAGCGCCTTGATCATCGCCTTCAAGGCGAGCGCGTCTTCCCAGCGATCCGACAATTCGCGGCCGTCGGGGCCGGTGATGGCATAAGGCGGTGGGCCCAGCTCGCAGAGGAAGGTCAGGATCGCGTCGGGGCCGGCGCGCTTGCGCCAGGAGCGGATGGCGTATTCCCACCAGCCCATGAACAGCTCGACCCAGCCCTGATGCTGCGGGAAGCCCAGCGAGATCTGCACCTGCTCGCGGCTGGCAATGCGGCCGTGGATGCCCCAGGCATTGTCGAGCACGCGATGCATCAGGCGGTGATTCTCCTCGTCGACCGGCCAGGCGAATTCGCGGCCGACCAGATAGTGCGAGATGTCGGCCGTCAGCCTGAGGTCGGGAAAGCAGTCGAGAAGCTGCAGCATGAAGAAGAGGTCGGTCGTCATGCGGTCGCGATGGGTCTCGACATGGACGGCGATGCCGGACTGTTCGCCGAGTCGCCGCCAGCCTTCGAGCAGCGGGATGCAGTGCTCCAGCCGGCGCGGCCGTACGTCGGGCTGCAGGTTGACGTGATCGGCGCCGAGCTTGGCCACCAGCTCGAGCACCGGCTTCAGGGCATCGACGCTGGTCGGGTAGCACTGCGCCTGCCAGATCATGTCGTGGGCGCGCAGGAAGCCGGTGGCTTCGGTGGCGAAGGCCGGATCGATGAAGCGGACGCCGGCCCCGTCGAAGCCGGCGTCGCGGATCATTTCAAGCTGCGTCTGCAGCGGCCATTCGGCGACGTCGGTGCGACGCCGCTCCATGGCCCAGAGCGATTGCAGGACGCGGAGTTGCTGCGCCACAGCTCAGGCGCGCGCCGGCTGTGCCGGCGCTGGCGACGGCTGCGAGTTGTCCGAGGTGATGCTGTCCTCGTAGGTCTCGGGGCCGGCCCAGATCGCCCAGGCCGTCAGCAGCGAGAGCACGATCGCGTAGATGGCGACCGGCCACCACGCCCCGCTCGCCCAGGCTACCAGGGCGGTGGCGAGGAACGGTGCCGGGCCGCCGGCCAGCAGCGAGCCTAATTCACGGGCGAAGGCGAAGCCCGCGAACCGCCGCTGCGGCGGGAACAGCTCGGCGAAGTAGGAGGCTTGCGGGCCGAACATCGCGGCGGTCACCACGGCACGGGCCAGGATGAAGGCCAGCGCGATGTAGATCCACTGCTTGGTCTCGACCAGCCAGAAGAACGGGAAGGCCAGCGCCACGCCGGCCAGCGCCCCGAACATATAGACGGGCCGTCGGCCGACGCGATCCGACAGGGCCGCGAAGCCCAGGATGGTGAACAGCTCGACGACGAAGGCCACCATGAGCGCACTCAAGGCATCGGCGCGCGAGACACCGAGGCTGATGACGTAGCTCAGCCCCCAGACCGGGAAGAGGTAGCCCAGCCCGTTTTCGGCGAGACGCGCGCCCAGCACGACCATGAAGTTGCGCGGATGCTTCTGCAGTGCCGCCATCGCCGGATTGCTCTCGACCTTGTTCCGGGCGACCACGGCCTCGGTGTAGACCGGCGTTTCGGTGACGCGCAGGCGGACATAGATGCCGACGGCGATCAGCAGGATGCTGGCGAGGAACGGCACCCGCCATCCCCACGCCATCAACTCCTCGCGCGGCAGCATGGTGACCAGCGCGAACGCGCCGGCGGCCATCAGGTTGCCGACCGAGACGCCGAGCGGTGCGAAGCCGCCCCAGAAGCCGCGGTGCTTCGCCGGTGCGTTCTCCACGAGATAGATCACCGCACCGCCATACTCGGCGCCGGCGCCCAGCCCCTGCACGACACGCAATAGGACCAGCAGGATCGGCGCCCAGTAGCCGATCTGCGCATAGGTCGGCAGCAGGCCGATCAGCGTGGTGCCGATGCCGATCATCAGGAGCGTGATCACCAGCACCGGCTTGCGGCCGTAGCGATCGCCCATGATGCCGAACAGGATGCCGCCCAGCGGCCGCACCACGAAGCCGACACCGAAGGTCAGGAAGGACAGCAGGGTGCCGACCAGCGGGTCACTCTTGGGGAAGAAGAGCTCGCCGAACACCAGCGCGGCGGCGGTGCCGTAGAGGAAGAAATCATACCATTCGAGGGCCGAGCCGACGGAGGCGGCAACGATCACGCGCACCGGCATCTTGCCGGTGCCCTTCGCGGTGGCGGTCATGGTGTTTCCTCATGCGATTGTTCTTGTTTTGAAGACGCCGGCTTCAGGCGGCGCGATTGAAGTAGGCTTTGGTGGCGATGGACTGGGTTTCGTAGATGGAGCCGCTGCGCACCGGCGGCGGCAGGGGCATGCGTACCGGGACCTGGGTCAGGCGCGGCTCGACGACCGACCCGCCGGCCAGCAGGCGGCTGTCGAACTCGGCGAAATCCTTCACACCCATCAGCGGCCAGGCATCGCTGGCGGCGACTTCGTAGAGCAGGAGGTTGCGCGGACGGTTCGAGGTGTTGAGCGCCGAGCCGTGCAGCGCCCGCACATGGTGGAACGACATGCTGCCGGCCCGGCCGATGCAGGGCACGGCACGATCGATCTCGGCGCGGACCTCGTCGGGGTCGATCATGCCGGCGAAGTGGCCGTCGGCGCCGTGATGGTTCCACACCGGCCCGGTGTGGGTGCCCGGCGAGACCAGCATCGGCCCGTTGGACAGGTCGGTGTCGTCGAGCAGGACGCCGATCGCCAGCACGTCGTCGTTGGTGTGCGGATAGAAGGCCCAGTCCTGGTGCCATTCGACCGGCGAGCCGTAATGCGCCGACTTCATGTTGAGCTTGGAGCCGTGCAGCCGCAGCCCGGGACCGAGCAGGGCCTTCAGGATCGCGATCACCTGCGGGCTGCGCACGGCCTCGTCGAACACGGCGTGCACCTTGTGCGGGGTCTTGATGCGGCGGACCCGCGGGTCGGCCGGCGTATGGCCGGGCTCCAGATCGTAGACGTCGGTGTGCTCGGCAACGGCGGCCGCGCCGGCGACCAGTTCGGCCACCACCTGCCGGATGCGGCCCAGGATCTGGCCGTCGAGAACGTCGGGCACGACGATGACGCCATCCCGCTTGTAGGCCTGGACTTCCCGCTCGCCGATCATGGGACTCCTCCTGGGATTGCCTTGTTGGTAAAATGGTAGCGCTATCATTGCCTAAAAAGCAATCGATTTCTTGCACGTTGCCCGCGCCAAAGGATATGCCGTTCGCATGGAAGAAGGGCCGCCGGATCCGGAGAGGGCAGCGACGCCGACCTTGACGGCAGTTGCCCGGATGGCGGGAGTCTCGCCGATCACGGTGAGTCGCGTCGTACGCCGGCCGGACATCGTTTCGGCCGAGACCCGCCAACGGGTCGAGGACGCTATCCGCAAGCTGGGCTATGTGCCCAACATGGTGGCGGGCTCGCTGGCCAGCGCCCGCACCAAGTCGGTCGGCGTTCTGGTGCCGACGATCGCCAACTCGATCTTCGCCGATACGGTGCAGGGCCTGTCCGACGTTCTGGAGCCGCAGGGCTACTCCGTCATCCTGGCGCAGTCGGGCTACGACCCCCTGCGCGAAGACCGCATGCTGGCCGCCCTGCTGTCGCGCCGCCCGGAAGCGATCATCATGGTGGGCGCGCCGCTCACCGCCGACGGCGCCGAAATGCTGCGCCGCGCCCGCATCCCGGTGGTCGAGACCTGGGAATTGCCCGCGGCGCCGATCGATGCCGCCGTCGGCTTCGACAATCACGACGCGGGCGTGGTCGTGGCACGCCACTTCGCGTCGGCGGGCCGGCAAAGGCTCGCCTTCGTGGGCGGCGACGATCGCCGCGCCACCCAGCGCTGGCATGGTTTCGTCGAGGCAGCCCGGCAGGTTGGTCTCGAGGATCCACGCCGCGTCGTGGTCGAATGGCAGTCGGGGGCGGGCGCTGGAACTGCGGCGCTAGCCGAGGTGCCCGACGCCGATGCCGTCTTCGCGGCCAACGACGCTTATGCCATCGGACTGCTCTCGGCTCTGCGCCGCGCCGGCCGACTGCAGGCGGAACCCGGCGCGACACCTGCCATCGGCGTGGTCGGACTGGGCGATCTCGAGATGGGGCGGCTGTTCTCGCCGACCGTCAGCACGATCCGGATCGACGGTGCGGCCATCGGCCGGGCAGCGGCCGAACTGGCCCTCGATCCCGCCAAGCCGCGCCGAGTCGATCTCGGTTTCGAGCTCATTGTGAGAGAAAGCGGCTGAAAGGCGCCGGCGGGCCGACATCGTGTCGGTCCCGCTCGGTCGGTCAGGTTCCTTTGATCGGCCACATACGATCGACTGCGTACGATCAGGCTGGGCCGATCACTTCGGCGCCAGCACCATGATCATCTGCCGGCCTTCCATGCGCGGCATCGATTCGATCTTGGTCAGCGGATCCATTTCACCACGGACACGGTTCAGGACCTGCAGGCCGAGCTCGGAATGCACCATCTCGCGGCCGCGGAAGCGTAGGGTGACCTTCACCTTGTCGCCTTCCTCGATGAACCGCTTCATCGCGCGCATTTTGACCTCGTAGTCGTGGTCGTCGATGTTCGGGCGCATCTTGATCTCTTTGACCTCGATGACCTTCTGATGCTTGCGCGCTTCGTGGGCCTTCTTCTGGGCCTCGTACTTGTACTTGCCGTAATCGGAGATCTTGGCGACAGGGGGCACCGCATTGGGCGAGATCTCGATCAGGTCGAGACTGGCTTCTTCGGCCATTTCGATCGCTTCGCGGGTGCTGAGAACGCCGACCATCTCGCCGTTCTCGTCGATCAGTCGGACTTGCGGCGCTCTGATCTCGCCGTTGACGCGCGGACCCTCACGGGTCGGGGCGGTCTGTTGAGCAGGTCGTGCTATGGCCTCATTCTCCTTCGTTGAAGCCCCCTTTCACCTCGAAAGACGGGGCGGGATATCGAGACGAAGCCACCCTAGAAGGGTGGCCGCGCCTCTACTGAAAGTTTAGTGACGGCGGCCCCGAGTTCAAGGACCTCCTGTTTTTCCGAGCCCAGGCGGCGGACCGCGACCGTGCGGTTTTCCATGTCGCGCCGGCCCACGGCCAGGATCAGCGGCACGTGCGCCAGCGAATGCTCACGGACTTTGTAGTTGATCTTCTCGTTGCGCAGGTCCGTGTCGACCCGCATGCCGGCGGCCCGGAGCGCCGCGGCGACCTCCTCGGCATAGCTGTCGGCGTCGTTCACGATCGTGACCACTACTGCTTGCGTCGGTGCCATCCAGAGCGGGAACCGGCCGGCATAATGCTCGATCAGGATGCCGATCATGCGCTCATAGCTGCCGAAGATCGCGCGGTGCAGCATCACAGGTCGTTTACGCGATCCGTCCTCGGCCACGTAAGCCGCATCGAGCCGCTCGGGCAGCACGAAATCGACCTGCAGGGTGCCGCATTGCCAGTCGCGGCCGATGGCGTCGCGCAGCACGAATTCCAGCTTCGGACCGTAGAAAGCGCCCTCGCCGGGGTTGAGGATGACATCGAGCCCCGCGGCCTTCGACGCCGACAGGAGTGCGCCCTCGGCCTGATCCCACACGGCATCCGTGCCGGCGCGCACCGGCGGACGGTCGGAGAACTTCACGAAGTAGTCCGTGAAGCCGAGATCGCGATAGACGTCGTCGAGCAGCTTGCAGAAGCGGATCGTCTCGCTCTCGATCTGCTCCTCGCTGCAGAAGATGTGGGCATCGTCCTGCGTGAAGTTGCGCACGCGCATGATGCCGTGCAGCGCCCCGGACGGCTCGAAGCGATGGCAGGACCCCATCTCGGCCATGCGCAGCGGCAGCTCGCGGTAGCTGCGCAGGCCCTGGTTGAAGATCTCCACGTGGCAGGGGCAGTTCATCGGCTTCAAGGCGAAGATGCGCAGACTTTCGTCGGCGATGAACTCCTTCAGCCCTTCCTCGTTCTCGCTGAGATACATGTTCTCGCGGAACTTCTCCCAGTGGCCCGAGCGCTCCCACAGCTTGCGGTCGACGAGCTGCGGCGTCTTCACCTCGACATAGCCGCCGGCCTCGAGCTTGCGCCGCAGATAGCCTTCGATCGTGCGCCAGAACGTCCAGCCCTTGGGATGCCAGAACACCATGCCGGCCGCTTCTTCCTGCTGATGGAAGAGGCTCATCTCGCGGCCCAGCTTGCGATGGTCGCGCTTCTCGGCTTCCTCGATGCGCGTCAGGTAGGCCTTGAGGTCCTTGTCGGAGAAGAAGACCGTGCCGTAGACGCGCTGCAGCTGGGCGTTCTTGGCGTCGCCGCGCCAGTAGGCGCCCGACACCTTCGTCAGCTTGAACGCCTTGCCGAGCTTGCCCGTCGAGGGCAGGTGCGGACCCAGGCACATGTCGAGCCAGTCGCCCTGCTTGTAGACCGAGATCTCCTCGTCCTTCGGCAGTTCGTCGGCCCATTCGGCTTTGAACTTCTCGCCGTGCTGCTTGAAGTATTCCTTGATCTGGGCGCGGTCCCACACTTCACGCGTGATCGGCAGATCGCGGTCGACGATCTCGGCCATGCGCTGCTCGATCTTGGCGAAGTCCTCGGGCGAGAAGGGCTCGGCGCGCACGAAGTCGTAGTAGAAGCCGTCCTCCGTCGAGGGGCCGAACGTGATCTGCGTGCCGGGATAGAGCTCCTGCACTGCCTGGGCGAGCACATGGGCGGCATCGTGGCGCAGCAGTTCCAGCGCCTCGGGATCGCGGGACGTCACGATGCCGATCCTGGCGTCGTGGTCGACCACGTGGCCGAGGTCCTTCATCTGCCCGTCGACGCGCAGCGCCAGGGCGGCCTTGGCGAGGCCGGGACCGATCGAGGCAGCGATATCGGCGCCACTGACCGGTTTGTCGAACGACCGGACGGAACCATCCGGCAAGGAAATGTTGATCATGTCATCCACCAGCTAATGAAATTACGAACAAGCTCCGTCTGCCGACACGACTGCGTCGGCGACCGCAGGCCGGGAGGCGGCACAAGTGCCTGCGCCCGGCCGAATCAAGTTCGTACGGTGGTGGTGTTGGCTGGAGCGGTGAAAAACCGGCGGTCCATGCGATTGGAGATAGTTGGCGGTCCCAAGCGAGTCAAGCCGCGGGCCGCAGCCGTTCATAGAGGCTGAGCAGCCGCGCGTTCGACTGCGCCAGGCTGAATTGGCCGCGGACATGCTCCTGCGCGGCGCGGGCCAGCTCGGCCCGCCGCTCGGTCGAGAGCGAGAGGGCGGCCTGCAGCGCGTCGGCCAGCGCCGCGGGATCGCCGGGCGCGGCCAGCCAGCCGGTCACGCCGACCCGTATGGTCTCGGCGGCACCGCCGCCATCTTCGGTGACCACCGGCCGGCCCATGGCCTGTGCCTCGATCAAGGTGCGGCTGAAGCCCTGCCGGGCGCCACCGGTCGCCACGACGGCGTCGGCCAGCATGTAGGCGGCCGGCATGTCGTCGACATAAGGGCCGATCTGGACGCGGCCCTGCAGTCCCGCTGCCACGACAGCGCTTTCCAGCTCCTTCTCGAAGGGCGTGGACGCGCCGGTCGACCCGAGCAGCAGACAGAAGACGTCGTCGCGGTCCATCCGCTTGATGGCCTCGATCAGGATCTTCTGGCCGTTATCCTCGGTGAAGCGGCCCGGCCACAGCACGAGCGGCCGGCCATCGGGGACGCGCAGCTCGCCGGCCAGCCGGATCAGCCGGTCGGCGCGCACCACCGCCGGATCGAAGCGATCGAAGTTGATTCCGGGCGGGATCGTCTCCAGGCGATCTTCGAGATCGGGGAAGCGCTCGAGGGCGTCGCGCGCCACATGCTCGGAAACGGCGATCATCGCGTCGGCGCGCGTCTGGCGCCGCTCGATGAAACGGCCGGCGAGATCCTGGGCGAGAAAGGGGCGGTGGAGCGTGGCGATCCATTTGATGCCGAGGCGCCGGGCCAGGGCGCGCGCCACCCAGCCGGTGACCGGCGAGCGTGCCTGCACGATATCGACCTTGGCGTCACGCAAGCTCGCCGCGAGCTTGCCCGGCAGGGTGAGCCGTCCCCACACCGCGTGGCTGCTGTCGGGCAGCTCGAGATGGGTTGCCCGCAGGCGCAGCAGGTCGGGCACCATGGCGCCGCCCGGCGAGGCGACGATCGCCGAACCGCCGGCGGCGATCACGGCCTGCGCGGCGTCGAGCGTGGCGCGTGCCAGCCCGCCACCCGCCAGAGTGGGAACGATCTGCAGAAGGGTTGGCGCGGACACGGTGTTTGCGTAAGCGTTAAGGAAACTCTGGGCCGAGCGGTAACACGGGAGCCGAAGCGTGGGTAGGGTCGAGCGATTGCAGCGGGACGACGGCAATTACCTTGCTTATGCAAGGACACCGGGAAAATCACCCACCGTGGTGTTCCTCGGTGGCTTCCGATCGGACATGACCGGCACCAAGGCCGTGGCACTCGAAGCCTGGGCCGAGAAGAGAGGGCAGGCCTTCCTGCGCTTCGACTATCTCGGCCATGGGCAATCCTCGGGCCGTTTCGAGGATGGAACCATCGGCCGCTGGAAGGACGATTCGCTGGCGGCGATCGATGCGCTCACCGAGGGCAAGCTGGTGCTGGTGGGGTCGAGCATGGGCGGCTGGCTGTCGCTGCTCACAGCACAGGCGCGGCCCGAGCGGCTGGCCGGTCTCGTGCTGATTGCCGCGGCCCCGGATTTCACCGAGCGCATGCTGTTGGGCGGACTCTCGGCCGAAGACCGCGCGGCCTTGCAGCGCGACGGTCGCCTCGAACGGCCGTCGCAATATTCGCCCGAGCCTTCGGTCTTCACCTGGAAGCTGATCGAGGAAGGGCGCAACCATCTGCTCCTGGACAAGCCCCTGAAGCTGCCCTGCCCGGTGCGGCTGCTGCATGGCCAGAGCGATCCCGACGTGCCCTGGGAGTATTCGCTGCA
>MKRV01000122.1 GCA_001897995.1 Alphaproteobacteria bacterium 65-37 | reverse complement strand
TCTAAACCGTTACCCATCCGCCCGGCCGTACAGGGTGAGGGGGAAACGAACGACACCAAGATCACACGAGGTCTCTTAAGCGTCCGCCGCGCCCCCTCACCTAACCTCTCCCCCAAAGGGGGAGAGGAATATGAAAGCCAAACGCTGTTGCGTTTGTTCAGTGCACTTCCGACATGACCTGCTTCTTGGCCTCGGGCAGCAGGCGTTCGGCCTGCTTCAGGATCGTGTGATCCTCCATCGGCTTGCCGGCGGCAGCGAGGTCCTTCATCAGCTTGTGCACGACGTCGGTGTCGCCCGGCTTCTCGAAGTCGGCCAGGACGACTTCCTTGGCGTAGGCCTCGGCGTCGGCGCCGGTCTTGCCCAGCAGGCCGGCGGCCCACAGGCCGAGCAGCTTGTTGCGGCGGGCCTTGACCTTGAACTGGATTTCCTGGTCGTGCTCGAACTTCTTCTCGAAGGCTTTCTCGCGTTCGTCGAACGTGGTCATCGGCCGCTCCATTTGTCTCGTCGCGCGGGTTTATAGCGACGCTGCGCCCGTCTTTCCACCCCGCGCTCGAGGTGGCAAAGTCGCGCCCCTTCAGGAGGATCGCCTGCCATGTCGTTGGAAACGCTCAAGGAATGGATCGGCCGGACGCAGTCCGTGGAGGACCTCGCCGCGCCCTTCCCGGTGCGTGCACTGGCCGCCACGCTCGACGAGGACGATCCCGAACCGCGAAACGGCGATCCCCTGCCGCCGCTCTGGCACTGGCTCTATTTCCTCGAAACCCCGCGCCTGTCCGGGATCGGCGCCGACGGCCATGCCGCCCGCGGCGAGTTCCTGCCGCCGGTGCCGCTGCCGCGCCGCATGTGGGCCGGCAGCCGCTTCGCCTTCGAGGGCGAGCCGGTGCGCATCGGCGAGACCATCGCGCGGCAATCGCGCATCAAGTCGGTGGAGCCCAAGACCGGCTCGACCGGCACCATGGTCTTCGTCACGGTCGAGCACACGATCTCGGGGCCGCGCGGCGTCTCGCTGATCGAGGAGCACGACATCGTCTATCGCGAGGCGGCCAAGCCGGGCGAGAAGCCCAAGCCGCCCAAGCCTGCCCCGACCGATGCGACCTGGCGCAAGTCGATCGACGGCAGCCCAGTGCTGCTGTTCCGTTTCTCCGCCCTCACCTTCAATGGCCATCGCATCCATTACGACCAGCCCTACGTCACCGGCACCGAAGGCTATCCCGGCCTGATCGTCCACGGCCCGCTGATGGGCCTGGTCCAGATCGAACTGGCGCGCCGGTCGAACCCGGGTAGAATCGCGCGGAGCTTCGAGTTCCGCGCCCTGTCGCCGGTCTTCGCCGGCAGTGCATTCAGCGTGCAGGCCCGTCGCGAACAAGACGGCTCGCTAACGACATGGGTCGCCGATGCCAATGGCGGCCTGGCACAGCAGGGGAGAACGACCTTCCGATGAACGCGCATTTTCATCATGCCGGATGCGGCTGCCTGCAGGCCCTCAACGCCGGAATCCCGCGCCGCGGCCTGTTCGGCCTGGCGCTCGGTGCCGCCGCCACCGCCGCGGCGGCCCCTGCCTTTGCGATCGAGGACCAGGGCTACGAAGCCATGCTGATGAAGTGCATCGACCCGCGCTTCACCACCAACAGCTGGGCCTACATGGCGGCGCGCGGCTGGCAGAACGCCTACAGCCAGTTCAACATCGCCGGCGGCCCGATCGCCGCCGTGGCGCCGGTCTTCCAGGAATGGCGTGCCGCCTGGGAAGCCAATCTCGACATCTCCGTGCAGCTCCACAACGTGAAGCGGCTGATCGGCATGACGCACCGCGACTGCGGCGCCGCCGTCGTCGCCTACGGTGAGCGCATCAAGACCGACCGGGCCTACGAGACCCAGATGCATACCCAGGCGCTGCGGGCCTTTCGCGACCAGGCGAAGAAGCGCCAGCCGCAGCTCATCGTCGAATTGGGCATCATGGATCTCAGCGGCGCCGTCGAACCGGTGACCTGAGGGGGCCGTGCCCGAACAAAGCTTGCCCTTCACCGGAGAAAAAGACGCGGCGCTCGAGCGCCAGCTCGCAACCCAGCGCGCGCGCCGCCCGGCCGATCCGCTGCTCTCGCTGGTCGTGCCGGTGTTCAACGAGGAGGAGGCCGTCGACCTCTTCCTCGACACCGTGGTGCCGCAGCTCGAGCGCGCGTCGCTGCGCTTCGAGCTGGTGTTCGTGAACGACGGCTCGCGCGACAACACCTTCGCCCGCCTGTTCGACCGCGGCTGCTCCGACCGCCGCATCCGCCTCGTCAACCTGTCGCGCAACTTCGGCAAGGAGGCCGCCCTCACGGCGGGCATCGACCATGCCAGGGGCGACATCCTGATCCCGATGGACATCGACCTGCAGGATCCGCCCGAGCTGATCCAGGCCTTCGTCGCCCGCTGGCGCGAGGGCTACGACATCGTCTACGGCATGCGCTCGGGCCGCCACAGCGACACGCGCGCCAAGCGCCTGTCGGCGGACTGGTTCTATCGGGTGTTCAACTCCCTCTCGGCCGTCCGCATCCCGCCCAATGTCGGCGATTTCCGCCTGGTCGACCGGCGCGCCGTCGAGGTGCTGCGCCAGCTGCCCGAGCGCAACCGCTTCATGAAGGGCCTGTTCGCCTGGGTGGGCTTCAACTCGATCGGTGTGCCCTACGAGCGGCCGTCGCGCGCCGTCGGCACCACCAAGTTCAGCCTGTGGCGGCTGTGGAACTTCGCCCTCGACGGCGTGGTGAGCTTCTCGACAGCGCCGCTGCGCGCCTGGTTCTATGTCGGCGTGGTGATCGCCACCATCGCCGTGCTCTACGCCCTCTTCATCGTGACGCGCGTGCTGATCCTGGGCATCGACACGCCCGGCTACGCCTCGCTGCTGATCGCCGTCCTGCTGATGGGCGCCATCCAGCTCCTCTCGCTCGGCATCATCGGCGAGTATCTCGGCCGCCTCTTCCTCGAGGTGAAGGGCCGGCCGATCTATGTCGTGGAAGGCATCTACGAAGACGGCACCGCCGAGCCGCCGAAGAGCTGAGCAGCCCCCGCACATGGACCTCAAGGAAGAGGACATCCTCGGCGACGCGATCGATCGCCACTGGTACTACCGCTCCAAGGCGGCGGCGCTCCGCCGCGCCGTCTCGGGCCTCGCACCGCGCCGGCTGCTCGATATTGGCGCGGGCTCGGGCTTCTTCTCCCGGCATCTGCTGGCCGCCACGCCGGCCGAGAGCGCGCTCTGCGTCGATATCGGCTATCCGGCCGACCGCGACGACCAGGTCGCCGGCAAGCCGGTGCGCTTCAGGCGCGACACCGGCCCGACCGACTGCGATCTCGTGCTGATGATGGACGTGCTGGAGCATGTCGACGACGATCGCAGCCTGGTCCGCCACTATGCGGGCAAGGTGCCGGCCGGCGCGCATTTCCTGGTGACGGTCCCCGCCTTCTCTTTCCTGTGGAGCGGCCACGACGTCTTCCTCGAGCACAAGCGGCGCTACCGCCTGCCCGAGATCGAAGCGGTGCTCGACAGTGCCGGCCTCGAGATCGTGCGCGGCGCCTACTATTTCGGCCTGGTCTTTCCCCTCGCCGCTGCCGTGCGCCTCGCCGACCGCAACACCACCGAACCGCGCAGCAGCCTCAAGAAGCACGGTGCGTTTGCCAACGGCCTGCTCGCGACCCTCTGCGCCGCCGAGCTGCCCCTCTTCCCGATCAACCGCCTCGCCGGCCTCTCCGCCTTCGTCCTGGCCCGGAAGCGCTAGTTCTCATGTCCTCCCGCTTCTGGGAAGAGGAGCTTGAACTTGACCTTCATGTTCCTCTCCCCCGGAGGGGGAGAGGTTAGGTGAGGGGGCAGCCGCTAACGCAACGTCGATTGCCGTCCAGATCCCCTCGGGGCTTTCGAGCACGTGGCTTGCCGAGAAGCGCAAGACATGCCAGCCCTGATGCTCCATGAACGCCGTGCGGCGGGCATCCTGCTCGACCTGAAAAGCATGATGCTCACCGTCGATCTCGATCACGAGCTTCGCGGAGACGCAGGCGAAGTCGGCATAATAGGGACCGATCGGATGCTGTCGGCGAAACTTGATGCCGCTCAGCCGGCGGTCGCGCAGCAATTCCCAGCAGATCCTCTCCGGCTTCGTGCTGTCGCGGCGAAGTTCGCGTGCACGTGTGGTCTGGGCGTCCTTCACTTCCCCCTCACCCGGCCTCTCCCCCTTGCGGGGGAGAGGAGGATGAAACAGCAATGTGCGGGCTTTTCAGCGCTTTAACGTCAGCACGAAGGGCCCCTCTCCTAGCCTCTCCCTCATTCGGGAGAGCTAAGACGCAGCCGCGGCGACGTCCTTGCTGCTGATGCGTTTGCGCTTGGCGTTGATCTCACGCAGCACGACCAGCATCTCCTCGGCGACGACGTCGCCCGGGATGCCGTCGCCTTCGGCTTCCAGCTCCTTCATGTCGACCCACACGGCGTAAAGCGGCGCGGTGCGCTCGGTGATGATGCCGGCATGCAGCAGCGTCTTGATCAGGACGCGGAAGATGTTGGTGCTTTCCTTGAGCTGGTTGCGGCGGTCGTCGTCGGTGAAGGTCTCCTTCACCGCATCGCGCACCCATTTCCAGTCGAGCCCGTACTTGGCGTAGATCACCTGCTTCTGCTCGGCATTGATCAGGTTGAAGAGCAGCGTCTGGAAGATCTGCGCCGCCCAGTCCTCGACCTTCTTGTGCTCGTCGGCCTTGAGATGGCGGATCGTCTTGGCGGCCCACAGGCGGCCGAAACGGTGATGGAAGGCCTCGTCGCTCATCACGAGCTGCACCAGGCGGCGCAGCACCGGGTCGTTGGTCTTGGCGTTCAAGGTCGCGAACGACCCCATCGCCAGCCCCTCGATCAGCATCTGCATGCCGACGATCTTCTTGTAGACTTCCTCGGTACTCACCAGGTCGGCGAGCACGGTGGCGATCGTCTTGCCGACCGGCAGCGGCGCACCCCAGCGCTTGGCGATGTAGCGGGTGAAGCCCGTGACGTGGCGGGCCTCCTCGCGGGCCTGGTTGGCGGCGTATTCCTGCGCCCCGGGATCGAGCAGGATGTGGCAGAGGCTGGCCGACAGCGACAGCGCGCCCTGCTCGCCATGCAGCAGGTTGGAGACCGACCAGTGCATGACGTCGTTGGAAAGCTGGATCTTCTGCCGCTCGTCCAGCCGGTCGGCGACGGCGCTGCGCAGCTCGACCACCATCTCCTGCGGCGCGATCGGCGTCGTCGCCATGTCGAAGGGCAGGTCGAAATCGATGTAATTCTTGTCCAGCGGGTCCCAGAAATGGTCATGGGTCGCAGAAATAATGCCGTCGAAGGCATCGCTCCGGCGGCCGTAGCGCGCTACCTGCAACATCGCCGGGAAATCTTCCGGTGCAACCGTATCGTAGGCCTTGTCATAGGTGATTTGCTGGGCCATTGGGGGCCTCCGTTTCGAAGGTCAATATGACGGTCACGTCACCTTTTTCAATGGATTTTTCCCCAAACCCGGAGCATGGGGTTTCCTCCATATTCCGGCCAAACGGCGGGCGGCTCGCTCCGCCCGCGCAGGAGTGAGAAATGTCCCGCCGCCGCCGTATCTACGAGGGCAAGGCCAAGACCTTGTTCGAGGGGCCCGAGCCCGGGACGATCGTCCAGTACTTCAAGGACGACGCGACCGCGTTCAATAACCAGAAGAAAGGCACGATCACCGGCAAGGGGGTGATCAACAACCGCATCTCCGAGTTCCTGATGACCAAGCTCGGCGAGATCGGCGTGCCCACCCATTTCATCCGCCGGCTGAACATGCGCGAGCAGCTCATCCGGCAGGTCGAGATCATCCCCCTCGAGGTCGTGGTCCGCAACGTCGCAGCCGGCTCCTTCGCCAAGCGCTTCGGCGTCGAGGAAGGCACCCAGCTGCCGCGCTCGATCATGGAGTTCTTCTACAAGAACGACCAGCTCGGCGACCCGATGGTGACCGAGGAGCACATCACGGCCTTCGGCTGGGCGACACCGCAGGACCTCGACGACATCGTGGCGCTGACGCTCCGGGTCAACGACTTCCTGTTCGGCCTGTTCCTCGGCTGCGGCATCAAGCTGATCGACTTCAAGATCGAGTTCGGCCGCCTCTACGAGGACGACATGGTGCGCATCGTGCTGGCCGACGAGATCAGCCCGGATTCCTGCCGGCTGTGGGATCTGCGTACCAACGAGAAGATGGACAAGGACCGGTTCCGCCGCGACCTCGGCAAGGTCGAGGAAGCCTACCAGGAGGTGGCGCGGCGTCTCGGCATCCTGATCGACCAGGGGCCGGGCGACGTGCGCGGCCCGACAACCTTGCAGTAACAAGAGGCGATATGAAAGCCAGAGTTCACGTGACGCTGAAGAACGGCGTGCTCGACCCCCAGGGCAAGGCGATCGGCCATTCCCTCAACCGCCTGGGCTTCCCCGAAGTGGGCGACGTCCGCCAGGGCAAATTCATCGAGCTCGAGCTCGCCGAGACCGACAAGGCCAAGGCCAAGACGCGGCTCGACGAGATGTGCCGCAAGCTGCTCGCCAACACCGTGATCGAGAACTACTCGATCGAACTCGTCGACGGCTGAGCCGACGAGAAGGCCGGCGGCTGAGCCGCCGCCGCCGCCCCCAGCACGCCGGCATCCTCGCCGGTGGTCGCGCCGTCGATCCGGCAGCGCGTCCGCAGGAAGGGCCAGGTGAAATGCGGGAAATGCGCGCGGATGCGGGCGAGCAGCGGCTCGCCGGCACCGGCGATGCCGCCACCGACCAGGCAAAGCTCCAGCCCCAGCGCATTGGTGAGCGAGCCGAAGGCCTGCGCCAGTCGCCGGGCCACCGCATCGATCGCCGCGATCGCAGCTTCCTCGCCCGCCGCGGCCCGGTGGAAGATCTCGTCGGGCGACAGGCCCTCGGCGCCGCCGCGACAGGCATAGGCACGCGCGAAGCCGCGGGCCGAGGCGAAGTCCTCCAGGGTGCGCGCGCCGGCCGGCGCATCGTCCAGCACCATCGCCCCCAGCTCCGGCGGCACGCCGTCGTCGGCCGTCGCCAGCCGGCCATGCACCACGATTCCGCCGCCCACCCCGGTGCCCAATGTCAGCAGGGCAAACCGCGCGACGCCGCGGCCGGCGCCGAACTGCAGCTCGCCCAGGGCCGCCGCACTTCCGTCGTTGATCGTCCGGCAGTCGAGCCCCAGCCGCTGGCGCAGGGCCTGCGCCAGCGACCGATTGGTGAGCAGCGGAACGTTCGAGGTGCCGTCGATCATCACGCCGTCATCGGGCCGGGCATAGCCCGGCACGGCAATGCCCAGCGCATCGGCCGTGCGGCCGCTGTCGCCTTCCATGGCCCGCACGTCGTGGGCTATGCGATCGGCGAGATCGTCGAAGCTCGCCATCTCGGCATAGGGCAGCCGCCGCCGCGCCAGCAGGCTGCCGTCGCCATCGACCAGCCCCAGCTTGATGGTGGTGCCGCCGATATCGACGCCCGCGGCAACGGCTTTCCGCCGACGGGTCACGGGCGGGCATCCGTCTTGATGGCGAGCTCGGCCGAGAGCGCGCCGTGGCGCATCGTCTGCGGCACCAGACCGCGATCCTCGGCCAGCCGCACCGCCAGCCACTGGAAGGGCACGACGAGACCGAGCACGGTCCAGGGCGACGGCAAGCCCGCTGCCGCATCGACGACCACGATCCGGCAGCCGCGCGCGGCCATCACCTGCTCGACCCGTCGCGCTTCGGCGAGCTCAGCCGCGCCCTCGGCCAGGAGGAAGGCCACGGACCGGTCGGTCAGCCCATGCAGGCGGCCGTGCAGCAGCTCCTCCGTCGGCAGGCCACAGGTTGGGAGGCCGGCCATCTCGGTGATCTTGAGCGAGGCCTCCAGCGCCACGCCGTAATTGGCCCGCCGGCCGGCGACGACGATCTGGTCGACCTGCCGCAACGAGGGAACCAGCGCTTCGGCGGTCTCGCGGCCCGCTTCGATCAGCGGCGCCAGGTCGGCGCCGGAGATCAGCGGCGACGCCGGCGCGCCGAGCGTCTCCGCCATCGCCAGCAGCATCGCCATGGAACCGAGGAAGCCTTTGGTCTTGGGCCCGACCGGCTCCTCGCCCACCGGCATGTGCAGAAGCTCCGCACCCACCCCGCCCAGCGCCGCCTGCGGCGAGGCGGTGATCGCCACGGTCCGCAGGCCTGCCGCCAGGGCCGCTTGCGCCGCCGCAATCGAGGTGGTGCTGGCGCCGCTTTGCGACAAGACGACGACCAGCGGCCGCGTCGTGGCATCGGCCAGCTCGGCGATGAAATCCTCGGGCTCGTGCAGCGTCACCGGCCCGCGCCGCGCCGCCACGAAACGGGGACGCGCCACGGTGATGGCGTTGAAGGACGAGCCGGAGCCCACCAGAGCAATGCCGTCGATAGCGGGCGATGCGGCGAAGGCCCGGGCCGCGGTGAGACAGGCGTCGAGGGCCTGCGGTTGTTCGCGAATGAAGGCGGGAATGGGCATGGGTTCAACCTTTGACGCCACCTTCGGTCAGCCCGCCGCGATAGAGGCGCTGGATGACGGCGAAGGGAATGGCGATGGGAATGGAGAGGAGCACCGCCGCGGCCATCAGCCGGGCGTAGTCGATCTGATGCTGGCCGAGCAGGTAGAACATCAGGACCGGCGCGGTCTGGGCCGCTTCGGAGGTCGTGTAGAGCAGCGCGAAGATGTACTCCTGCCATGACAGGACGAAGGCGAAGATACCCGCGGTGACAATGCCGGGCGCCGCGATCGGCAGCACGATGGTCCAGATGATGCGCAGGTCGCCGCAGCCGTCGATGCGCGCCGCCTCCTCCAGCGCCGTCGGGATGTCGCGCAGCGACGTCGCCACCATCCAGGTGCAGACCGGCAGGGTCACCGAGAGATAGGCCAGCACCAGGCCGGGAATGGTGTTGAGCAGCCCCACCGCCTGCAGGGCGACGTAGAACGGCACGAAGAAGACCATGGGCGGAAAGAACTGCGAGGCCAGGATGCCGATCAGCATGCCCCGCCCGCCGCGCTTCACCAGCCGGGTCAGCCCGTAGGCCGCCGGCACCGAGAGGCCGAGGCTGAGCGTCGTGACGACGACCGAGACGACGGCGCTGTTCAGGAGCGAGCGCAGGAAGCGGGCATCGCTCAGGATCGCGGCATAGTTCTCCAGGGTGACCGAGCGCGGCAGCCAGCGGATCGGCCAGGCGACCACGTCGGCGATCGGCTTGATGCTGGTCGCCAGCATCCAGGCGTACGGGAACAGGACGAAGACCGCCGTGGCGATCAGCATCAGGTGCGCGAAGAACTGGACGCGGCGGCCGGCGCTTTCCATCGCCCTCCTCCTAGCCCTTGGTCTCTTGCGCCGGATCGGCGACGCGCAGATAGGCGACGGTGACGATCAGGATGGTCACGAACAGCACCAGCGATGCCGCCGCCGCCACGCCGAAGTCGAAGGAATCAAAGGCGACCTTGTAGATGTAGAGGCCGAGCACCTCGGTGGCGCGCAGAGGCCCGCCGCCGGTCATGATGATGGAAAGCGTGAAGGCGTTGAACGCCCAGATCGCCGACAGCAGCACTGCCGTGGCGATCGACGGCGCCATCAGCGGCACGATGACGTAGCGCAAGGTCTCGAAGCGGTTGGCGCCGTCGATGCGGGAGGCTTCCATCAGCTCGCGCGGGATCGCCTGCAGGCCGGTGAACAGCGTGATCGCCACCAGCGGGAAGAACTTCCAGGTGTTGGCGAGGATCAGCGAGAACTGCGCCATGCCCGGCGTCGCCAGCCAGCCGACCGGCTCGCTGACGAGGCCGAGCCGCAGCAGCACGTCGTTCAGAACGCCGATCTCGGGATGGTAGAGCCAGAGGAAGACGACGGCGACGATGACGAAGGACGATACCCACGGCACCATGACGATCGAGCTGTAGAGCGCGCGGAAGCTGGTCACGGCGTTCAGGGCCAGCGCCACCAGCATGCCGAGCACGAGTTGCAGCGAGACGTTGCCAACGACCCAGATCAGGGTGACGCCAACGGCATTCCAGAAGCCGTCCTGGCCTACCAGCTTGTCGAAATTGCCGAGCCCCACGAAACGCCAGGAGTCGCGGATGGCGTCATACTTCAGGAAAGCGAGCCCGGTATTGTAGAGCGCCGGCAGCACGACGACTGCCGCCAGCACAACAATCAATGGCGTGGCGAACAAGTATCCTCTGACGGTCGGGCGCGCGGCCATCGCAGGTCAGCCTTTAATGGACTGCCCAATGGACTGCCCAATGGACTGCCACGTTCCGGATTTTGCCGAGGCATAGGCTGCATCCATGATCCGGTTCACCACCACTCCATCAGCGAAGGTGACCTTGGGCCGGCTGCCGCTCGAGATGCAGTCCACGAAATGACGGATCTGGTCGTAGTAGCCGTAGCGCCAGTACTCGTCGACGGTCGGGAACAGCCAGCCGCGATCGTGTTCGACCTTTTCCGAGAAATAGCGCTGCACCTGGTTGCGGGCGAAAACCTTGATCGGCTGCGAGAGGCCCGAGCGGTCGTAGGTGACCATGCCTTCGGAGCCCGAAATCTCGAGCGTCACCTGCATGCCGCCGCGCTGGATCCACGAGGCCTCGCACTGGCCGAGCGTGCCGCCGGGATACTGCAGCAGGGCGAGCGAGACGTCGTCGCAATCGGTGTCGTGATGCAGGGTCGGCGCGTGGCAGAGCACCGAGGTCGGCGCCTCGCCCAGCATCATGTTGAACACGGCGATGAGATGGCAACCCATGTCCATCAGCGAGCCGCCACCCGACTCGGCGCGCTTCCAGAACCACGGCGAGTGCGGCCCGAAATGCGCCTCGCGGCCGCGCACCCAGAGCGGCTTGCCGATCGTGCCGGCGGCGACGATGTCGAGGATCTCGCGGAAGTCGGGCGCGTAGATCATGTTCTCGCCGTAGGCGTGGATGATCCCCGCCTTCTCGGCCGCCGCCAGCATCTGCTGGCCCTCCGCTTCGGTCATGCCGAGCGGCTTCTCGCAGAGAATGTGCTTGCCCGCCGCAGCCGCCAGCAGCCCGTATTCGAGATGCCGGTTGTTCGGCAGGCAGAGATCCACGGCATCGAAGTCCGGCCCGCTCATCAGCTGGTCCCAGCTCACGGCGGGATGCTTGATGCCGGTGCGGGCAGCGAAAGCCCTGGTCTTCTCGACGTCGCGGCCCAGCACCGCGACCACCTCGACACCCTGCAGCCGGGCATAGACCTGCGCACGGAACTCGGCGATGAAACCCGTGCCCAACATGGCCACGCGCACCGGGGTATTGCTCATTTCGTCTGCTCTCCGCTCACTCGGATTCTCTCTTCCTCCTCTCCCCCTTGGGGGAGAGGCTGGGTGAGGGGGACGTTTCAACGCGCACACCCTCTCCGTTGCTCGCACCCTCACCTTCCCCATGCTTCGCATGGGTCCCCTTCCTCTCCCGTTTCACGGGAGAGGACCGATGAGAATGTCGTCTATCGCAGGCTCACCCCACGATGCCGTCGATCTTCTTGCTCGCATCGGCTGCCGCCTTGTCGGCGTCGGCGCGGCCGCCCAGCACCTGCTGCACGGCGTCGCCCACCACGTCGGCGATCTCGGTGAACTTGTCGGTCACCGTGAACGGCACGGCGGCGGGAATCGCCTCGACCCAGGGCTTGTATTCGGGCGTGGCGAAGCGCGGGTCGCGCGCCGCCGACTTGCGCGCCGGCAGAGTGACGACGCTCCTCGCCATGTTCTCGGGCTTCACCAGGAAATCGACGAACTTGAACGCCGCCTCCTGGTTCTTCCCGCCCTTGAACAGCGTGTAGTACCAGGACGAGGTGAGATAGCGCGGGCTCTTGCCGGCCGCCGGCGGGACCTGCGCCGCCGCCCATTTGAGGGTGGGCGCCTGCTCGCGCAAGGAGCCCTGGCGCCACGGCCCGTCGACGATCATCGACGCGCGACCGGTCATGAAGAGCTGGTTCACGTCGTTCAGGCCGTTGGCCATGGCCGAAGGTTGCGCGGCCTTATATTTGATCAGCAGATCGGTATAGAAGCGCAGCGCCGCCACCGAGTCCGGCGCGGCGAAGGCCGACTTCCGACCGTCCGGCGTCAGTAGGTCGCCGTGGAAGGCGTAGAGGAAGTTGATGTAGCGGCTGATCAGGCTGGCATCCTTGGCGCCGATCAGGCCCCAGCCATAGACACCGTCGCCGGTCAGCTTCACCGCCGCCTGTGCCAGCTCCTCCATCGTCTTGGGGAAGTTCTTGAGGCCGGCTTTCTCGAAGTGGTCGGTGTTGTAATAGATCATCCAGGGATCGATGCGATCGGGTACCGCGAAGATCTTCCCGCCGATCGTGGCGCCCTTCCACGGCTCGGCATACCAGTCGGCGCGGTCGAGCTTCGCGACGCCGGCGCTGATGTCTTGAAGCAGGCCGGGCACGGCCATCTCGGGCACCCAGCGGCCATCGACATAGGCGATGTCCGGCGGATCGCCGGCGCGGGCCGACACGACCAGCCGCTGGCGCAGCACCGGAAACGGCAGCGAGATCAGCTCGATCTTCACGTCCGGGTTGGCCTTCTCGTAGTCGGCGAAGATGCCGGTGACGGCCTTCTCCTGCTCCTTGGTGTCCCAGGCAGGATAGGCGATCTTGAGCGTGGTCTTGGCCTGCGCCCGAACTTGTGTAGCCGCAGCAACGCCCGCCACCGTCAGCGCGCCCAACGCAGAACGTCTCGTCAGTCCAGTCATGGAAGTCTCCTCGTCTTTTCGTGCTTGAAGGCTTGTTCGAAGGCTTTGGGGCCGGCGCGGCGATCAGGCGCCGGCAGGACGCGCGACCGGTGGGACGTAGGTCTCGAGCTCGGGATCGGGCAGGCTGACCGTGCGGCCAAGTTCGGCCGAGCGGTAAAGCGCCATCAGCATCTCGACCACGGCGAGCCCGTCGGCGAAGGTCTCGTCGGGCATGCGTCGCGCGCGAAAGGCCTCGACGAAGTGCCGGTTCTCGAGCGTGTAGCCATAGATGCCGGTCTCGTCGTCGAGCACCGGCATCAGCCCCTGCTCGGCGTTCTGCTTCTCGACCAGATCCTCGCCCGAGGCGCCCGAAACTTCGCGCGACAGGAAGACCTTGAGGCCGGTCGACAGCGAGTTGAACTCCATGGCGTATTCCGGCCCGAGCAGCTCGAGCGTGATGCGCAGGCCCGCACCGACATAGGCCCACGACGTCGTGGCCTCGATCACCGCTTCGTTGCCGTCGGGATCGCGGAGCGTGAGAAGGCCGCGCGCGAAATCCTCGGCCGGCCGCCTGCTGTAATCGATCTCGCCGCCGGTGCGCTGGCGCAGCGCCTCGGCATAGGCCGGGCGCTTCCACTTCAGGGTGGCGACCGTGGCGTTGGCGCTGGTCAGCGTCAGCGTGTTGCGCGCTTCGCCGGGTTTGGTCAGCAGGAAGCGCGCGACCTCGACCGAATGGCACATCATGTCCGACAGCACGCCGCCGCCCTGGCGTTCGCCGTCCCAGAACCAGGGCTCGTGCGGACCGGAATGCTCCTCGGTCGCCCGCGCGAGATAGGGCCGGCCGGAAATCGGCACGGCGCGCCGCCAGACGATGGCGCGGCCGCGCTGGACCGCCGTCGAGAAGAGCTGGTTCTCCAGGTAGCCGTGCAGCAGCCCGGCCTCCTCGGCCAGGCGCAACATCTCGCGGGCTTCCGCCACGGTCCGCGCCAGCGGCTTCTCGCAGGCCACGGCATAGACCGATGTCCGGCCGGCCTTTCGCGCGGCATGGATCTCGCGCATCACGGCCAGCCGCGTGTCGTTGGGGCTGGCGATCCAGATCGCATCGACCGTGCCCGACGCCAGCATGGCGGCGAGGTCGGCGAAGGCCGTGCAGGGCCCCAATCCCTGCTTGTCGGCGTCGGCCGCGAAGGCTTCCCGCCGCTCGGCCCTCGCCGATGTCACGCCCGCCACAACCACGTTGCGGACACCCAACAAAGACTGCAGATGGAAGCGAGCCATAAAGCCCGCGCCCACGAAGCCGATCCGCAGTCCCCCTCCCACGTCCATCATGCCCAACCCTCCAAAAGCCTTTTCCCACTGGCCAATGAGGAATTACTCAATCAAATTGACTAAATCATTTGGGCGCGGTTTGCGCAAGAGGGTTTGACGTATGGCGAGAGCCGCAACGGGGGGCACCAATCTCGAACATGCCCGGCTTTTCAACCGCCGGGTGGTGCTCGAGACCATCCGCCTGCACGGGCCGCTGTCGCGCGCCTCGATCGCCCGGCAGACCGGCCTGTCCGTCCAGACCATCTCCAACATCACCGACGAACTGTCGCAGCAGGGCCTGCTGCGCGAGGGCGCGCTGCGCCAGGGCGGCGGCCGCGGCGCGCCGGCCATCGACCTGTCGCTCAATCCCGACGGCGGCTTCACCTTCGGCATCTCGGTCGACCACCGGCGGCTGTTCGTCGTGCTGGTCGACATTACCGGCGTCGTCCGCCGGCAGGTCATGAAGGACATCGAAGGGGCAAGCCCCGACCAGGTCCTGGCCGATATCGGCGAGCTCGCCCGCACGCTCGCCCGCCAGGAAGGGGCCGAGACCGAACGGCTGTGGGGCGCCGGCGTGGTCATGCCCATGGCGCTGGATAACGGCCGGCCGATCGTCGTCGGCCCGACCTCGATGCCCGACGCCTGGCACCAGCTGCCGGTCATCGAGCGGCTCTCGGCCTCCCTGCAGATGCCGGTCCTGATCGAGAACGATGCGACGGCGGCGGCGGTCGGCGAGCACCTTTACGGCGCCGGCCGGCGGCTGGAGGACTTCTTCTATATCTATATCGGCGTCGGCGTGGGCGGCGGCATGATCCTGGCGGGCCACCCCTATCGCGGCAGCGCCGGCCGCGCGGGCGAGCTCGGCCATATCGTCGTGGAGCCGAATGGGCGCCCCTGCAGTTGCGGCAACCGCGGCTGCCTGGAGCGCTATGCCTCCCTGTCCGCGGCGCAGCATGCACTCGACGGCAGGCCCGAAGGATCGGTGCCGGTCGATCCGGCACGCCTCGCCGCCGACGCCGAGCGGCTCGGCGACTGGATCGATCTCGCTGCCCAGCACCTTTCCACAGCCTGCGTGACGATCGACAACCTGCTCAATCCGGCCGCGATCGTGATCGGCGGCATCATTCCCGACGTCGTCCTGGCACGGCTGATCGCCCGCCTGCGCGAGCGCCTCGCTGCGACGGCGACAGATGATCGACGCCTGCAGATTGTTCAGGCCGAACTCGACCTCCAGACCCCGGCGCTGGGCGGCGCTGCCCTGCCCCTGTTCGACGGCCTCACCCCCGCCTTCTCGATCCTGCAGAAACGGTAGGGCCTTCATTCTTCCTGAGTTGCCCCCCCAAAAACCGTGTCATCCCGAGCGAAGCGAGGGACCTTTCGGCAACAGCAAAGGTCCCTCGCCTTCGGCTCGGGATGACACCGTGTTCGCGGCACGCGACCAAGCGCCGTATCCGCTTGATTTCCCCAGACGCAAAGACTTTATGAGCGGGCAAAATGACGGCTGTCGCGTCGCCGCCCATATGGTCGTGGGTAGGGGCCGACCGGCCCCTCGTTCGATCGGCAGGCCCCGGCATGAAGAGCGCTGTTCTCGTTTTTCCCGGCTCCAATCGCGAAGGCGATGTGGCGCAGGCCATCGAGCTGGTCACGGGCCGCAAGCCCGCGATGGTCTGGCACGGTGACGGCGACTTCGACAAGGTCGACCTGATCGTGGTGCCGGGCGGCTTCTCCTACGGCGATTATCTGCGCTGCGGCGCCATGGCGGCCCTGTCGCCGGTGATGGCCGAGGTGAAGAAGCGGGCCGCCCAGGGCGTGCCGGTGCTGGGCATCTGCAACGGCTTCCAGATCGTGACCGAGGCAGGTCTGCTGCCGGGCACCCTGATGCGCAACGCCCATCTCAAGTTCGTCTGCTCCGACGTCCATCTCAAGGTCGAGACCAGCCAGAGCCTGTTCACCAACCGCTACCAGGCCGGCCAGGTGATCAAGGTCCCGGTGGCGCATGCCGAGGGCAACTACTTCGCCGACGCCGAGACGCTGAAGCGGCTCGAGGATCGCGGCCAGATCGCTTTCCGCTACTGCTCGGCGAACGGCGCGGTCGACGTCGCCGGCAATCCCAACGGCTCGATCAACAACATCGCCGGCGTCTTCAACGAGACCAAGACGGTGCTGGGGTTAATGCCGCATCCGGAGAATGCCGTGGAGCCGCTGTTCGGCGGCACCGACGGGAAAGGCTTGTTCGAGGGTATGGTCGAGGCTCTGTCGTGACGATCGCTGAAGAGAAGAACCCGCCGGTCAAGCTTCCCAACGAACCTGCGATCACCCCCCAGATCGTCGCCGAGCACGGGCTGGCGCCGGACGAGTACGAGCGCCTGCTGAAGATCATGGGTCGCACGCCGACCATGGTCGAGCTCGGCATCTTCTCGGCGATGTGGAGCGAGCACTGCTCCTACAAGTCCTCCAAGGTCTGGCTGAAGAAGCTGCCGACCAAGGCGCCGTGGGTGATCCAGGGCCCGGGCGAGAATGCCGGCGTGATCGATATCGGCGACGGCCAGGCCGCCATCTTCAAGATGGAAAGCCACAACCATCCCTCCTACATCGAGCCCTACCAGGGGGCGGCGACGGGCGTGGGCGGCATCATGCGCGACGTCTTCACGATGGGTGCGCGGCCGGTAGCCAACCTCAATGCGCTGCGCTTCGGCGACCCCGAACATCCCAAGACGCGGCATCTCGTATCGGGCGTCGTGGCCGGCATCGGCGGCTACGGCAACTGCATGGGCATCCCGACGGTGGGCGGCGAGACCAACTTCCATCCCGCCTACAACGGCAACATCCTGGTCAACGCCATGACCGTGGGCGTCGCCCCGTCGGACCGCATCTTCTATGCCGCCGCCGCGGGCATCGGCAATCCGCTGGTCTATGTCGGCTCGAAGACCGGTCGCGACGGCATCCACGGCGCCACCATGTCCTCGACCGAGTTCAACGAGGACAGTGAGAGCAAGCGCCCGACCGTGCAAGTCGGCGACCCGTTCGTCGAAAAGCTGCTGCTGGAAGCCTGCCTCGAGCTGATGGCGACCGATGCCATCGTCGCCATCCAGGATATGGGTGCCGCCGGCCTCACCTCCTCCTCGTTCGAGATGGCGGCCAAGGGCGGCCTCGGCGTCGTGGTCGAGCTCGACAAGGTGCCGATGCGCGAGACGGGCATGACCCCCTATGAGCTGATGCTCTCCGAAAGCCAGGAGCGCATGCTGATCGTGCTGAAGCCCGGCCGCGAGGAGCTGGCCCGCAAGATCTTCGAGAAGTGGGAACTCGACTTCGCCGTCATCGGCCATCTCACCGACACCGAGCGCATGGTGCTGTCGTGGCACGGCGACATCGTGGGCAACATCCCGATCCCGCCGCTGGTCACCGAAGCCCCGATGTACGAGCGGCCCTGGACCCTGACGCCGCTGCCAACCGAACTTGACGCCGCCAAGGTGCCGGCGCCCAAGGACTGGAAGGCCTCGCTGCTCGCCTTGATGGGCTCGCCCAATCTCGCCAGCAAGGCCTGGATCTGGAAGCAGTACGACCACCTGATCCTGGGCAACACCGCGATCCGTCCGCAGGACGGCGACGCGGCGCTGGTGCGCGTCGCCAACGGCAAGGCAGCGGGTCACAAGGGCCTCGCCATGACGTCGGACTGCACGCCGCGTTACGTCCAGGCCCATCCCGAGACCGGTGGCCGCCAGGCCGTCGCCGAAGCCTGGCGCAACATCACCGCGGTCGGCGCCCGGCCGCTCGCTGTCACCGACAACATGAACTTCGGCAATCCGCAGAAGCCCGAGATCATGGGCCAGTTCGCCGGCGCCATCATGGGCATGGCCGAGGCCTGCACGGTCCTCGACTTCCCGGTCGTGTCGGGCAACGTCTCGCTCTACAACGAGACCGAAGGCCGTCCGATCCTGCCGACGCCGACCATCGGCGCCGTCGGCGTCATCGACGACATCGCCACCGCCGTCGGCGCGCGCCTGACCCAGGCCGGCCTGGCGCTGGTGCTGATCGGCGACACCAAGGGCTGGCTCGGCCAGTCGATCTACCTGCGCGAGCTCTGCGGCCGTGAAGAAGGCGCCCCGCCGCCGGTCGACTTGGCGGTCGAACGCCGCAACGGCGATTTCGTGCGCGGCGAGATCGTCGGCCGGCGGGTCGCCGCCTGCCACGACCTGTCCGATGGCGGCCTGCTGGTTGCCCTGACGGAGATGTGCCTGTCAGGCGGCACCGGCGCCACGATCAAGCTGCCGAAAGGCGCTGCCCCGCCGCACGCCTGGCTCTACGGCGAGGATCAGGGCCGCTACCTGGTCGCCACCACCGACGGCGAGGCCCTGATCGAGGCGGCGCGCAAGGCCGGTGTCCCGGCGGTCCATCTCGGCTATTCAGGCGGTGTCAACTTGGCAGTGGAAGGCCTGCTCGACGTGGCCCTCGAGGAAATCCGGGCAGTGCACGAAGCCTGGCTGCCCGACTATATGAACGCCGCGGTCTGAGGAGGCAGCCACACCATGCCCATGCACGCCGAAGATATCGTCCGCCTGATCCAGGAAGGCATTCCGGGCGCCGAGGTCGAGATCCAGGACCTGGCCGGCGACGGCGACCACTACGCCGCCACGGTCATTTCGTCGGCTTTTGCCGGCAAATCCAAGATCCAGCAGCACCAGATGGTCTACGGCGCGCTGGGAGGCCGCATGGGCGGCGTCCTGCATGCGCTTAAATTGACCACCATGGCGCAACGGCCCTGACCGCCCTATATTGAGGGCAAATCCCGCACCCACCCTGTCTGGTGCTTCAGGAGATCGACATGAGCGAACCCCAGGTGTTCGAACGTATCCGCGACGAGATCGGCAAGAACGAAGTCCTGCTGTTCATGAAGGGCACCCCGGTGTTCCCGCAGTGCGGTTTCTCGGCCGCCGTCGTCGACGTGCTGAGCCAGCTCGGCGTCAAGTTCCATGGAGTCAACATCCTGGTCGACCCGGAACTGCGCCAGGGCATCAAGGAATTCAGCCAGTGGCCGACCATTCCCCAGCTCTACGTGAAGGGTGAGTTCGTCGGCGGCTGCGACATCATCCGCGAGATGTTCGAGACCGGCGAGCTGGAGCAGCTCCTGAAGGAAAAGGGCGTGGCGCTCGCCGCCGCGGCTTAAGTCTTCTCATTGGACCGCGGGCCTCCCGGCCCGCTCAAGCGTTTTACTATTGCGCAACGCTAATGAGCGGGCCTGGAGGCCCGCGGTCCAAGAACTCGCCTACGCAAACGCGTAGGACGCCATCGACAGATTTCCCAACGTGAAGCTGCGATGCAGGGTGCGGGCGCGTGCGCCCTCGCCGGCGGCGCCGAAGGCGACGTGCAGCGGCAGAAAATGCTCGTCGGTCGGATGGGCCTCGCGGGCATAAGGCGCCTGCGCGCGATAGTCGGCCAGCGCCGCCTCGTCGCCCTTCTCCACCGTGTCCGCCAGCCAGTCGTCGAAGGCCCGCGCCCACGGCTCGGGCTCCGACCCGCTACCGCGCACCAGCGCCCGCAGATTGTGGATGGCGCTGCCGCTGCCCATCACCAGCACGCCCTCCTCGCGCAGCGGCGCCAGCTTGCGGCCAAGCGCGATGTGATGCGCCGGCGACTCGTCGGGCTGCACTGACAGCTGGAAGATTGGAATGTCGGCCTCGGGCCAGCCCAGCATGGCCGGCACCCAGGCGCCGTGATCGAGGCCGCGATGGTGATCGTGCGCGGCACCTGTGAGCTTGGCGACTTTTTCGGCCAAGGCAGGTGCGCCCGGTGCGTTGTAGCGCAGCCGGTACAGCTCCTCGGGGAAGCCGTAGAAATCGTGGATCGTCTCCGGCTTGCGCGCCAGCGACACCGCCGGCACGTCGGTATCCCAATGGGCCGACACCGCGACGATGGCCGAGGGCCGCGGCAGTTGCCGGCCGAGCTCGGCCAGGAAGGCGCGTGCCGGCACATCCTCCAGGATGAGCGTCGGCGCACCATGCGAGACAAAGACGGTCGGCATCAACATCACTGTATTCCTCGCGCGCGGGATGGCATGTGTAGGCCATCGGGGATCCGCAAGTGAAGGGAAGGACTATGCACTTTACGCGTAAACTGGGGCAGATCGCGGCGGTTTGTGCCGGGCTCATGCTGGCAACGCCGGCGGCCATGGCGCAGACCACGCTGAAGATGGTGTCGCACTCCGACCTCAAGGTGCTGGACCCGGTCTGGACCAGCGCGCTGATCACGCGAAACCACGGCTACATGATCTACGACGTCCTGTTCGCCAAGGACGCCGACCTCAAGGTCCAGCCGCAGATGGCCGAAAAGTACGAGGTGTCGCCCGACAAGCTCACCTGGACGATCACGCTCCGCGACGGGCTGGAATGGCACGACGGCACGCCGGTGACGGCGGAGGATTGCGTCGCCTCGCTGAAGCGTTGGTGGGTGCGCGATTCCTTCGGCCAGCTGCTGGCGGCCGCGACCGGCGACATCAAGGTCGTCGACGCCAAGACCTTCCAGATCGTGCTCAAGGAGCCGTTCGGCATGGTGCTCGAAGCGCTGGCCAAGCCGTCTTCGCTGGTGCCGTTCATGATGCCCAAGCGCGTTGCCGCGACCGACCCGTTCAAGCAGATCGAGGACTACACCGGCTCCGGCCCCTTCATCTTCAAGAAGGACGAGTGGAAGCCCGGCGAGAAGGTCGTCTACGTCAAGAACCCCAAGTACAAGCCGCGCCCCGAGGCGCCCTCGATGCTGGCCGGCGGCAAGGTCGCCAAGGTCGATCGCGTCGAATGGATGGCCATTCCCGATCCCAGCACCGCGGTCAACGCCCTGCTGGCCGGCGAGATCGACCTGATCGAATCGCCGGTGCCCGACCTGTTCCCCATGCTGAAGGCCGACAAGAACGTCGCGCTGTTCGGCTGGAACCAGCTCGGCAGCCAGATCATCATGCGCTTCAACCACCTCCATCCGCCGTTCAACAACGTGAAGGCGCGCCAGGCAGCGATGTACGCGCTCGCCCAGGAGGACATGCTGCGCGCCCAGGTCGGCGATCCCGAGATCTACAAGGTCTGCAACGCGCCGTTCGTCTGCGGCACCGCCTACGGCAAGGAATACGGCGATCTCCTGATCAAGCCCAACCTCGAGAAGGCGCGCCAGCTCCTGAAGGAGAGCGGCTATGACGGCACGCCGGTGGTGATGATGCAGCAGACCGACCTGCAGTCCTCGAACCAGACGCAGGCCGTGGCCAAGCCGCAGCTCGAGAAGGCCGGCTTCAAGGTCGACCTGCAGCCGATGGACTGGCAGACCGTGGTCTCGCGCCGCGCCCGCAAGGAAGCGCCGGCGCAGGGCGGCTGGAACATCTTCTTCACCACCAACATCACGCTCGACCTCGACAACCCGGCCACCAACGCCTTCGCCTCGGGCGGTTGCGAGAAGGCGTGGTTCGGCTGGCCGTGCGACGCCGAGCTCGAGAAGCTGCGCGCCGCCTTCATCAAGGAGACGGATCCGGCCAAGCTGAAGGAGATCGGCTATGCCATCTCCGACCGCGTGATGGGCGAAGCGATCTATGCACCGGTCGGCCAGTACAAGGCCTTCGGCGCCTATCGCAAGGATCGCCTCTCCGGCTGGCTCGAAGGCCCCGTGCCGGTGGTGTGGAACATCAGCAAGAAGTGATCGCGAAGCGATCATCCTGAGCGAAGCGAAGGATCTTTGCGGCGCGCGCAAAGATCCTTCGTCCTTAATTCAGCTCGCCGATCACGCCGCGAGTCTCTGCGGCGCCTCGTGCCAGCGCTGGGTGGCTTCCGCGACCCGGCGGCCGAGCGCCTCGAAGGTCTTGAAGTCGCTGGCGGCGATGCCTTCGACACCCTGATCCGCATTGGCCTGGCCCATGGCGCCGATCGATGCGCCGAGGCGATTGAGATCGGCGATCGAGCCGGTCGAGCTGTTGTTGCCCGGCGGCAGGCCAAGCCCGATCCAGATCATGCCGTGCTGAACGGCCAAGGTGAGAAGCTGATAGAGCGTGTTGTGCTTGTCGCCGTTCCACGACGCCGACACCGTGAAACCCGCCGCGAGCTTGTTGCGCCAGGCGCCCTGCATCCAGCGGCTCGACGTCCAGTCCTTGAACCGCGCGAACTCCGCTGACAGGCCGCCCATATAGGTCGGGCTGCCGAAGACGATAGCGTCGGCGGCATCGAGTTCGGCGGCGCGCGCCTCTGCTTCGGCGACGGGAATCAGGCTGACGGACGTGCTCGCAACGGCCCGCGCGCCGGCTGCGACGGCCTCCGCAAGGGCCTGTGTGTGGCCGAATCCGGAGTGATAGACGATGGCGACCTTGCTCATGACCCTCTCCAACTTGTTGATTTAACTGAAGAAAACAGAATATGTTTCCTCAGTTAATCTGATTTCACGAAGTAACTGGAAAGAGTTGGGAGGCGAACTATAT
>MKRV01000121.1:14525-15381 GCA_001897995.1 Alphaproteobacteria bacterium 65-37 | reverse complement strand
CAATCTGACAGTTACTGTCAATTTAGCGCATGGTCAAAGGCAAGGCCGCCCCTCAACGCTATACCGCCGAAACGTTGTCGTTCCGCGCCGGCGTGCCGTTGCGAACAGTGCGCTTCTACGTGCAGGAGAAGCTGATCGATCCGCCGCTCGGCCGCGGCCCCGGTGCGCATTTCACGCATCACCACCTCGTGCAGCTCCAGCAGGCGCGCACCCTGCAGAATGCCGGCTTCACCTTGGAAGTGATCCGCGAACGGCGCGGCGAACTCAGCCTCGGCCTACAGGCAATGGCGACCTTCGAGACGCAACGGCTGCGTTGGTCGGAGCCGCCGTCTAAGCGCCAAGGCAGCGACGACGACGAGGCGCTGGATCCCGCCGAGTGCATCCGCATTCCCATGGCAAACGGCGTCGAGCTGATGGTGTCGCAGGACCGCCCCCTGCCCAGCCCCCGCCAGCTCGTCGAGATCGCGTTTCAGATTCGCAAGGTCTTCGACCGGCGCTAGGCCCAGGAGAGAACGATGTTCAGCCCCGCCGACCACGCCGTTCTCCGCCGCGCCTATGCCCGCTACGTGACGTTCCTGAGCGGCGCCGACAACACGGCCCTGGAACAGGCCTTCGCCGCGGTCCCTCGCGAGTCCTATCTCGGGGCTGGTCCATGGGCGGTCCTTGCCTGGGGCGGCGACTATCGCGAGACGCCCGACAGCGATCCGGCCTGGCTGTACCATGACTGCCTGGTCGCCATCGTGCGCGAGCGCCGCCTCAATAACGGCCAGCCCTCGGGACACGCCAAATGGATCTCCGCCGTGGCGCCGCAGCGCGGCGAGCATGTCGTGCATATCGGCGCGGGCGTCGGCTACTA
>MKRV01000121.1:0-14373 GCA_001897995.1 Alphaproteobacteria bacterium 65-37 | reverse complement strand
CTGCCGCTGACCACGGCAACCAACTTCGGGGCGACGTTCAGCGCGGCCCGGCCGACCGGCGCCACCTTTCGCTTCACCCGCCGGGGCGACGGGTTCGACGCCGATTTCGTGAGCTATGCCGCCTTCATTCCCTGCGAGGGCCTGCGCGACGAAGCTTCGGAACGGGCGCTCGCGGCAGCCTTCGAGAAAGGCGGCTTCCACGACGTCAAGCGACTGCGCCGTGACGAGAATGTGGCCGACGAGGATTGCTGGATGAAGACCGCCCGTTTCAGCCTGACCTATCGTTGAGCAGAATGCCCTTCGCTTTGCACCTGCGAAACGGTTCCGCCGTGCATCATGTCTCTCGCCCGACGCAACGTGGCGTGACAGGATGCGTTGCTGGCAAAAGGCTGCCGAGACAGTCGACAGCGCCGAGGGAGGAATCCGGGAAGATGGGAACAAGGCCGTGATGTTCCGGCAATGGAAGCTTCAGGCGTGCCTCCTGTCGGTGGCGCTCGCTTCGGCGACCGTGCCGGCCGGGGCGAAGACGTCCCTGCAGAGCGACACGACCGAGCTTCGGGCCTGGTGCACCGAAGGGGCGACCTCGCAGCTGGTGATCCGGGGGTGTAGCGGCCTGATCGCCGACAGCACGGCATCCGACGCCGACCTGTCGGTGGCCCATTACAATCGCGCCATCCAGTTTCGCAAGATCGCGCAGTACGATCGCGCCATCGAGGACTACGACCGAGCCCTCGCCCTGCAGCCCGATGATGCCGGAACCTACGACAATCGCGGCATCGCCTATGTCCTGATGGGCGACTACGAACGCGGTCTGCAGGATTTCGACAAGGCGATCGAGCTTCAACCACGCGAGGTCAGCGCTTACTTCAACCGCGCGCTCACCCATGAACGAATGGGTCATCTCGAGAAGGCATTCGCCGACATCCAGCACGTGCTCAAGCTCGGGCTGAAGAGCGGCGCCGTCTACCGGGCGCGATGCTCGATCCGACTGAAGACCGGCCACCTCGACGAGGCCCTCGCCGACTGCCAGGAGGCCGTGCGCCGGCAGCCGCGAAATCCGGAATTTCTCGACACGCTCGCCTTCGTGCATCTTCGCAGGAAGAGCGACGTGCAGGCGCGCGCCACCTACGATACCGCCCTCGCTTTGGCTCCCTGGCAGCCCGTCGCGCTCTATGGCCGCGGCATTGCCAAGCGACGCATGGGTGACATCGCGAGCGGCGATACAGACATGGCGACCGCCAAGGCGATCGAGCCCGACGTTGCGCAGCGATTTGCCGGATACGGCGTTCGGCCTTAGTCGGAAGACGTCCTGTGCAGCCGTGCGCAGTCGCTGTGGTATGCGCAATGCCAACGCAAATCGAACGTTAGGGATCGGACGATCCAACGCCTAACATCGACGCGGTAGCACCCGCTCCCCACCAGCGGGGCCGACGGGCTCGAAAAGGCGATGGACCCCACAGCACCCCATCACCTCCCAATCAGGCCGTCCTCGTACGACAGCCCGATTGGCCCGTCGGCGCGCTACCGCCAGAGCAGATCCGTCCCACACGGAAGGACGTCGCCAAACGCCTGGCGACGACCGTCAGCCCTGGTGCAATCGGAAGCGGCTTTGCCGATGATGCCCGGTGGGGCCCGCGCCTTCTACACTCGGCGCGGGCCTTCACCCTGAGCCCCCTAGTGGATGTGCGTCCCATGCACACCCTCCATCAACGTCTCATGCCAACCACGCGAACAGAGACGTCCACACAACAAGGACAAGCAGTGAGCCGACAACAAGAGGAAGACTGTCCTCCGACGCGTCGCCCGGCTGATCCCACCCCTGCTCTTCCCTTGAGCTCGAGATCATCCTTCACCCCATTCGTACGCTAACGGTCAGAACTCTGGGCGAGGAATGCGGCGGGTCAAGGGCACGCGCACGGCGTGCCCCTCCTTTGATCCACACCTACTTGAACAGGCAATGCATTGGCGGTCCGCACTGACCGAGCACGATCACGGCAATACCGAGGGATTTTCCCGCAATGCCGTTGCAATCACATTGATGAATTCTTGCACTTAGAAAATTTTTGCTATTTTTCGCCGAGCGTCCGAACGGCCAATAGAAACGCGCCGGCGGCACAGGCTGCGATCGTCGCGACCATCGGCAGGGCCGTGCCGTCGAAAAACAGGCTGCCAACCGCGATGGTCAGCACCCCGGCGGCCATCTGCAGGGTGCCGCCCAAGGCCGACGCCAGGCCGGCGATCGGACCGTGACGTTCCAGCGACAGCACCATGCTGGCCGGTACCACGAGCCCCAGGAAGGCGAAGGTGACGAACAGCAGGGCCATCAACACGCCCAACCCGTCGATGCCCGCCAATACCAGGCCGAGCAGCAGAAAGGCCGACACGGCGTGGCCAAGGGCCGCCCCCAGGATGACGCGGCCCATGCCGAACCGCGCGCCGAGGCTGGCGCTCGCCTGGGAAGCGCCGATGAAGCCCACGGCGTTCAGGCCGAACGCCAGACCGTACTCGGTCGGCGTCAGGCCGAAGCGATCAATGTAGAGGAAGGACGAGCTTGCGAGGAAGATGAAGAAGCTCGCCATGCCGAACCCACCGACAAAGGTCACGCCCATGAAATGGCGGTCGCGCAGCAGATGAGCATAGCTCAGCATCGTGGTGCCGAGCCCGACGGCGACGCGCTTGTCCGGCGGCCGCGTCTCGGGCAGGGCAAAGCGCACTGCGGCCGCCGATATCGCAGCGGCGACGATGACGACGGCGAAGATCGCCCGCCATCCCAGCGGCTCGATCAGGGCGCTGCCGGCGAGCGGCGCCAGGATCGGCGACACACTCAATACCAGCATCACCAAAGACATCAGCCGCGTCGCCTCGATCCCCGTATGCAGGTCGCGAATCACGGCCCTGGGCACGACCATCATCGCCGCGCCGCCAACGCCCTGAACGACGCGAAAGGCAATCAGCGCGTCGATCGACGGTGCGAAATAGCAGCCGACCGAGCCCACGAGAAACACCACAAGGCCGAAATAGAGCGGCGGCTTGCGTCCCACCGCATCGGAGATCGGACCGTAGATCAGCTGCAGCAGACTGAAGCTTCCCAGGAACGCCAGCAAGGTCATCTGCGTCGCCGACGTCGTCGTGCGCAGATCCTCGGTGATGGCCGGGAGCGCCGGCAGATACATGTCGACGGAGAACGGCCCGATGGCAGACAGCAGACCGAGGATCAACGCAAGACGCACAAAGCTGGACATCGCGGTGATCTGGGGCGCCGTGCAACCAGACGCAAGCGTTCGTTTACGTCGATCGACTTCGCGTGCCGTGATGAAACGTCAACGCAACCGTCTTGGTGTCAACATCTCAAGCGACGGGAAAGCGCTTCGCGACCATGTCGACGAAGATCTTCACCGCAGGCGAGAGATGGCGGCTGCTGGGATAGACGGCATAGAAGCCGCCGGCGGGCGTTGCGTATTTCGGCAGGACATGAACGAGCCGCCGCCGCTGGACGGCCTGCCCGACCATGTTGTGCGGTACCAGGGCGATGCCATGCCCTGCCATTGCTGCGGCAACCACGGCGAACATTTCGTTGACGGCAACGCGGCCGCCCACCGGCACGCTTTCGCGGCCGCGCGGACCGTGGAGTGTCCACTGCACGCCGGCCAGGGACCGCCCGGAGATCACGCACTCGTGGCGGCGCAGGTCGGACAAGGTTGCCGGCGCGCCGTGACGGCGCAGATAGGCCGGGCTGGCGCAGAGGATGCGATGGGTTTCGCCGATCTTTCGCGCGACCAGGGTCGAATCGCTGAGCACGCCCGAGCGAAATGCCAGATCGATGCCCTCCTCCACGAGATTCAGCAGATCGTCGCTGAGGATCAGCTCCAGCTTGACCTTTGGATGGGCCACCAGGAACTCGGACATCGCGTCGATGAAGGGCGATTGCCCCATCCCCATGGGCGCCGAAACGCGCAGCGTGCCCGAGGGCTCGACAGTTGCTTCGGCCAGCTGCTGGTTGGCGATCTCGATCGTGCGCAATGCCTGACTGCTCTGCTCGTAGTAGAGACGGCCCGCGTCGGTGACGCTCAGGCTGCGCGTCGTGCGCTGCAGCAGGCGCACGCCGAGGGCGCGCTCGAGTTCGGCGACACGACGGCTCACCGTCGCCTTGGGCAGGCCGAGCAGCCGCGCCGCGCCGGTGAAGCTGCCGGCCTCGATCACCCGCACGAACACGGCCAGATCGTTGAGATCCATGATTGTCGTCCATATTGGAACAATGTTTTCTGATTATGCCCAGTAGTGGGTCGGCGAGCCAAGCGCTAGTTATTGCCGCACAAGAGCGCCGCCAGGGTCTTCCGAGCGGAACCTCTCATCGAACGGAGCGCGCTGCCATGTCCCTTCTCCTCGATCGACCAACACCTGCCGCGCGCCTTGGCCGCACGGTCATTCATCGGACACGGGGCCGCGCGCACGGCCCGATCACCCGCCTTGCGAGCCCGTCCGACGTCGGGCAGCTGATCAAACCCTTCGTCTTTCTCGACCTGATCGACGTGCCGTCGCTCGATGCGTTCGGTCGAGGCTTCGGATGGCATCCGCATTCAGGCATCGCCACCCTGACGGTGCTGATCGAGGGTGACGCCGCCTTCGAGGAGACCACCGGCACCAAGGGCGTTCTTCCACAGGGCAGCGTGGAGTTCATGCGCGCCAGCGGCGGCGTCTGGCATACCGGCGCCCCTGCTTCCAAAGGCGCGCTCAAGGGCTTCCAACTCTGGATCGCCCTGCCGCCCGACCTGGAGAATGCCGAAGCGATGAGCCAGCACATGCTCCCGGCCGACGTCCCCGTCGACGGTCCGGCCCGCGTGCTGCTGGGCAAGTATGGCGATGCCGCAAGTCCTCTGGCGCGCATCGCTCCTTCGGGCATCAACTATCTCGATGTAAGCCTCGCCGCCGGCGAGCGCTGGACCTATCAGCCGCCTCGAGGTCACACCGTAGGCTGGCTCGCCGTTCATGGCGGCAAGCTGGCCGTCCCCGAAACGGTCGATCGCGGCGAACTCGTCGTTTTCGACCGCTCCACCGAAGCCATCGAGATCGAGGCGCTCGACGACACGCGCTTCGTGCTGGGGTCGGCCCTCCCGCACCCGCACGAGCTGGTCCTTGGCTACTACTCCGTCCACACCAGCCAGGCTGCCCTCGACCAGGGCGAGCGCGAAATCGACTGCATCGGCCGAGAGCTGAAAAAGCGTCTTTGATCCCCCCGACAATCAGGAGTCCGACATGAGCACACCGCAAGTTCCCCGCATCGGCATCGTCATCGGCTCGACCCGCGAGGGCCGCTTCAGCGAGAAGCCCGCGCGCTGGATCCACGGCATCGGCATCGAGCGTGCCGACCTTGCCGTCGAGCTGGTCGATCTGCGTGACTACCCGCTGCCCTTCTTCGAGGAAGCGATGCCGCCGCTTTGGGCGCCGCCCAAGAACGAGGTCGCCCAACGGTGGGCCGCCAAGCTGGCCACGCTCGACGGGCTGATCGCAGTGACACCCGAGTACAATCACGGTCCCAGTGCGGTCCTGAAGAATGCACTCGACTACGCCTACCAGGAGTTTGCCCGCAAACCGATCGGCTTTGTCGGTTACGGCGGCGTCGGCGCCGCGCGCGCCGTCGAGCAGCTACGCCTGGTCGCGGCGGAATTGCAGATGGTCTCGGTGCGGAACGCCGTGCATATCGGACTGACCGAGTTCCTGGGCATCTTGCAGCAGGGCAAGAGCTTCGACGATTACCCGCACCTCGGCCAGTCGGCCACCGCCCTCTTCGACGACATCGCCTGGTGGGCTCGCGCCCTCAAGACGGCGCGGGTCGCGGCGTAGACACCGCCCCAACCCGACGAGACCGGCGTCGAGGCGCATGTCCTCGCGGACTGCGCCTCGAACACGCATCGACTACTTCGGGCGGATTGCGTCGGCCGTGCCTTGGATGAAGGCCTGGATCTTCTTGATGTCGTCGTCCGAGAGCTTGCCTGTGAAGTCCGGCATGCCCTTCTGCACGAACGGGCCGTTGAAGAGCATGTCCTTGAGATGGGTGATGGTCTCGGTCGAGACGTAGCCCAGGTTCCTGATATTGCCGCCCTTGTCGACGCCGGGCACGCCATGGCACTGCGCGCAGTTGGTGACATAGAGCAGCGTCCCGGGCCCGACATCGGCCGGATCGTACTTCACGCCCTTCAGCAGGCCTTCCGATTGGTACTTGCTGAATTCCGGCGCCTTGGCCTTGCCGCCGAGCTTGTAGGTGAAGACCGTGCCCGGGCCTTCCTTGTCGGTGGCGCGCGCGGCGAGACCGTAGACGCCGCCCCAGCCGACGGCGACGGAGACATACTGCTCGCCGTCGACCATGTAGGTCGCAGGCCCGGCGACGATGCCGGTCCCGGTCGGCTGCTCCCAGAGCTTGTCGCCGGTGGCCGCGTTGTAGGCGACGAAGCGGCTGTCGGCCAGGCCCTGGAACACCAGGTTGCCTGCCGTGGTGAGCGTGCCGCCGTTCCAGGGCGAGACGTAGTCCTGCTTCCAGGCCGCCTGCTGCTTCACCGGATCCCAGGCGATCAGCCGGCCGAACGGCTGGCTCTTCGGCGGCGTCGCATTGACCAGCTGCGCAAGGTTCCAGCCCAGGCCGGAGCCGAGCGAGCCCGGCGCCGCCACGTCATTCTTCCAGTTCTTGTCCTCGGTGAGGTTCACCGGGACGTTCTGCGCCGGGAGATAGACCAGCCCGGTCTGCGGGTTGAATGACATCGGATGCCAATTGTGCGCGCCGTACGGGCCGGGGATGCTGTCGAACGGCGCTTCGCCGCGCGCCTGCGGGACCTCGATCGGCCGGCCGCTGGCGTCGTAGCCGGTCGCCCAGTTCACATCGACGAAGTTCTTGGCCGAGATGAACTTGCCGTTGGTGCGATCGATCACGAAGAAGAAGCCGTTCTTCGGGGCGTGCAGGATGACCTTGCGCGGCTGACCATCGATGGCGAGGTTGGCCAGGATGATCGGCTGGGTCGCGGTGTAGTCCCAATTGTCGCCCGGCGTTTCCTGATAGTGCCAGACGTACTTGCCGCTATCGGCGTTCAGCGCCACGATCGAGGACAAATAGAGATTGTCGCCGCCGGCCGGGCTGCGCAGCTTGCGCGCCCACGGGGCGCCGTTGCCGGTGCCGATGTAGACAAGGTTCAGCTCGGGGTCGTAGGCCATGCTGTCCCAGGCCGTGCCGCCGCCGCCGTTCAGCCAATACTTGCCGGCGGGATCCCAGGTCTCCGCCGCCTTCTTCATCGACTCGTCCTCGAAGGGCTTCGAGGGATCGCCGGGCACGGTGAACCAGCGCCAGGCCTGCTGGCCGGTCTCGGCGTCGTAGGCCGTCACGTAGCCACGAACGCCGTACTCGGCGCCGCCGTTGCCGATGATGATCTTGCCGTTCACCGCCCGCGGCGCGCCGGTGATGGTGTAGGAGCGCGACCGGTCGATGATCGTGTCCTTCTCCCAGACCTTCTTGCCGCTCGCGGCATCGATGGCGATCAGCCGGCCGTCATAGGCGCCGACATAGACCTTGCCCTTGTAGAGGGCGACGCCGCGATTGACGACGTCGCAGCAGCCCTTGAAGCCGTCCTTGCGCGGCACTTCCGGGTCGTAGACCCATATGCGCTTGCCGGTCCGCACATCGACGGCGTGGACCACGCTCCACGAGGCGGTGACGTACATGATGCCGTCGACGACGAGCGGCGTCGCCTCGACGCCGCGCTCGGATTCGAGATTGTAGGTCCAGGCGAGCCCCATGGTGCCGACATTGGCGGTGTTGATCTTGTTCAGCTTGCTGAAGCGGGTCTCGGCATAGTCGAGGCCGTAGCTCGGCCAGTTATTGGTCGTCTCGGCATTGGCCTTGATCGCCGCCGTGTCGATCGGGACAGTCGCCGCTTTGATCTTGTCGGGTGAGGCTTGCGGGCTCAGGCCCTGGGCGAAGGCGCTCGAAGCCAAGAGCAACGCGCAAACGCCCGACGCAGCAAATCGTGGGTAGCTCATTGATCCCTCCCCGGGGCTTCATGACGACTCGGCACGAAAACTGTTGTCGGCAGTTCGCTACTCGTGCGCGCAAGAGTCAAGCCGGTTCCTGTTGTGCAGTTGAGTTGCACCGGCGCCCGACCAGGTCGTGCAATCGGGCCGTCCGGCCAAAGCTTCCCTGCAATATATGACTGGTATATGGTTGGGATCAGCTTCACGCTGGGCAACAAGACTTGATGGGCGAGGCGGTTTGAAGTCCAAGACATCTCTCAAGCGACCGGCGTCCCAGGCGCGCTCGGACGACGTCACCCTTACCGACCGAGCCTATCGCGAACTCGAAGAGCTGATCGTCACCCTGCAGCTGCCGCCCGGCACGGTGCTCTCCGAGCACACCCTGGCCGAACGGCTCGATATCGGCCGCACGCCGATCCGCGAGGCCCTGCAGCGCCTGGCGCGCGACGGGCTGGTCGTCATCATGCCGCGGCGCGGCATCCTGGTCTCGGAGATCAATCCACGACTGCAGCTCCGCCTGCTCGAAGTGCGCCGCGAACTCGAGCGGCTGATGGCCCGGCTGGCCGCAGAGCGCGCCACGGCGGCGGAGCGCCAGCAATTCGCCGAGGTGGCGCGCGGCATGCTGAAGACGGCGACCCAGGCCGACGACATGGAATTCATGCGCCTCGACCAGGACTTCAATGGCCTGGTGGCCACGGTGGCGCGCAACGAGTTCGCCCGCCGCTCGATGGGGCTGATGAACGCCCTCTCCCGCCGCTTCTGGTATCAGCACTACCAGGAGGTCGCCGACCTGCCGCTGGCCGCCAAGCTGCACGCCGCTGTCGCTGAGGCGATCGCTGAAGGCAAGGCCAAGGCCGCCGCCACGGCGTCCGACCGGCTGATCGACTATATCGAGGACTTCGCGCGCAAAACGCTGGATACGTGAGCGTCGGGCGTCTTGGACCGCGGACCTCCAGGTCCGCTCTTCGCGTCGAAGCAAATCATGAGCGGGCCTGGAGGCCCGCGGTCCCAATGATCAGTCGAACATCACGACGCTGCGGATGGTCTCGCCGCGCTTCAACGCCGCGAAACCGTCGTTGATCTCCTCCAACGCGATGCGGCGGGAGATCATCTCGTCGAGCTTCAGCGATCCGTCGAGATAGGCGCGCGCCAGCAGCGGGAAGTCACGCCGCGGCCGGGCATTGCCGTAGCTGACGCGACGGATGCGCTTCTCCTGCATCAGCGCGCCCCAGCGGAAGGCGACGTCCTGCTGCACGTCGACCTTGCCCAGCCAGATGATATGGCCGCCCGGGCGCACGGCCTCCGCCGTCAGCCGGAAGGCCGCCGGACTGCCGGCCGCTTCGAGAATGACGTCGGCGCCGCGATTGCCGGTGATGGCCTTGGCGGCAGCGACTGGATCTTCCTTCGTGGCCTCGACAGTGTGCGTAGCGCCCATGGAGGCCGCAAGCGCCAGCTTGGCCGGATTGAGGTCCGCGGCCAGGATGGCGCCGGCGCCGGCCAGCCTGGCGCCCTGCACGGCGGCCAGCCCCACGGCGCCACAGCCGATCACCATCACCGTGTCGCCGTGCGCGATGGCGCCGAGATTGAGCGCGGCGCCCACCCCCGTCATCACGCCGCAGCCGATCAGGCAGGCGCGGTCGAACGGCATCTCGGCCGGCACCGGGATCGCCTGCTGGTCGGCAACGATGCAGTATTCCCCGAAGGCGCCGAGATACATGAGCTGCTGCAGCTCCGCCCCATTGCCGAGTGACCCTCGGCTTTCACCGTCGAAGGCCCGCGCCTTGGGCCCCTCGCCGAGATAGGTCTCGCACAGGATCGGCAGGTCGCGGTCGCAGTAGAAGCAGTGGCCGCAATGCGGGTTCCACGACAGCACCACGTGGTCGCCCTTCTTGACGCCGCGCGCCAGCGGTCCCACCGCCTCGACCACACCCGCGGCCTCGTGGCCCAGCACGATGGGCAGCGGGTTGCGCAGCGAGCCCTCGATCACCTCGAGGTCGGTGTGGCAGAGACCGGCGGCTTTCACCTTCACCAGCACGTCGGTCGGCTTGAGCGCAGCCGCCGTCACGGTTTCGATGCGAAGCGGCGCCTTGACCTCATGCAGGACGGCGGCGCGGTACTGCAGCGACATCTGACACGCCTCCCCTATCTCGCCCCGGCGGCCGGCAGCGCCGCCTCGATGTCGGCTGAGGTCATCTCCCATTCGTTGCCGAAGTTGGCCACGACGGTACGCATGAAGGGCTCGACGGCGCGTTTGGCCGCCTCGGCATCACCGAGATGGTCGACCAGGAGCGCCAGGGCGAGCTGGCGCGGCTCAGGGCCCTCGTAGCTCCATTCGAAGCCGTTCCTGGTGTACTCGACCACGCTGGTGCAGGGATCGAGCGGCGCGCCGTCGACGGTCACCTTGACGCCATCGATCGTCCGGTCGCCGACATATCGCTTCATCTCGCTCTCCATCGGTCCGACACTTCGTCGGCCCTCCCTATGCCATCGCTTCGGCGTCGCCGGCAATGACCCGCATCACACCGCGATCGCGATGGGCCTCGGCGAGCGTGCCGGCAAACATCAGTTCGCCGCGCTCCAGGACGTAGAGCCGATCGACATAGTCCGGCACGTGGTGGACGTTGGACTCCGCCATCAGCACGCCCTTGCCCATGGCGCGGATCGAGGCCACGCCCTCGGCGATCAGCGGAATGATCGCGGGCGACAGGCCCTCGAACGGCTCGTCGAGCAGCAGCAGCTTGGGATCGAGCGTGAGCGCGCGGGCAATCGACACCATCTTGCGCTCGCCACCCGAAAGCTGCGCCCCGCCGCGGGCAAGGTACTGCTTGAGCTTGGGGAAGACCGCGTAGGCTTCCTCGATGCGTGTCGCGGCGGGCCGGCCCTTGGGCCGCGTCCAGGTCGAAAGCTCGATGTTCTCGGCGACCGTGAGATCGGCATAGACCTCCGATTCCTCGGGCGCGAAGCCGACGCCGCTCTGGGCGATGCGCCAGGTCGGCAGGCCGGTGATCTCCGCGCCGTCGAACGCGATCCGGCCGGCAGAGGGCCGGCGATAGCCCATGATGCTGCGGAAGGTCGTGGTCTTGCCGGCGCCGTTGCGGCCGATCAGGCAGACCAGTTCGCCGGCCGCGACCGACAGGCTGATGCCGTTCAGGATGCGGCTGCCCTGGATATCGACCTTGAGATCGGTGAGCTGGAGCATCACGGCGCCCTCTTCATCGCCGGCGGCCGCGTGCCGACCACTGCTGCGATCATCGCCGGGTCGGAAAAGAAGGTGTCGGGCGGCAGATCGGCCAGCACCTTGCCCTCCTGCAGAGCCACGATGCGGTGCGAGTAGCGCGCCACCAGATCCATATCGTGCTCGACCTGCACGATGGCCCGCACGCCGGCGGCTTTGGCGGCGGCCACCATGACTTCCATGATGGAATGCTTGTCGGCGGTCGAGACGCCGCTGGTCGGCTCGTCGAGCAGGATGACCGAAGGGTTGAGCGCAAAGGCGCTGGCGATATCCAGGAGCTTCTTCTCCCCTTGCGACAGGGTCGACGCCTGGGTCTCGAGCCGCGCCGCGAGCCCCACCGCGGCTGCGACCCGCTCGACATCGGCCTGCAGCTCGCGGTCGCGCCACAGCGAACGGAAGGGATTGGCGACCCGCCGCAGCCTCGACGCGACGGCAACCGCCAAGGTCTCGCGCACGGTGAGCGCCGGGAAGATGTTCACCAGCTGGAAAGCGCGCGACATGCCGCGGCGCGCCAGCTCGACCGGCCCGACCCCCGCGATATCGCGGTCCATGAAGCGCACCTCGCCGGTCGTGGGCTTCAAGAGACCGGTCACGACATTGACCAGCGTCGTCTTGCCCGCGCCATTGGGCCCGACGATGGAGACGAACTCGCCGTCGGCGACATGGAAGGAGACATCGTGCAGGGCACGGTAAGCGCCGTAATGCATCGAGACATTGCGGGTCTCGAACAGACGGCCGTTGGCTGCAGCGGTCATCGGTCCCCTGCCCGGCCCGGCGCCCCGCTTCCCGCGCGCCGCACCAGCCACCCCTCGACCGCGCCCATCAGGCCCTGCGGCAGGAACACCACCAGCAGCACCAGCACGCCGCCCATGACGAAGCGCCAGTACTGCGTGACGGTCATCACGAAGTCCTGCAGCAGCACGAAGGCGAGCGCCCCGACGGCGGGACCGACGAAAGTGCCGCTGCCGCCCAGCACCGCCATGAAGACGAGGTTGCCGGAATGCGTCCAATAGGTGAGCTCCGGATCGGCCAGCCCCGTCGTCACCGCCAGGATGGCGCCGGCGATACCGCCATAGACGCCCGAGATCACGAACGCAGCAAGCCGCATACGGAAGATCTGCACGCCGACATAGGACGCCTTGCCGGCATTTTCGCGGATCGCCTTGAGGTGCAGGCCGAACGGCGACTGCACGATGCGCCACATCACCAGCCCCAGCAGGGTGAGCAGGATCAGCACGTAGAAATAGAACGGACCGGTCAGGAAGGCCGTCTTGCCGCCCGGCCATTCCATGCCGAGCAAGGTCGGGCGCAGGACCCGCATGCCCTGGTCGCCGCCGGTGATGCCGTAGAACTTGAACAGGAAGGAATAGAACAGCATGCCGAAGGCCAAGGTCAGCATGCCGAAGAAGATGCGGGTGTAGCGGACGCAGAGCGCGCCGACAGCCAGCGCCACCAGGCCCGAGACCAGCGCGGCCACCAGCAGGATCAGCTCGAAGCCCAGCACGTCCATCTTGGAGGTCAGCGTCGACGCGGTGTAGGCGCCGACGCCGATGAACAGCGCATGGCCGAACGACAGGAGCCCGGTCATGCCGAACAGCAGGTTGAAGCCCAGCAGCGCAATCGCATAGGCGAAGAACGGCACCAGCAGCAGCAAGGTGTAGGGCGACGCCCACAGCGGCATGACGGCCATCAGCGCGATCAGGCCGAGGAAGATCCAGAGGCCGCGCAGGCTGGGACGCGAGGGCCTCGACGGCATGGTGAGGGGCACGGCGAGGGATTGCTGGCTCATGGCAGCCCCCTCATGTCGCCGGCTTTCCGAACAGGCCGGCCGGTCGCAGGATCAGCACGGCGACGACCACGATGTAGATCGAGAGCAGTTCCATCTCCGGCATGAAGGAGATGGCCGCCCCCCGCATCAGGCCGACGATCAGGGCCCCGACCAGCGCGCCGCGCATGCTGCCGAGGCCGCCGATCACCACCACGGCGAAGGATTCGACCACCAGCTCGACGGCCATTTCCAGCGACGCCGCGCTCGAGGGCACGACCAGCGCGCCCCCCACCGTGCCCAGCATGCAGCCCACCGTGAAGACCAGGGCGAAGATGCGCGAGGCGTTGACGCCCAGCCCCTCGGCCATGTCGCGGTTCTCGGCCGTCGCGCGCACGATGCGGCCGGTCTTGGTGCGCTGCAGGAAAAGGCCGAGTGCCGCCGCCACGACGAGGCTCGCGGCGATCACCAGCAGATTGTAGGCCGGCACGCGCGTGCCCAGGATCTCGGCCGTGCCGTAGGCCATGTAGACGCCGTCCATGGTGCGCGGCGTGGCGCCCCAGACGAAGCGGAAGACGTCCTGGAACATCAGCAGCAGGCCGAACGTCAGCAGGAGCTGGTAGCTCTCGTCACGCCGATAGACGACCGACAGCAAGCGCTCGATCGGCAGGCCGACCAAGCCGATCAGCAGGCCGGCCAGGATCAGGACCGGCAGGAAGAGCAGCGGCGGCAGGCCGAGCCCGACCGCCGCGCCGACTGCGGTGATGCCGAAATAGGCGCCGAGGGCATAGAAGGAGCCGCAGGCGAGATTGACGATCTTCTGCACACCGAACACGAGCTGAAGACCGGCCGCCACCAGGAACAGAATGGCGGCGTGGAACGCCCCGCCGAGGACGATATCGACAAACGCCATCGAGACTCAGACCGGCATCTTGGCCGTCTTGATCCACTCCCAGAAGTCCGCCCCTGGCGGCTTCTGCAATTGGCTGGCTTGAAGCACATCGACCGAGGCCAAGGTCGGAAAGTCATACTGGTTCTTGTTGGTCGATGGCCCCTGATAGAAGACCTGCTCGGCGATGCGGTCCTTGCGGAAGCGACCCTTGCCGCCCAGGCTCTCGACCTCGACGCCGAGCATTGCCTCGCTCACCTTGTCCTGTGTCGGCCACTTGCCGCCCGCCTTCTGGGCCGCCTCGACGCCCGCCTTGTAGGCCGCCAGCGCGAAGTAGGCGCGGTCGGCCTCCCAGTGCGGCACCTCCTTGTAACGGTCCATGTAATCCATCACGAACGCCTTCTGCAGCGCCGAGCCCTGCTCGTAGGCGAAGTAGAGCGTGTTGTGCCCGAAGATCACGCCTTCGGGCAT
>MKRV01000120.1 GCA_001897995.1 Alphaproteobacteria bacterium 65-37 | reverse complement strand
GGTGATCTGCGGCCTGTCGGGCGGCGTCGATTCCTCGGTGGTGGCCGTGCTGCTGCACGAGGCGATCGGCGACCAGCTGCAATGCGTGTTCGTCGACCACGGCCTGCTGCGCCTCAACGAGGGCGAGGAGGTCGTGCGGCTGTTCCGCGACCACTACAACATCCCGCTGATCCATGCCGACGCCTCCAAGGAGTTCCTGAAGGCGCTGGAGGGCGTCACTGACCCGGAGAAGAAGCGCAAGACGATCGGCGCGCTGTTCATCGACGTGTTCGAAGCCGAGGCCAAGAAGATCGGCGGCGCCGAATTCCTGGCGCAGGGCACGCTCTATCCCGACGTGATCGAATCGGTCTCCTTCACCGGCGGACCTTCGGTCACGATCAAGAGCCACCATAATGTCGGTGGCCTGCCGGCGCGCATGAACATGAAGCTGGTGGAACCGCTGCGCGAGCTGTTCAAGGACGAGGTGAGGGTGCTCGGCCGCGAGCTCGGCCTGCCGGCCGACCTGGTGAACCGCCATCCGTTCCCGGGGCCGGGCCTCGCCATCCGCATCCCCGGCGACATCACCAGAGAGAAGCTCGATCTCCTGCGAAAGGTCGACGCCGTCTATCTCGACGAGATCCGCAAGGCCGGTCTCTACGATGAGATCTGGCAGGCTTTCGCCGTGCTGCTGCCGGTGCGCACCGTCGGCGTGATGGGCGACGGCCGCACCTACGACCAGGCTTGTGCCCTGCGCGCGGTCACCTCGACCGACGGCATGACCGCCGACTACTACCCCTTCGACCACGCCTTCCTCGGCCGCGTCGCCAACCGCATCATCAACGAGGTGCGGGGCGTGAATCGCGTGACGTACGATATCACGAGCAAGCCGCCGGGAACGATTGAGTGGGAATAGGTGCCGACGCGCCATTCCCATCCTCGCGGTCTTGCCGCTTTTGATGAAGCAGCATCGAATAGTGCGTCATCCCTCCTCGAGTCGACATGTTGGGATGGCTACTTGCAGGAATTAGGGCGCGGCAACAGGACTTGAACCTGTATCCTCCCACTCCTAGTGTCTCGCCAGTCACGTCGAGAGCTAGGCAGACAGTGGGGACTCTGTCCATTGAGCTATGCCGCGTTGAGCTATGCCGTTTCCAACTTCTTCTTCTTTAGTCGAACCTGTTCGGCGGCCTTGGCAAATTCGGGTTCAAGCAGCTTCAGCTTAGTCACCAACCCACCAAGAGAATAGGCATTGCTCGTCTGAGCCTTTTTCCCGAGGTACCTCGGCTTGCGGGTGAGGAGGCCCTTCTTTTCTAGCCTCGTAATATAGCGCTGCACCTGGCGAGCGCTTTTTCCGATCCTCAAGGCGATTGTCTCTTTGGCTAAGTGCGGATCATCGTCTGCATCCCACCAATGGAGCATCAGTTGGACTAGGATGTTAAATTCGTCAGGAGCGATCTTCAGCTTGGCCTGCGCCCGCAGAAGGAGATTTGGTAAGGGGGTAAAACCAAACTTCATCACCTTTGGCGACCATTTGTCGTCCATCTTGTGCTTCCGCTTCTTGGGCGGTGACGGAAGGTCGATTACGTTGGCTGTGACTGTGTAGGGCGCTTTTGTCATGGTGACGGATATGCTCCGCTCGAATGGAAGTAACAAGACGTTCAGCGGAGTTACCGGGAGACAAAGATGTCTGGGGATTATAGTGCTATAGGGTGCTGGTGGACGTATAGTACTAAGGAAAGTAGTCCTTATTCGTAGGACGCTGATGGCTCCCGGCCCACGACAAATATGTCGTAGGATGGGAGACACTAACGTCTCCCTAAAAATTTAGTCATCGACCTCAAGGTTCTAGTAGATTCCTGGCTGGGCTCGAGGCACCGCGTCAATCCTGCTCCGGCATTCATGAAGCAGGGTTGGCTGCGGCTCCACCGCTTTGTATTCAGTCAATCCCAGTAGCTTGTGATTCGGGATCGTCATGGCGCGATTTTTGGGGGCGAAGACCTACCCGAGGTTGAGGACCGACCCGGCATCACGATGGACTTCGACGAGTTGCGGCACGCCGCGCACGCGTCCCCTGCTATCGGCGCCTGACCGGTGGAGTGAGGGATGAGTGGACTTTTCGGCGACGTAACTTGGCTTGCGCAGCGTCATGGGCAGGATTGGCGCGATGACCTTGTCGACGCGGCTGTTCGCTGGCTCGTGGCGCAGGTCCCCGATGTCGAGTGGCGCTCGCGCGCATTCGCCACCGAAACCCGCTTCCAGGCGGCAAAGGCCGAGTGGGCGAAGGGGCGACGAGTGCCCCTGTTCGATCCTGAGGATGCCGTAGCATGGTACGTCCATCAGGCGCGCTGTTACGCGGACCCAGTTCTTCGCCCGGACTTCTTCGAGCCAGAGGGCTACCGGATCGCGCCGCTGTTTCGCAGGCTCGGCCAACTCCTACCATCGCTCCAGAAGGTCACGGGTGCGGACGAGCGCGCGTACCGTATGATGACTGATCGCAGATCGCGGCCCGACGACAGCATCTATGAACTGCTAGTTGCCGGTGCGTACCGTCTCCGCGGCTGGACGCAGGTGGTCTTTGTTCCCGAGACGCCAAAGATGAAGCGCCCGGACCTCTTCGTAGACCGCGGACACTCGCACTGGGCTGTCGAGTGCAAGCGCGCTGGGCGATCGGACTACTCGCGTGAGGAACGTCTAGCCGGTGAGCGGATGGCCGCGGGCGCACACGAAGTATCGCGCGAGGCGAGTCGCCCGCTGGCGATCTTGGCGCGATTCACGGGCGAACTACATGAGCTCGGCGACGACTATCTCCACGAGAAGGCGATCCGCTTCATTGAGCGCGACGAGCCCTACGAATGGGAGGATGAGGGCGGTGCCGGTGCCGTGATGGACGTTCCGTGGCAACCACTGCAGTACGTGCTCGAAATGGACGATATCTACTTTGGCTCCAGCCGTATGGTGGAATTGCTGCTCGGAAGGTACGATCCTGCGGCCGACTACAGCGTAAGAGGCGATTGGGAGCCGGGCGTGGGTCGCCCTTTTCACGCCACCGCGGTCGGTCACGTCAGCATAGTCGGATGGATCAGTACCTCTATTGAGGCGGAGCGGCGCAAAGCTCAGCACTTCCGTGGGGTCGTTGGGCGCGCATCCGGCCAGTTGCCGGGCGACCGGCCCGGTGTGATTCACGTCGGCTACGAGACGACTGGGGGGAATGGCGTCGACGCACTGCGCCACCGCCTGAACAGGCGCGAAATGCGAACATTCGAACCTGGCCAGAGCCGGCTGCGCTTGGTCTACGGCAACTACTTCATGCCTGAGCATGTGACAGCTCGAAATGAAAGCGCGGCGGTGACGGAGACGACTGCGTTGTATCCCGTCGGTCACGGAGGTAGGCGCGAGCAACTTGTGCGTCACCTGCTGTTCAGCGATGAGGACGGGCAGCCCGGCGCGCACTTCGTGCGCTGATCGAAGATTGCAGGGCCGATGCCGGTGCACGAGGCTCTTCTACGAATCCTTCATTTGCTCCGGATTCGAGGAGGCGTCTGACCCGCTGTAGCCAGATTTGCGCAATTTAGTGTTCGTCCGCAGTCAGATGGTCGAAGGCCAGTGCTAGGGCGCGCCATCCTACGAAGTTCGTTTGTGATTGGTCTCTGCGCGGCTTCTGGCGCTGTCTATCGTATGAGTTCCCCTTTGCCGGGTTGATTTTAGGGCCAACCGCTGAGCTGCATTCTAGAGCAGAGATCTAGACCTGAGTTTGTGAGCGCGGAGCGCGGCTAGATTTGCGTAAGCAGTAGATAACGACAGGCTTCGTTCTGAATTGGCCGTTCAAATTGTAGAGACCGTCTATGAGCCAGCACAGGCTAGTCCCTGAAAGCTTCAGAGTGGGGCAGGGAGCACTAGGTTGGAACGTCGGCGCTCGGGCGAGAAACAGCCTCTCCCGCCTCTCGTGCCAAGCGAAAGCATGCGACTTCGAGATTCTAGTGCCTGCAAAATGTACCCTGACATTGTCATCATAAAATCCAATTCAAGTTGACATTTTGATCGGGTGCTGCGATAAAGACTAGCCCTTGGAGGCCCTTACCATGAGCGACGGTCCGTACAAGACCTTGAGCATGAGCAAGCCGTGGAAGCTGTTGGCGAAGGTCGCGGCGAACGCCGTCCATAGCTCGGCGGAAGTTGGAGAAGTAATGCGGCCTGCGTTGCTAGATGACTGGAGCGCAGTTCGCCCAGGTTTCTGCGATGAGGTTCGTGCTGCGCTTGGTGACAATGAGCGAGGACATCTTTTCCCAACGGTAGTGCTCACTGAAATCCAGCGCCTACGCTCGGCAGCGTCGAATCCGATGGAGGCATTGCTAACTGAGCAGGCTTGCGATGCGATCCGCGAAGGCCAAGCGGGACGACAGGCCTTTGAGGCTGCCGTCAAGTCCAGCCTCGACGAGCGTGCGATTCAGCGCGCTCGTCAAATTGAAGAGCACTACCTGCGAGAAAGATCACCCGATGCTGGCCGTTTGCGTGCGCAACTCAGGGACTCAATTATTGCGGCGGGTACCGACCAGCTCGCAACGGGGATCGCCGCTGGCGCCAGTATGCGAAGCCTAGCGCCGAAAACCGACCGGTCCGGGGTGGAAGTCGGGGTGCCGCTGTGAACGCGATAGCTTTGAACACTGAAGCGCCGCTCATCGTGGTCGACGCTCTGGAGCCAGGTGAGCCGCTGCGGAAGAGTGCTATCCCTGCGCCGATTGGCATGGTGCTCAAGCTCGATACCGAAGGGTTGGAGTCTTACTTCTTCGCCGACTGGAATCCGATTCTTGTTGATCTCCTGGTCGTCGCGGCCGCTGCGGAGTTCTGCGATGTCGCTCGCCGGCGTCCCCAGCTGGGTTGGAGCCGCAGATTCGACCTTCAGATTGCAGTGCATGATGCCGAGCTCTGGAATCGACGTGACGTCCGCGTGGCGCTCGAGGATGCCCTGAGTTTCCTCACTGGTGACGCATGGTGCTTCTCCTTCGTCGCGCGGCATCAAGAGTTGCCGCGAGTACAACAGACCTTGGATCTTCCATCAGGTGCTCAGATTATTATGCCCTACAGCGACGGGCTTGATTCTCGAGCTGTCCACGCACTAGTAGCAGCCAACGAGGGCGCCGCCGGGTTGGTTCGTGTACGCCTCGGGGCCGGCGGTGTGGACCAGCCGGGCCGCGCCAAGAAGCGGACCCCTTTTGCAGTCGTTCCCTATCGAATCCAGGTGGTTAGGCGAGAAGAAACCTCTGCACGATCGCGTGGCTTCAAGTTCGCTGCCGTGACCGGTATTGCCGCTTTGCTTGCCAAGGTCCGGAGGATTGTGGTTACCGAAAGCGGGCAGGGTGCCTTTGGCCCTATGCTGGCAGTAAGCGGTCAGACCTATCCAGATTACCGAGTCCACCCAACCTTTTCGCGTCGTATGGAAAGGCTCCTGATGGTGCTCACCGGCCAAGAGGTGCGCTACGAGTATCCGCGACTGTGGAACACTAAGGGTGAAACCCTACGGTCGGCATCCTCCCTCAAGCCTGCGCCGAACTGGTCCGACACTCGCTCATGCTGGCAGCAATCCCGCCACTCCTCGGTGGGTGGACGGCGCCGCCAGTGCGGAATCTGTGCCGCCTGCATGCTGCGCCGGATGAGCATGTTTACGGCCGGCATCGAGGAGCCCGCTGAGACCTACACTTGGGAACGGCTCTCAGTGGAGCGGTTCGAAGATGGTGCAGCCGCTGGCTTCGCGCGCATTACACCCGCGCTGCGTGAATACGCTATCGCCGGGGTCCTACACATGGACCACTTGGCCGAACTTGCCGATTCGCCTTTACATGTGCCCAGCCTTCGTCGAGCCGCCCGTGAGACTGCGGAGGCGCTGAGCGAAGCCCCCGGTCAAGTAGAGCACCAGCTGCGTGGAATGTTGGAGCGCCACGCTGAAGAATGGCGCGGATTTCGCCGGTCGTTGTCTGCGGCGTCTTTTGTCACTCGGCTAGCTAGCGCAAGGCCATGAGCGAGGAGATCACCGCTAACGAGCTTGGTGAGCGACTTCGGCTCGCCCGCGAGTCTGCCAAGGTAACCCAGGCCGCCGCCGGCGAAGCCTTGGAAGTAGCGCGAACCACAATAGTGGCAATTGAGCAGGGCCAACGTCGGCCAAGATTAGATGAATTGCAACGGTTCGCGGCGCTCTATGGGGTCTCCGTAAATAACCTGATGCGTCGTGAAGCGGTACAGATCGACCTAAAGCCTCGCTTCCGCCGGACTGCTGAGGCGGACGCTGATGTGGAAGCTGCGGCCGATCTACTTACTGTTTTGGTACAAGCTGAACTTGAACTGGAAAACCTGCTAGGCGTGCGGCGTGCGCGCAACGACCCGCCGGAGCGCCCACTCCTGCCCGGTAATGTTGCGGTTCAGGCCGAACAAGATGCGGCAGAGCTTCGGCAATGGTTGGGAATCGGCATGGCGCCGATTCATGACATCATGTCGGTGCTCGAACTCCAGCTGGGAGCTCGGGTATTCGTGCGCCGACTACCGGCGAAGATCTCCGGTCTCTACGCCTATGACGAACGTGCAGGCGCCTGCATTATGCTCAACGCAGCGCATCCTCGAAACCGTCGAGCTCAAACTGGCGCGCACGAGCTTGGCCACTTCACCTCAGCCCGCAGGTCGCCGGACGCCCTGCATGCGAAATCACCCGAGTCCAGTAGAGAAGAGCGCTACGCCATTGCCTTTGCTCGAGCCTTCCTTACTCCTGCTCGTGCGGTGATGACAATGTTCAAAGAGATTACCGCCGGCGCTACCCAGTTGACCCGCCGCCACATCATTCTTCTCGCCCATGCCTTCGGTGTCTCGCGCGAGGCATTGGTGCGCCGTCTTGAAGAGCTTGATCTGGCTAAGGTTGGCACCTGGGACTGGTTCATGCACAATGGTGGCATCACCGACGAGCAAGAGCGCCAGGTGCTAGGGGAGGCTGTCGGAACTGACGCTGCCCAAGCCGACGCCGGCCGACCAGTCTCGATGCGGCTGACCCTATTAGTCGGTGAGGCTTGGGCGAAGGGGCTCCTCAGCGAGGGGCAGATTGCCCGGCTGCTGAAGCTTGATCGCATAGAGGTACGCGAACTGATCGACGCTTACGAGGACGAGGGCGTTGGTCGTAGTGATGCGCCTCGGCTGATCGGCTGAGGTTAACTGGTATGATGGTCGCGGACGCCAGTGTCTGGATTAATCTCGCTGCCACTGGTGGTGCCGATTGGATTCTCAAAGCGATCCCGTGCCCCGTCGTCATTACTGATGTCGCACTTAGCGAACTGGAGCGTGGACGTTCGAAAGGACGTCAGGCAGCGCATGAGGTCACCGGCTTGATCAGCATGGGGCTGACTCAAGTTGTTGCGCTCGACGCGGCGGATGAAGCCCTGTTCCTGTCGCTGGTCAGTGGTGCAGCATCTGAGACACTTGATGACGGCGAGGCCGCAACCCTCGCCTACGCTGAACGGCTGGGCGCCTGCGCTGTGATTGATGAGCGCAAGGCCACTAACCTTGCCGCCCGGCGCCTCCCCAACTTGGAAGTTCGTGCGACTTCGGACCTTCTCCTTCGACCAGAGGTGCGTAACACCTTCGGTGAGGCGGTTTTGGCTGAGGCAGTATTTGCGGCTTTGACCGGTGCGCGCATGCGTGTTCCCGAACGGCATGTGGAAGCAATCGTCGGCCTATTGGGCGACGTGCGCGCCGCCCTTTGCCACAGCCTCCCGGCGCGCTTTAGGATCGTTCGGTCAGGCTGATATGCGGATAGTGAGCGAGCTGTCGGCCTATTTCTTGTGCCAAGCCGCTGCGGAAAAACCACAGTGAGAGACCTGCTTGCAAAGATGTCCACGCTCCCCGACAGCTCCTCGAGTGACCGGGGAGGCGCGAACATGTGGAGCTGCGGACCTAGGCCGTGGGGAACCCGCGAAATGTGCGCCTGCACATCATGGGCGGTCGTACATTCCAGGACGAGACCGCCTGGTGACTAACCCCCACCGACGTGCTCGCGCCGACCATGAACCTGTCCCGAGGCAGTGCTCCCACGACTCGCCTTCACCGCAACCGACGGCACAACCGCTGACTACTATCCTTCGAGCATGCCTTCCAGGTCCACGTCGCCAAGCCGTCATCAATGAGTTGGGGCAGCCGGTGACCTACGACATCGCGAGCAAGCCGCTCTGCTCGATCTAGTAGGAGTAAGAGACAATCAGTCGCAATACCGTCATCTGCGTGTGGCTTGCGTCGCCGCCTCTTTCCCTCCAGCAACGCCCCATGATTCGTCTCGATAACATCAGCAAGCAGAACGGCCATCAGATCCTGTTCATCGACGCGTCGATGGGCATCCAGAAGGGGGAGAAGGCGGGGCTGGTCGGGCCCAACGGCGCCGGCAAGACCACGCTTTTTCGGATGATCGCCGGTCAGGAGCAGCCGGACGACGGCCAGGTGACGATCGATCCCGGCATGACGATCGGCTATTTCAGCCAGGATGTCGGCGAGATGTCGGGCAAGAGCGCGGTCGCGGCGGTAATGGATGGCGTCGGGCCGGTGAGCGAGCTGGCGGTCGAGATCGCCCGGCTCGAGGCGGCGATGGCCGATCCGGCGCAGGCTGACGACATGGACGCCCTCGTCGAGCGCTATGGCGAGGTACAGGGCCGCTTCGAGGAGCTGGACGGCTATGCGCTGGAGGCCCGGGCGCGCGAGGTGCTGGCGGGGCTGAGCTTCAGCCAGGAACGCATGGATGGCGACGTCGGTTTGCTCTCGGGCGGCTGGAAGATGCGCGTGGCGCTCGCCCGCATCCTGCTGATGCGGCCCGACGGCATGCTGCTCGACGAGCCGAGCAACCATCTCGATCTCGAAAGCCTGATCTGGCTGGAGGATTTCCT